>JAUSBK010000010.1 GCA_030652115.1 Coriobacteriia bacterium | reverse complement strand
ACCTGCACGAATGGCGTAACGACTTGGGCGCTGTCTCAACCATAGACTCGGCGAAATTGTATTATTCGTGAAGATGCGAATTACCCGCGGTAGGACGGAAAGACCCCGTGAACCTTTACTATAGCTTGACATTGATCTTTGGTTCGTCGTGTAGAGGATAGGTGGGAGGCTATGAAGCCGGGACGCCAGTTTCGGTGGAGCCACCGTTGGAATACCACCCTCGTCGGGCCGGAGGTCTAACCCTGCACCGTTATCCGGGCAGGAGACCGTGTCAGGTGGGTAGTTTGACTGGGGCGGTCGCCTCCTAAAATGTAACGGAGGCGCGCGTAAGGTTCCCTCAGATCGGTTGGCAATCGATCGTAGAGTGCAAGCGCACAAGGGAGCTTGACTGCGAGACCTACAAGTCGAGCAGAGACGAAAGTCGGTGCTAGTGATCCGGCGGCTCAGAGTGGAATGGCCGTCGCTCAACGGATAAAAGGTACTCCGGGGATAACAGGCTGATCCTGCCCAAGAGTCCACATCGACGGCAGGGTTTGGCACCTCGATGTCGGCTCATCGCATCCTGGGGCTGTAGTAGGTCCCAAGGGTTTGGCTGTTCGCCAATTAAAGCGGTACGCGAGCTGGGTTTAGAACGTCGTGAGACAGTTCGGTCCCTATCCTCCGCGGGCGTAAGAGACTTGAGAGAGGCTGTCCCTAGTACGAGAGGACCGGGATGGACGAACCTCTGGTGTACCAGTTGTCGACCAACGGCACTGCTGGTTAGCTACGTTCGGTCGGGATAACCGCTGAAAGCATCTAAGCGGGAAGCCCATCTCAAGATGAGGTCTCTCACTGGGTTAACCAGGTAAGGCCCCTCGTAGACTACGAGGTTGATAGGCCGCAGGTGTAAGCGCAGCAATGTGTTCAGCCGAGCGGTACTAATAGGCCGAGGTCTTGATCTTCTATTCAACTTTTCCGACTCGCTATGCAGCTCTCAGGGTGCGGGACGCACCGTCTGAGGCCGTATTTGAAAGCAGAAGAGTGCGTGCACTCGACGGTCATGAGCCGTCGGATGTGTTCAGTGGCTTTGGCGGAGGGGGTACACCCGATCCCATTCCGAACTCGGAAGTTAAGCCCTCCAGCGCCGATGGTACTGCGGTGTAGTCCGTGGGAGAGTAGGACGTCGCTGAACACATCCGACGGCTCTGTCGTTTTCGCAGGGCGGTGACGCTCGCGCGGCGCGGTTCCGGCCGAGAGGCGGGAACGGCACGCCTTCTGCTAGAATCGCGCCTGTGCCCGGATGTGGCACGAGCGGGGGTTCTTCCCCGTGTGCGCAGGAGCACGAGCGTCCCGGCTTCTCGCCGGACGATTCGGAAGGAGAGCACTTGTGAGAGAACGCGTACAGGCGGCACTCGACAAGATCAGGCCGGCCCTTCAGGCCGACGGTGGCGACGTCGAGCTTGTCGAAGTCACGGATGACGGTGTGGTCAAGGTTGCGCTCCAGGGCGCCTGCCGTGGCTGCCCGATGTCGCAGCTCACGCTGGCCAACGGTGTCGAGCGCGTACTGAAAGACGAAATCCCGGAGGTCGTGCGGGTCGAGGCCGTATAGCCTCGCCCGATCACGGGGTGTCCAACGAAACGCCGCCCGATGGGCGGCGTTTCGTGTTTGCGGCGCGCGCTCGTCAGTGTGCTTGTGCCGCAGCACCGTCCTTGGCTACCGCCCGGTCGTTCGGCACTACCGTTCGTCAGGCGATGATTGCACCCCATATCTAGCGGCGGTAGACTGTGAAATCGCAACATCTTGTGTCACCGGGGGTCCGAGGGGACGCGGTGGCCGTTCATGTTCACACCGCGAGGAGGAGCCACAATGCCCGAGCAGGACACTGCCACGTACTCCAGGACCATCGATGAGACGCTGTCGCCGAACAGCGTGAAGGTCCTGCAGAAGCGGTACCTGCAGAAGGACGACGACGGGCAACCGATCGAGCGTCCCTCGGACATGTTCATTCGTGTGGCGGAGAACATCGCGTCGGCTGAGGCCAGGTTCGGCGCGACACCGGAGCAGGTCGCAGAGACCGCCCGCGACTACTATGATCTGATGACCTCCCTTGAGTTCCTGCCGAACTCCCCCACGCTGATGAACGCAGGTCGCGAGCTCCAGCAGCTGTCGGCCTGCTTCGTCCTGCCGGTGGCGGATTCGATGGATTCGATCTTCGGCGCTGTTCGCGACACCGCGATCATCCACAAGTCGGGTGGTGGAACCGGCTTTTCGTTCTCGCGGCTGCGCCCGGCTGGCGATCAGGTGCGCTCAACGCAGGGCGTGAGCAGCGGACCGATCTCCTTCATGCGGGTGTTCAACCAGGCCACTGAGGCCGTCAAGCAGGGCGGAACGCGCAGGGGCGCCAACATGGGCGTCCTCCGGGTCGACCACCCGGACATCATGGACTTCATCAAGTGCAAGCTCGACGGCGACTTCCAGAACTTCAACATATCCGTCGCGCTCACGGAGGACTTCATGGACGCGGTCGCCGCGGGCGCGCCGTACGACCTGCGCAATCCGCGCGACGGTCAGCCCGCAGGCCAGTTTGATGCGCGGGAGGTCTATGAACTCATCGTGGAGATGGCGTGGGCCACGGGAGATCCCGGGATCATCTTCATCGACCGTATGAACCGCGAGAACCCCACGCCGGCGCTTGGCGAGATCGAGTCCACTAACCCGTGCGGGGAGCAGCCGCTACTCCCGTACGAGGCGTGCAACCTCGGCTCGGTCAATCTCTCGAAGATGGTCCGATACACCGAGTCCGGCCCGGACCTCGACTGGGACCGCCTCGCGGACGTGGTGCATCGGGGCGTGCGCTTCCTCGACGACGTCATCGAAGTCAATGAGTATCCACTGCCGAAGATCGCCGAGCTCGTGCACGGCAACCGCAAGATCGGCCTAGGCGTCATGGGTTGGGCCGACATGCTGATCATGATAGGCATCGGCTATGACTCCGAGGAAGCCGTTGCACTTGGTGAGAAGATCATGGGATTCATCCTGGCCGAGTCGCGCCAGGCGTCGATGAAGCTGGCCGAGGAGCGTGGGGTGTTCCCGAACTGGGAGGGCTCGGTCTACGACACTCCCGAGGGCATCCGTCTCCGGAACGCTACGGTCACGACCATCGCCCCCACGGGCACCCTTTCGATCATCGCCAACTGCTCCTCGGGCATCGAGCCGCTGTTCGCTGTCTCGTACGTCCGCACGGTTATGGACAACGATCGGCTCATCGAGGTGAACCCGCTGTTCGAGGACCTCGCCCTCAAGCAGGGCTTCTACAGCCGTGACCTGATGGCGCTCATCGCCGAGCACGGCTCGGTTGCCGGCGTCGAGGGCGTGCCCGCCGACATCCAGCGCGTGTTCGTGACTGCACACGAAGTAGCGCCGGAGTGGCATGTTCGCATGCAGGCGGCGTTCCAGAAGTCGACCGACAACGCAGTGTCGAAGACCGTCAACTTCAGCAATGAGGCTACGGTCGAGGACGTGCGTCACGTGTACGACCTCGCGCACGAACTGGGCGTGAAGGGTGTCACCATCTACCGCGACGGCAGCAAGGAGAACCAGGTCCTCTCCACGGGCAAGACGGGGAAGGCCGGCGCCGCAGCAGAGCCTGCGCGCCACGGTGAGATCGAGCCTCGTCCGCGCCCCTCGGTGACGATGGGCAGGACCGAGAAGATCCAGACGGGCTGCGGCAACCTCTACGTAACCATCAACTCGGACGAGCAGGGTCTGTGCGAGGTCTTCACACAAATGGGCAAGTCCGGCGGATGTGCGGCAAGCCAGTCCGAGGCGCTCTCGCGGATGATCTCGGTCTCCCTGCGCGCCGGTGTCGATCCGCAGGCGATCCTGAAGCACCTCCGTGGCATCCGGTGCCCCAGCCCCGCGTGGGCGCAGGGCGGCAAGGTGCTCTCGTGCGCGGACGCGGTGGGCATCGCGATGGAGCACTACCTTGAGTGGATGGAGACCGGGACCGCGTCCACGATGGTCTCGAAGAACACCGACGAACTCGTCAACCTCGCGGGCGCATGCCCCGAGTGCGGTGGCGCACTCGAGCACGAGAGCGGTTGCGCGGTATGCCGTGCGTGTGGCTTCAGCAAGTGCGCATAGGCCGACGCGATGGTGCTCAGTGATCGCTCCATAATCGAGGAGATGGCCGTTGGCCGGATCGTGGTCGATCCGTGCGATTCTGCGGACATCCAGCCTTCGAGCATCGACCTGCATCTCGGTACGCAGTTCCAGGTGTTCCGTAACTCGAGGTACCCGTACATCGATCCGTCGGTGGAGCAGCGCGGGTTGATGGACCTCGTCGAGGCGTCGGTGGAAGAACCGTTCGTCCTGCACCCCGGTGAGTTCGTGCTGGGTGCGACGGTCGAGAAGGTGACCCTGCCGAGCGACATCGTCGCGCGGCTCGAGGGCAAGTCGTCGCTCGGCCGCCTCGGGCTGCTCATCCACTCGACCGCAGGCTATATCGATCCGGGGTGGAACGGGACGCTCACGCTCGAGTTGTCGAACGTCGCGAATCTCCCGATCGTGCTGACTCCCGGTATGGCTATCGGGCAGATCTCGTTCATGCGCATGACGACGCCCGTGGACCGCCCCTACGGCACGCCCGGCCTCGGCAGCAAGTATCAGGGGCAGGTCGAACCGACGCCGAGCCGCTCCTACAAGGGTCGCCGATAACCGGCGTTTGCGAGAGTCGCTTAGAGGCCCTCGGTCACTCTGCTCACGATGGGCGCAGGAACGAAGCCGGCGAGGTATTTGCCCGCGCGCGACTCCATGAACGGTAGCCAGCGGAAGCGGCGGCGGATGTCGCTGCGGATCGGGGCGGTGAGCTCGAGGTAGCGGTCGAGAGCGGCAGCGGGATCTCCTGCCGCGGCTCGGCCGGCGTCCCGGCCGGTGCGCAGCGCGTACGAGATGCCTTCGCCTGACGACGGCGACATGAACCCGCCCGCTTCACCGGCAAGCAGCACTCGCCCGTGGCCCGGCAGTATGTCGTCCGGGGAGCGCAGGAAGAGCGCGGCGGCCGACTCACGGTGCACCTTCTCGCCAAGCTGCGGAATCCGCTCCCGCAGGAGCGAGACCACGCGGTCCTGCTTCTCCCAGGGTCGCTTCGTCTTGGGGTAGAAGACGGAGCCGATCAGCGCGACGTCGCCCTTCGGTACGACGTACGCGTACGCGAATTCGTCGCCGATGTCACGCATGTAGATGCAATCGAAGTACGGCTCGATCGGGGCCGAGATCGTGATGAAGTCCTGGAGCGTCACGTAGCTGGCCGATTCCCGGATGCCGAGGATGCGGCGGACCTGCGAGCGCGCTCCGTCAGCGCCGATGAGCAGGTCGGCGGTCGCGGTCGTGCGCTCTTCTCCGTCAGCCAGTGTGACCGAGACTCGCTCGGCGGACTGCTGGAACCCGGCCAGAGTCGTCTTGGGGGCCACCTCGACGTTGTCGGGCAGCAGCCCGAGAAGCCATTCGTCGAAGCCGGCGCGGCTGACGTTGAGGAATTCAAGCGCGGTGACCTTGCGGATCCCGCGGTCCCAGTCGTGGTAGCGGAAGTTGATCGTCCGAGGCGTGCTGACGATGCTCTCGGGCACCTCGCCGTAGGGTCGGAGGGTCTCGATCGACAGCTCGTGGAGCATGCCACCGCAACTCTTGTTGCGCGGCAGCGCACCCGACTCCACCAGCAGGACTGGACCTCGCTCGGCGGCGTGGAGTGCTGCGAGAACGCCGGCCGGGCCGGCGCCTGCGATGATCGTGGCGTAGTGGTCGAGGGCGGGAATGCTCATCAGCTCACCTTCGGGTACGAAAGCGATCCACGGACAGTACGGACGGTGCGCCGTCCTGGTGCGGACGGACGACACGAAGCGCCGCTGAATCGCTGGTCGGGGCTTCGGCGGAAGGCGCTATCCGGATACAATAGCAGCCTGCGTGCGTGGCTGCGATATGAAGGAGGCAGGTTCAGTGGCGTGTTGGTCTCAGCGTGGGTGCGATGAGGAGATGCGCGGGCGGTGCCCGCACGCGATCGACCCCGACGAGCAGTGCCCGCTTGGCTGTCACTACGCCGCCTGCGACCGGCCGACGCATCAGGTCACCGGGGATCCGATGCTCGTCTTCAACCCGGAGATCGACTTCAGCGCGGCTGCCAAGGAGACGTGCACGCGGTGCGTCTTCTTCCTGTCGAACGGGCCGCGCCTCTGATGGCCCACCGCGGCGTGGATGTCGCGCGGGCGCTGCGCCTCTTCAGCGACGAGCTCGCAGCGGCAGGCGCCGCGCAGACGGGCGGCGCCTTCACTGTTCTGCCCGAAGCGGACGCGTTCGTGAAGCGTTGTCCCGAGGCGTTCCTGATCGGCGTCCTGTTTACGCAGGGTGTTCCCGCCGAGCGCGCATGGGCTGCGCCCTACGTACTGGCCGAGCGGCTCGGTCACTTCGATCTGAGCCGACTGGCGGCCGAGCCCGGGCCCGTTGCCGCCGCGATCGCCGCACCGCCCGCACTCCACCGCTTCGTCCACACGCTTCCGGTGTGGGTCTGCGCCGCAGCCGCGCGCGTGCTGCGCGACTACGGCGGCAGCGCGGTGGCGATCTGGGAGCCGGGGACGCACGTGCTGGAGGTGACTCGACGCCTACTCGAGTTCGACGGGATCGGCGAGAAGAAGGCAGCGATGGCCGTTGAGCTTCTCATGCGCTATTTCGGCGTGCATCTCGAAGGGGCCGAGTGCGGTTCGGTAGCGTACGACGTCCATGTGAGGCGCGTGTTCCTGCGCAGCGGTCTGGCCGCCGAGGATACGCCTGCCGCGATACGCGCAGCCGCCCAGCGTGCGTGTCCCGAAGCGCCAGGTTCACTCGATCTCGCAGCGTGGCTGGTCGGCCGGGACTGGTGTCGCCCCCGGGAACCGCGGTGTGAAGCGTGCCGCCTGTCGCCGGATTGCCCGAAGCTCGTGGAGCGCAATGCTCCCGGTGTGGGAGGTCGTCGGGCTTAGGCGAGCGAGCGGAAGAGCAGCCCGGAGAGCAGCTTCGGGTAGAAGTACGTGGACTTCTGCGGCATCGTATCACCCGCGAGCGCCACCGCCCGGAGCTGGTCCATCCTGGTCGGTGCGACGACGAAGGCGGCATCGGCATGCTCGACTTGCAGAGCCTCGTGCGCATCCTTGGCGAATCCGAGGCGCTCAAGCGTAGCGGGCTGGTCGGGATCGATGCCGAAGAGTGGTTTGAGCACCAACTCCTGGAGCACGGTGACATCGAGGCGCTTCCACTCGTCTGAGCGATCGGCAGTGATGACGCATGCCGGATCGACATCCGCGCGAAGCGAGGCGATGCGTGTGGTGCCGTCGGCGGTCCGAACGAGAAACGTCGTGCGCCCGGTGTCGCCGACCGAGGCGGGGACGGGCGAGGGCGGCTCCAGGAGGTCGAAGGTGCTCGCCATGGCTTCCCAGAACGAGACAGCGTCGAACGGACCATCTGCCCGCGCGAGTCGATGGGTTGGGAGCACGACCAGCTCGGAATCGTCCATGTTCACGAGCGTCATCATGACGAAGTCGTATGCGGCATCGGCGGGTGTGGGGTGGCCGAGCGCCGCGTCGGCCGCATGTCGCTCGTCGCGGTATGCGAGTGCGGTCGTGTATCGGTGATGACCATCGGCGATGAAGACGGGGCGCTCGCCGATGATTCCGGCTACCGCGTCGATGGTGCCGGCGTCGCGGATCGCCCAGACCTTGCTCAACACCCCTTCGGCATCGGTCGCGGTGAACATCGGGTCCGTGGTGATGTGAGCATCGAAGATGCCGTCGGTCTCGCCAGCAGGGTCGGAGAACAGGCCGAAGACCTGGCTCAGGTTCGCTGCGGTGGAGCGCGTGAGATCGAGGCGGTCGGAAAGCGCCTTGGGCAGCGTGCGCTCGTGGGGGAGGATCACGCCATCGGCGAACGGGTGCAGGCGGACAGCGGCGACGAACCCACGCCGGCGGATGTGGCGGCCTTCGTACTCCCAGGACTGCTCCACGACGTAGATCGCGGGCGAATCGTCGTCCACGAGGACGCCCTCCTCGTACCACGACTGCCACAGCGCCCGGCCCGTCTCGTAGCGGTTGCCAGGCAGGCTCGAGTCGAGCGGGCCCTCAGGTAGCTCGAGCGCGACCACGTTGTGCGGCTCGGCGGAGAGCAGTTCGGCGCGGCGCTCGGGGGTGACCACGTCGTACGGAGGCGCCGTCAGCGTACTGAGATCAGCGCCGGAATCGTGACGGTACATCCTGGCGCGGAACGGGTGAACGAGCGACATGGGGCCTCCCGGGGAGTGTGGTCTCACGCAGGGAGTCTACCCGAGGGCAGCGCGCAGCGCCACAAACGCGATGACGCCGGCGAGGGTGGCGCCGAGGAAGCTCCTGAACCGCCAGTAGACGAGGCCGGTGATGAGCGATGCCCACAAGTACGGGCTCGTCAGAGGCGGCAGCCATTCGCCGTTGGGCCGCAGGACGCCGCCCACCACGAGCGTCGCCATCGCCGACACAGGGATGAAGGAGAGCCAGCGTCTCAGCCAGCCCGGAAGTTCGGCGCGGGAGAGGATGGCGAGCGAGGGGAAGCGGATCGCGAAGTTCGCGAGCGCCATGCCTGCGATGACCGCCCACAGCGCGGCCGCGCTCATCGCGTCACCGCCGTGGCGACCGTTGCGGCGATCATGGGCGCGGCGATGAGGTACCAGGGATCCGGAAGAAGCAGCATGAGGGCGACTGCGATTGCCGCGGCGGCGAGACTGGCGAGCACATGGCGCCGGTCCTCGGCCTGCGCCACGAGCAGTGCGGTGAACATCGCGGGCATGGCGAACTGTACGCCGAAGCGCGTGGGGTCGCCGATGGCGCCGGCGGCAGATGCCCCGACGGCGGTGCCCAGCACCCACCCTGTCCAGGCGATCGTGCCGACGCCCGCCATCGACCAGGCGTTCGCGAGCGACCGCCGATGGTCGTCTATGTTCACGGCGAACGTCTCGTCAGTGAGGGTGAACGCGAGGAATGCTTGTCCCGGAAGCCGGACGCCCGTCACATGCGGTGACATGGCGGCTCCGAACAGCACGTACCGGAGGTTGACCACGGCGGTCGTGAGAACGACGGCGATCACCGAGGCGCCGGAGCCGATGAGTTGGAGTGCGATGAGCTGTCCGGCGCCGGCAAGCGCGGTCGCCGAGCATACGACCGCCTGGAACGGCGTGAACCCGAGACTGAGGGCGACGACGCCAAATGCCGCACCCACCGGCACGTAGCCGAGGAAGATAGGAAGGCCCAGCTTGATCCCCCGCGCGAACGACGCGCTGTGGGACGGGCATGCGAGTTGCTGGGGTTCGGTCGTCGGCATGCGGCGATACTAGCACAGCAATCCGGGCGCTCTGGCGGTATCATAGACACAGAGTGCGAGGAGGCGAGACCGGTGGAGTTCACGCTCATCTGTCCCAACGATGGCCGTGTGGAACTGGGTCTCGAAGACATCTCGACCGTCGTCTTCCGAGGGCCGGAGTCCGTCGAAGTGGTCTTCGTGTGCCCGCACTGCGGTGCGTCGCTTCGCGCTGCGATGCAAGTGCCGAACCTTCTCGTTGCCGCGATGGAGCTTGCCCGGTATGCCGAGGAGCTCGACGAAGGCGCCGTCCACGAGATACGCAGGCGGGCGCACGAAGAGGCCGAGGAAGAAGATTCGGCCGATCAGCAGTTGCGGGCACGTCGCGAGCTCGCGGGCGAGCCGTATTGCGAGTACTTCCGCCGTCAGCTCGCCTCGATCGAGTGCGTTGAGGACATGCTCGCCGAGCTGGACTGATTCACCGGGTTCTGGCTGATGCGCGTGCCCGTCTTCGGGAACGCGCCGCGAGCGCCGCAGGAAGCGCCAGCACGAGACCGGCCCCGAATCCTCCGATGTGCGCGAAGTACGCCACGCCGCCCGCTGCCGCAGCATCCGCGCTGAGCGACACGAGGCCGTTGCCGAGCTGCAGGATGAACCAGAATCCGATCACCAGGTACGCCGGCACGCGGGCGACCTCGATGAAGACGAAGACAGGGATCAGCGTCACGACCGAGGCGCCCGGGAACAGCAGGATGTACGCGCCGAGGACGCCGGCGACCGCGCCGCTCGCGCCGATCATCGGCACCATCGACCCGGGGTCAGCGAGCCACTGGGCGAGCGAGGCGGCAACCCCGCAGGTGAGGTAGAAGGCGACGAAGCCGACCGGTCCAAACCGGTCCTCGATGTTGTTCCCGAAGATCCAGAGGTACAAGAGGTTCCCGATCGCGTGCACCCAGCCGGCGTGCATGAACATCGCAGTGAACAGCGTCAGGATCTGTTCGACCGAGAACGGGTCAGCGCCGAACCGGCCCGGCACGAACGCCCAGCGAGTCCACAGCGCGTCGAGCGCGACCGGGTCGAGCGTGAGTTCGTAGATGAACACCGCGACGTTCGCGGCGATGAACAGCAGCGTTATCCACGGTATCCGGTGGGTCGGGTTCTCGTCGCGGATGGGTATCACAGGCAGGGCTCCGTCTTCGCGAGGTGTGCGTGCCGAGGGCATCGGACCGTGAGAAGGAGTGTACCCCGAGCGGTGGGCGGACACCGCTCAGTTGGGGTATCTTCGGAAAGAGCATGCGCCGCATGATTCGGTACCGCGATCGAGGAGGAACACGATGGGATGGTTCACGCTGTGCGGGGGTGGACTGGTGCTGCTGCTCGTGGTGCTGGTCATCGCCGTCATCGGCATCTACAACCGGCTCGTCACGCTGCGCAACCGCGTGGACAACGCGTGGTCGCAGATCGACGTCCAACTTAAGCGCCGCTACGACTTGATCCCGAACCTCGTGGAGACGGTCAAGGCCTACGCCGCGCACGAGAAGGAGACGTTCGAGCGCGTGGTCGCGGCCCGCAGTGCGGCCATGAGCGCCGAGGGCGTGAAGGCGCAGGGCGAGGCCGAGAACATGCTGTCCGGGACGCTGAAGAGTCTTTTCGCTCTGGCGGAGAACTACCCGGACCTCAAGGCGAATCAGAACTTCATGATGCTCCAGGAGGAACTGTCCGGTACCGAGAGCAAGATCGCCTACGCGCGGCAGTTCTACAACGACTCGGTGATGACGTACAACACCTCGCAGCAGACGTTCCCGTCGAACGTGGTGGCGGGCATGTTCGGCCATTCGCCGCGTGACTACTTCGAGATCGGCGAAGAGGCCAAAGAGCCGGTGAAGGTGCAGTTCTAGTCTCGTGTACGATCAGATAGCGTCGAACAAGCTGAGGAGCACGGCACTGATCGTGGTGTTCGTGCTCCTCGTCGCGCTCATCGGCTTCGTGTTCGGGCAGGCGACGGATTGGGGCTACCTCGGCCTCGTGCTCGCGCTCGTCGTGGCGTTCGTCATGTCCTGGGGTTCGTACTGGTACTCGGACCGGATCGTGCTGGCGCTGAGCCACGCGCGCCCGGTGGCCCGCGAGACCGAGCCGTACGTGGTGAACACCGTGGAGGGACTCGCGATCGCTGCGGGACTGCCGGTGCCGCGGGCGTACCTCATCGACGATCCGGCCCCAAACGCGTTCGCGACCGGCCGCAATCCGGAGAATGCGGCGATCGCGCTCACCACCGGGCTGGTGCAGATGATGAACCGGCAGGAGCTTGAGGGTGTGATCGCCCACGAGCTCTCGCACATCAAGAACTACGACACGCTGCTCCAGACGCTCGCAGCCGTGCTGGCCGGCTCGGTCACGCTCATCTCCGAGTGGATGCTGCGCAGCTTCTGGTGGGGCGGTGGGCGCAGGCGGAACAGTGAAGCCGGTCAGCTCGGGGCGATCATGATGATCGCCGCCCTTGTGCTCGCGATCCTTTCGCCGCTCGCGGCATCGCTCATCCAGCTGGCGATCAGCCGGAGGCGGGAGTTCCTGGCAGACGCGAGCGCAGCGATGCTCACGCGCTATCCGCCGGGCCTTGCGAGCGCGCTTCGGAAGATCGGTGCGGACCCGAATCAGCTGCGCTCGGCGAACAAGGCGACGGAGTCTTTGTATATAGCCAACCCGCTCAAGGCTCAGCGCGCCGGTGGCATGAACGCTCTGTTCAACACGCACCCGCCACTGGCGGACCGCATCGCGCGGCTGGAGGCCATGTGATCGCTGCGATCCCGTATCCCAACATCGACCCGGTCATGCTGGAGATCGGGCCGATCGCGATCCGCTGGTACGGGCTGGCGTACGTGGCCGGCTTCATCGTGGCGGGCCTGGTGACGCGGTCACTCATCAGGCGCTGGAAGGTCGCGCTCACCGACGACGACCTGCTCGATATGGTCCTCGTTGCGGTGATCGGGCTCGTGGCGGGCGCCCGGATCGGGTACGTCGTGTTCTATGGCGTCGGCGCCTACTGGGACGACCCGCTCTCGATCCTGGCGTTTTGGGATGGTGGCATGTCGTTCCACGGCGGTCTGATCGGGATCATGCTCGCGGGGTGGCTTGTGGCGCGCCGCAAGGGGATCCCGGTACTCCAGATGTTCGACCTTGGCGCCGTGGGGGCGCCGCTCGGCATCTTCTTCGGACGCGTCGCGAACTTCATCAACGGCGAGTTGTGGGGAAGGACCACCGACGTACCGTGGGGCATGGTGTTCCCGCGTGCACCCGGCGACCTGCCTCGTCACCCCTCACAGCTCTACGAGGCTGTCCTCGAGGGGCTCGTCATCTTCTGCGTGCTGTGGGTGCTGTCGCGCCGCAAGCGGGGAGACGGGCTGATCGTCGGCACGCTGCTCCTGCTGTACGCGGTGTTCCGCACTGGCATCGAGTTCTTCCGCGAGCCGGACGCCCAGTTGGGATTCATCTTCGGGTCGCTCACGATGGGGCAGCTGCTCACCCTGCCGCTGGTCTTCGCGGGAGGCTGGCTGGTCTGGCGGGCACTGGCATTCGGGCGCGCGGAAGCCGGGGACACACCCTAGAACTGGGTCTTCGGGTCCCATGCGTCGGTTGAAGGCGGCTCCGCCTCGGGACACGGTGGCCCTCCCGCCGCCATCCAGCACGGCTCCTCGCGTCCCAGGCACTTGATGGCGTCACTTGGCGCAAGGCGCAGGAGCGGCTGACACTTCGTGCAGTAGAACTGCGGCAGCGTGCCGACGACGTCTTTGACCGCGGGATCCTCGTACGGGCGCGGGTCCTGTTGTTCGAGCACGTGCAGCAGATAGCAGGCCATGGGGCTCCTCGTCGTCTCGCTTGTATTGTAGACACCCCGGGGCCGGGTGACGACATGTCCACACCATGCCGCGTTCGCATTGACCCCCTCGGCCTGCCTCTCTATCCTTGTCGGGAACCCAAGGAGGCTTGTTCATGACCCGTCGTACGATCGTGATCGTGCTCGTCGTCGTGCTCGCGCTTGCGCTGGCCGCAGGCGGGCTCGTCGCCTGCAAGAAGGAAAGCCCGGAAGTGGTCGGCACCTGGCCCGAGGCCGACACCGAGCGCACCATCGATAAACCGGTCGAACCGCCGCGCTGGCCCCTTACGGGGCTTGAGGCGCCTTCGGCGGAAGCGGTCACGCAGCGCGTCGTCTCGGTGAAGATCGAGAACTCCGTCGAATCGCGTCCGCAGACGAACCTCCAGCTTGCCGACGTGGTCTACGAGAGCGTCACCGAGGGCGGCATCACGCGCTTCAACGCGATGTTCCACTCGCAGGCGCCCGAGGAGCTCGGACCCGTGCGCTCCGCGCGGCTCTCGGACACCTACATCGTGCCGCAGTACCACGCGTTGTTCGGCTTCTCGGGCGCAAGCCCGGCCGTCAACGCCGCGGTGAACGCCGCCGGGATCGAGAACCTGAGCGAGGACGCGGGTGTTACAGGGCCGTTCACCCGCTCGAAGAAGCATTCGGCTCCGCACAACTTGTTTGCGAGCGTGTCCGCGTTTCGCGCCGAAGGTGAGAGGCGGGGAATGCCCGCGACGATGAGCATCACGGGGCTGACCTTCGATCGCGCGTCTTCCACCGAGAGCACGCCCACGATCACCCAGTTCACGATCCCGTTCTCGAGCTACAACACCGTGACCTGGACGTACGATGCGGCGACCAAGTCGTATCTCCGCGAGAACAATGGCAAGGCGTTCAACGATGCGGGCACCGGCGAGCAGCTCCGCGCGACCAACGTGGTTGTCATGTGGGCGCAGCATAAGACGGCGAGCACCGACGTGGCGGGCAGCACGACCTATGAGATCGTGCTCACCGGCAGCGGACTCGCCACCGTGTTCCGCAACGGGCAGCGCTACGACTGCACCTGGGAGGCCACGGCCGATGCGCCGCCCGTCTTCAAGGCGGCAGACGGGACGCAGGTGAAGCTCTCGCCGGGCAACACATGGATGCAGGTCATCCGGCCTGACGTCAACATCTCGATGCAGTAGCGCGTCCGTCGCGGTTGTTCGTGCTGGCAGGCGCGGGTAGAATCACTACGCACGTACCCCCGGGGTCGATTCGCGTCCCCGCTATGTCAAGGAGCGATCTGATCTCGTGAGCGATAACCCCATCACCGGCACCCAGCGGGTCAAGACCGGCCTCGCGGAGATGCTGAAGGGCGGCGTCATCATGGACGTCGTCAACGCCGAGCAGGCGAAGATCGCCGAGGACGCGGGCGCGGTCGCGGTCATGTCGCTCGAGCGCGTGCCCGCCGATATCCGCGCGGCAGGGGGCGTCGCCCGAATGGCGGACCCCACGCGCGTGGAGGAGATCGTCGCAGCAGTGTCGGTACCGGTCATGGCCAAGTGCCGCATCGGCCACTTCGTGGAGGCGCAGATCCTGCAGTCTCTCGGCGTGGACTACATCGACGAGTCTGAGGTGCTGACGCCCGCCGACGAGGAGTACCACGTGAACAAGTGGGACTTCACGGTCCCGTTCGTGTGTGGTGCGCGCAACCTCGGCGAGGCGCTTCGCCGGATCGGCGAAGGTGCCGCGATGATTCGCACGAAAGGCGAGCCCGGGACGGGCAACGTGGTCGAAGCGGTGCGGCACATGCGCACGATGCTGGACGAGATCGGATGGATCGCCGGCCTGCGTGAGGAGCAGCTCTTCGGGGCGGCCAAGGACTTGCAGGCCCCGTACGAGCTCGTGAAATGGGTCCACGAGAACAAGACGCTGCCGGTCGTGAACTTCTCGGCGGGCGGCATCGCGACGCCGGCGGATGCGGCGCTGATGATGCAGCTCGGCTGCGACGGTGTGTTCGTGGGCAGCGGCATCTTCAAGAGCGGCGACCCGAGCACACGCGCGAAGGCGATCGTCGAGGCCACGACGCACTACAACGATCCCGACATCATCGCCCGCGTTTCGCGCAACCTCGGCGAGGCCATGGTGGGCATCAACATCTCCGACATTCCCGACGCCGAGCGTATGCAGGAGCGGGGCTGGTAGACGTGCGGGTCGGCGTCCTCGCGCTGCAGGGCGCGTTTCGCGAGCACATACTCGACCTGGAGGGGCTGGGCGCCTCGGCCCTCGCCGTGCGCCTGCCGGACCAGCTCGAGGGGCTGGCCGGCCTCATCATCCCGGGCGGCGAATCGACCGCTATCGCGAAGCTCATGAAGACGTACGGATTCTACGAGGCCATCCGGACCCGACACGCCGAGGGCATGGCCGTCTGGGGCACCTGTGCCGGCGCGATCCTCATGGCGACCGAGATCGCAGACGCGCGTTCCGATCAGGAGCCTCTCGGACTGATGAACGCGACGGTGCGTCGGAACGCCTACGGGCGCCAGGTGAACTCGTTCGAGGCGGACCTGGCCTTCGCACACCTCGACCATCCCTTCCGGGGCGTCTTCATCCGGGCGCCGCTCATCGAGCACGTCGGCGATCGGGCCGAGGTGCTCGCGCAACACGACGGCCGGACCGTGGCCGTCCGCGAGGGGGATCTGCTCGCTACGACCTTCCACCCGGAACTCACCGGGGACCCGCGGGTCCACCGGTACTTCCTCGATCGCGTCATCGGCGCGCGCTAGAAGGGACACCCGACATGTCCGGACACTCCAAGTGGGCGACCACGAAGCACCGCAAAGCGGCGGTCGACGCGAAGCGCTCGGCCCTGTTCTCGAAGCTGACGCGCGTGATCACCGTTGCGGCCAAGACGGGCGGGGACCCGAATCCCGAGAACAACGCCTCGCTTGCCGCGGCGATCGCCAAGGCGAAGTCGTACTCGCTGCCAAAGGACAAGATCGACATCGCGATCAAGAAGGCGTTTGCGGCCGGAGCGGATTCTGCGGCCTACGAAGAGGTTGTCTACGAGGGCTATGGTGCCGCTGGCGTGGCGATCTACGTGGAGGCGCTAACCGACAACCGCAACCGCACCGCGGCTGACGTGCGCGCGGCGTTCACGAAGGCGGGGGGCAACCTCGGCGCTACCGGTTCGGTCGCCTTCCAGTTCGAACGCAAGGGCGAGATCGCGATCGAGCGCGCCGGTGCACCGGAGGAGGACGAGATGTTCCTGCTCGTGGCGGATGCCGGCGGTGAGGACATGGAAGTCGCCGACGACACGTACGTGGTCTACACCGCGGCGGCCGAGATGATGGCGGTCAAGAACGCTCTCGAGGCGGCCGGGGCGCCGGTCAAAGGCGCCGAGCTCGTAATGGAGCCGATCACCCCGACGACGGTCACGGTCGAGGATGCGAAGAAGGTGTTCCGGCTCGTGGACCGGCTGGAGGAGTCCGACGACATCCAGACCGTGTACCACTCGATGGAGCTCACGGACGAGATCGCCGCGGCGCTGGAAGACTAGTGGCGCGGCGGGCTATACTGAACATACGTTCGATAGTCGTCGGCAGGGGGTCACGTTGATCGTGCTCGGCATCGACCCCGGTCTCAAGAACACCGGATGGGGCGTCATCGAGCAGCGGGGGAGCGCCCTCACGTGCCTCGCCTACGGCTGCATCACGACCGAGACCGGCCGCCCCGACGCCGAGCGTCTCGCCGAGATCCACTGCGGTATCGTCGGCGTGATCGAACGCTATCGGCCCCAGGAGGCCGCCGTGGAGAGCGTCTACTTCTCCAACAACGCCAAGACGGCGTTTTCGACCGGTCAGGCGCGCGGCGTTGCCCTGCTGGCCGCCTCGGCGCTCAGCGTGGGCGAGTACGGCCCTGGCGAGATCAAGCTGGCGGTCGTCGGCACGGGTGATGCGGACAAGCATCAGGTGCAGTACATGGTCCGATCGCTTCTCGCGTTGCCGCACGATCCCGAGCCGGACCACGCGGCCGATGCGCTAGCCGCTGCGATCTGCCACGCGCACAGCCGCACGCCGGCCGCACTGCGGGGCGGGCGCCGATGATCGCGCAGGTTACGGGCAGGATCACCGCGCGGAGTGCCTCCTCGTGCGTGATCGAGGTCGGAGGCATCGGTCTGCGTCTCTACATGTCCACGAGCTCGCTGTCTCATCTGCCTGCCGAGGGCGATGAAGTCACCGTCTTCACCCACCTCCATGTCCGAGAGGACGAGCTCACGCTCTTCGGGTTCGAAAGCCTGGACGAGCAGGACCTTTTCGAGAAGTTCATCACGGTGAGCGGTGTGGGACCGAAAGTGGCACTCTCGGCGCTCTCCTCGCTCTCACCGTCCGACCTTGCCGCTGCTGTGGCGCGCGAGGATGACACGCTGATCGCCACTGTTCCGGGCATCGGGAAGAAGACCGCGCAGCGGATCATCATCGAGCTCAAGGACAGGATCGGTGCGGGCGAGCTCAAGGCGCGCTCAGCCTCGAGGGGCGGTGCGGGCGTTGAGGCCGCCGATGCGCTTGCGTCGATGGGGTTCAGTTCGGCCGAGGTGGCGATCGCGCTCAAGGGCTACGAGGGGATCGATGAGGTTCAGGCGATGCTCAAGCACGCCCTCAAGCGGCTTGGAGGCGGCGCGTGAGGACGCCGGAGGAGAAGCGGCGGCTCGCGCTTGCCGCCCCGCTCATGCACCTGGTGATCGGCAGTCTACTGCTTGGGCTCGCGGCCCGTCCGGAGAGCCTCATGGTGCCGATGCTGATCGCGGCCGTGGTCGTGCCGACAGCGATCGGGATCTGGGTGTTTGCCGGACGGCCCCCGCTGAGCCGGATCCTCCTTGCCACCTGGGCTCCCGCGGGCGAGGTGTTGCTGCTGGTGCTGCTCGTGCTGGCGATGCGCCCGAGCGGGGTCTCGGCGGGGCTCTTCATGGGGATGGTCGTCGGTCCGCTCCTCGTCTTGCTCGCCCTCGGTCTGTTTGCACTGCGCGCTCAGAAGCGGTCTGTGTGGCTGATTGCGATGGTGTTGTGGGTGCTGGTCCTCGCCGAGGTGGCTGTTGCGGTGCCGCTGTCCGAGCGCTTCGGCTCGACCGAGGACATGCAGGCTATCACCGGCATCGTGATCCTGCTGCTCGCTCCCGCCGCAGCACTCGGCGCGTGGGGCGGTCTTTCGCTCGCCGCTCTGGTACCCGAGCCGATGCCCCCGCAGGCGACCGCCGAGGCAGCCGTCGAGGTTGCGGGGGGTGAGCCGCTGTGAGCACCGTGTGGGAGAACGAGGGGCTGTCGCCCGAAGAGGGCGAGCGGCTGGTCTCCGCCGAGTTCACCGAAGACGACCTCGAGATCGACCGCAACCTGCGGCCGCGCAAGCTCGATGAGTACCTCGGCCAGGAGCGGGTGAAGGACAATCTCGGCGTGCTCATCGACGCCGCGCGTGCGCGGGACGAGTCGCTCGACCACCTGCTGCTCTCCGGCCCTCCGGGACTGGGCAAGACGACGCTCGCCGGTGTGGTCGCGAGCGAGCTGGGCGTGGCTATGCGACAGACGAGCGGGCCTGCCATCGAGCGTGCGGGCGATCTCGCCGCGATCCTCACCAACCTCGAGCCGCGCGACGTGCTGTTCATCGACGAGATCCACCGGCTGAACCGCGCGGTCGAGGAGGTTCTCTACCCGGCGATGGAGGACTTCAGTATCGACATCGTCATCGGCAAGGGACCGGCTGCGCGCAGCCTGCGTCTCGACTTGCCGCAGTTCACGCTCATCGGCGCGACCACCCGCACGGGACTGCTCACCGGCCCGCTGCGCGACCGCTTTGGCATGGCGTTCCGGCTCGAGTACTACACCGTCGAGGAGCTGGCTGCGATCGTGCGCCGCTCGGCGAGCATCCTCGGCGTGTCGATCGATGATGAAGGTGCTGCCGAGATCGCCCGACGCGGGCGTGGTACGCCGCGCCTCGCGAACCGGTTGCTGAAGCGCGTGCGCGACTACGCACAGGTGCGGCACGACGGGCGCATCACCGAGGACATCGCCGCCGAGGCACTCGCGTTCTTCCAGGTGGACCACGTCGGACTCGACAGGATGGACCTTGCCATTCTCGACACGCTCGCGAACACGTTCGCGGGGCGTCCGGTGGGCTTGAACACGCTTGCGGCCGCCGTGAGCGAGGACCCGGAGACGCTTGAGGACGTGTACGAGCCGTATCTGCTGCAGCTCGGCTTCCTCGCGCGAACGCCGAAGGGCCGTCAGGCGACCGCCCGCGCATACGCGCACCTCGGCCTCAAGGCACCGGACGACGCGCCCCAGCAGGACGGGTTGTTCTAGGCCATGGGCGGGGACTCGCCGTCTGACGGGGCGACGCGGCCACTGCGCTTCCGGCCGCAGCCGCTCTGGGTGCGGGTGGATCGCAACCGGGCGAAGCTTGCCTCGTTCGTGATGTTCTTCGTATCCGGCTCGGCACTTCTACTCACCGCTGCGCTCGTGGCGGTTCCCGGTACGCTCATCGGGCTCGCATTCGCCTCCGATCAGACCCTCACCAGCGGCTGGTACTGGCGGGACTTCGGCGTGACGCTCTTGGCGTCGCTCGGCATCCTGCTTGCTGTGGGCGCGATCGGCGCCGGCGTGCAGCTGGCCAATGCCGAGGACTGGGTGCGCAACCGCTTCAAGGGCGTTCAGGTCGCTCCGGGCACCCATCCCGCCCTCGAGCGTGCAGTGGGCGACATGGCGATCGCAGCCGGGCTTTCGCAGGCGCCGGGGATCGTGGTGCTCGATACGCCGGCAGTGAACGCGTATGCGCTCGGCACTGCGCGGTCCCGCGCGGTCATCGGCGTGACGAGCGGCCTGCTGTCCGCGATGCCCGAAGCCGAGCAGCGCGCGGTAGCGGCGGCGCTTATCGCGCGCGTCGTCTCGGGCGACATCCTCTTCGCGACCGCGCTTGCAGCGCTCATGGGTCCACTCAAGGCGATCCGCGGGTCGGGCAAGGCGATCGCCTCTGGCGGCTGTGCGAGTGGCGGCTGTGCGGACGGCGGCTGTGCGAGCGGCGGCTGCGGGGATGCGCTTGCAGGCGACGGATGCAGCGGCCTGTCAGACGGCTGCGGCTGCCTGTCCAGCGGCCTCGACGACGCCGACTCGGCAGGTGGCTGTCTCGCCGTTATCGGCATCGGCGTGTTCATGGCGATCGTCGCGGCTATCACGTACGCGGCGGTCGTGGGCGCTGCCTGGATGGTCACCCTGTGGGGCAGGCTGCTCCACCGCACGGCATACGAGAAGGCCGATGCCGAGGGCATGCTGTTTCTCAAGGACCCGCAGCCGATGCTGGCGGCGCTTCAGCGCGCGATTTCGAGCGATACGACCATCTCAGACGGCGACCCGTCGTACGATGGCATTTTCTACACGCCTACGAGCGGTACCACACGGGTGGAGCGCGCCGAGTCTCGTCGGCTGCGCCGTCTGGCCGAAGTGCTGGGCGTCGAAGGCGCAATGGCCATGAGCGGCGCGGGAGGCCCGTCGCAGGGGAGAGGGTGAGCGCATGTTCGACGATCCGCAGGTGGTCATCGGTGCCGCGATCGCATTGCTCATCGTGATCGCAGGCACCACAGTGGCGGTGCTGGGGCATCTCCGGCGCGAGCGCGATAACGACGAGGGCGTCAGCTAGGATTCCGCACACCCTCGCCTCGCACGACGAAGGCCCGCGTTCTCGCGGGCCTTCGTGCCGTCCGGGGACGGGCAGCGGGATGTGCGCTGAGGGTCACACCGTGATGTCGGCTGCCCACAGACCGTGCAGGTTGCAGTGCTCGATCGCCCGGAGAACCGTCCCTGGATCGACGTTGACCACGACCGAGACGACCGGGGCGGTGGCGATCGGGGAGAGCTCGAAGTGCGCGATCGGCGCTTCGCCGGCGAGCAGTTCGATCCAGGTGATGTAGTGATCCGGCTGGTTGGGATGCGGAACGTTCCACCCGACCGTGATGGTCACGAGCAGGCCCTCATCCACCTCGTCGACGTCGATATGCGGCGTGTGCTTCTTCTCGAAGTCGCCAGCGGAGGCCAGGTCGTCGACCAGATTGAGCGGACCCAAGATCGGTGCATCGGACATGGCGGTCTCCCTCGTCCTGGGGATAGGTATCGTTGTGAACATACCCATTGATGACGCCTCCGGCTGGGTAGAATAGGGGCGGTGTCGCCTTCGGGAACGGATGGCGGCCGTGCAGTCGGGCCGGAACAGGAGGTCTACCACCGTGACATCGCCGATGACCATCAGCGCAGCCGAGGCGGTCCTCGTGCTCGTGGACATGCAGTGCTCGCTCGCCGATGTGATGGAGCGTCGCGACCCGGTGGTGGCGACCGCGGCGCTTCTGTTGCGCGCAGCGGGGATCCTCGGCATTCCGGTCCTGGTGACGCGGCAGTACCCGCACGGGCTGGGGGACACGGTCCCGGAGATCCGCGAGGCGCTCGGCGCGCACGAGCCGGTCGACAAGCTTGCGTTCTCCTGCCTGGCCGAGCCGGAATTCGCAGCACGGCTCGAGGCGCTCGGTCGCCGGCACGTCGTCCTTGCGGGCATGGAGACGCACATCTGCATCACGCAGACCGCACTCGCGCTCGTTGCCGAGGGGTACGCGGCGAGCGTCGTCGCGGACGCCGTGTGCTCGAGGCGCCGCGCCGACCACGAGGTCGCACTCGCGCGCCTGCGATCAGCGGGTGTTGATGTCACGGTGGCCGAGTCCGTCATCTACGAGGCGCTCGAGAGTGCCGGCACGCCCGGATTCCGACAGGTGCTCAAGCTGGTCACAGCACACCCGCTCAACGAGTGACCGGGGTGTTGCGCCTCGGGTACACTGACTGCGCACTCAAGGGTTCGGACGGCACGCGAGGCTGGGAGTTGTGGCATGGCGACGATCATCGATGGGCTGGCGGTTGCTGCATCCGTGCGTGAGCGTGCGGCGGAGGGTGCGCGGGCGCTTAAGGCCAGCGGCGTGACGCCGTGCCTCGGGGTGGTCCTTGTGGGCGACGACCCCGCCTCGGCATCGTACGTACGGATGAAGGAGCGCGACTGCGCTGCGGTGGGAATCGAGAGTCGCGACCATCGTCTGCCCGAGGCGACCTCGCAGTCCGAGGTCGAGGGCCTCGTGGCTGCGCTCAACGCGGACGAATCCGTGCACGGGATACTCGTGCAACTGCCGCTTCCCGCACACCTGGATGCCGAGGCGGTGCTCGCGCGTATCGCGCCCGCCAAGGACGTCGATGGATTGCATCCCGAGAGCCTGGGTCGGCTGGTCCGCGGGCTGGCTGGCTTTCGCGCGTGCACGCCCGCAGGCGTGATGGAGATGCTGCGTGCCTACGACATCGACCCTTCCGGCATGCGTGCAGTGGTCGTCGGGCGATCCAGCATCGTCGGCAAGCCCATGGCGTTGCTCCTGCTCGAGGCGAACGCGACCGTCACCGTCTGCCACTCCCGAACACGCGATCTGCCCGCTGTCTGCCGCGAGGCCGACCTGCTGGTGGCCGCGATCGGGTGTCCGAAGATGATCGACGCTTCATACGTCAAGCCGGGCGCCGTGGTCATCGATGTGGGCATCAACCGCACCGACGAGGGCATGGTCGGCGACGTTGACTTTGCGAGCGTCGAGCCGATCGCCTCGGCGATCACGCCGGTCCCCGGCGGGGTGGGGCCGATGACCCGCGCGATGCTCATGGTGAACACGATCGCCGCTGCCGAGGCGGCCTCGCGCGCCTGAATCGCGGCTCCGCCAGTCCTCCACATCTTCTCGATGGCACTGCGCTACAATGGCGCCTCGACCGAACGATTCCGGAGGTTAGCACGATGATCCGCATCCGCTGCACGATCGCACTTGCACTCGCGCTTGCGCTGCTGCTGCCCGCCTCAGCCATGGCCGGCGCGGTCCGTGAGTATCAGCTGCAGTACGAGCCGACCGGAGACACGGCCGGGGCGCTCATGATCGTCAGCGCGCTCGTGAATCCGCAGACGCCGCTCCCGGTCACCATCACGGTGCCGGTTCCCAAGGGCGCGACGCTTCTGTGGGCGGGCGAGGTCCTCGGTGGCGCGCCGGCCGACGATCCCGTCCGGACGACCACCGTCGAGCAGGTGGGCGACATGGACGTCTACACGCTCACGGTCGAGCAGTCCTACACCGCGCAGCTGGAGATCCAGCTTCCCGCGCCTTTGGCCTCAGGCAGCACGATGAAGAGCTCCGTCGTGTGGACCAATCCTGGCGAGGACGTGCTGGTCACGTCGTCGGTGATCCTGGAGGCGGGCGCCACCGAGGTGAAGACGACGCCCGAGCTTTCCGGCACGGTCCAGACGAACGACGCGGGCGCGATGCTTCACCCGCTCGCTGGCGTGCAGCTAGCCAGCGGCGATTCGTACGAGATCGCTGTCGAGTGGAAGCGCGCCGGCTCGGGGGCCGCGACCGGCGGCTCCTCGCCGGTGCTCCCGATCCTGATCGGCTTGCTCGTCGCGGCGATCGTCGTCCTGGTCGTCGCGATCGCCCGCGAGCGCACCCGCGCGCGGCGAGCGGGCGGCACCGACGCCGTGAGTCCGCCGCCCGAAGAGACCGCCGCCGACGAGCCCGCGAGCGACGAACCCGCGTCGGAGGACACTGCGTCGGACGACTTCTTCACCTGGTCGTAGCGTCGTGGGCGCCGCCTTCCTCATCGCGTTCATCCTGGTGGGCCTCGCCGAGTTAGGCGACAAGAGCCAGCTCCTTCTCCTCGGGTTCGCTGTGAAGTACCGCCCGCTCAAGGTGGTGCTCGGCGCTGCCATCGCGATCGCGATCCTGCAGGCTGTGAGCGTGGCGCTCGGCCAGGCAGTGGGCGCGCTGCTGCCCGTGCGGGTCATCGCCGTCGCGGCGGGCGTGCTGTTCGTGGTCTTCGGTGTTGTCACATGGCGGGGCGCCGACAGGGACGAAGCCGAGGAGGAGGGCGCGCGCAAGCTGGCGCTGGGGCCGGTCCTCACGGTTGCCGCCGCGCTGCTGCTGGCCGAGTTCGGCGACAAGACCCAGCTCATGACGGTCTCGATCGCCGCCGATCCGGCCGCTGCCCTCCGAACGCTCGGTGCGGTCGCTGACGGCATCGCCGCGCCGGAGGCCGGTACGATGTCGACCGCCCTTGGCGTGTGGCTCGGTTCGGCACTCGGCTTTCTGGCGGCCGACGCGCTGGCCATCGTGGTCGGCGCCGTGCTCGGCGCGAAGCTGCCGCGGCGGACGATCGCACGGTTCTCAGGCGTCATCTTCGTGCTGTTCGGCCTGGTCACGCTCGCCTCGGCGTTCGTCGGCTGACATGTGCGACGGGCACGGCGGTACACTGCTCGTGGAGGTGACGCGGTGAAGGTCCTGCTTCACGCGTGCTGTGGACCGTGCCTGCTCGAGCCGTACGATGCGCTCGCGGCCGACCACGACGTCACGGTGGTATACGCGAACCCGAACATCCACCCCGCCGAGGAGTATGCACGCCGCCGGGACACGCTGCTCGCGTACACCGACGAGGCGGGCATCACCGTGGTCGAGCTGCCGTACGAGCCCGAGGACTGGGCGGAGGCGACGGCCGGACTGAAGCGACCCGAGCGCTGTCATGCGTGCTATGCCCTACGCATCGGCATGGCGGCGGCCGAGGCCGCGCGCTGCGGATGCGACGCGGTAGCAACGACGCTGACCGTGAGCCCTTACCAGGACCCGGACGCTATCCGGGCGATGGGCGAGCAGGCGTGCGCGGCCGAAGGGGTGGCGTTTCTCGTGACCGACTTTCGCGAGCGGTACCCGGAGGCGACGCGACGCTCGCGCGCCCTCGGCATGTATCGCCAGAACTACTGCGGGTGTGCTCCCAGCATGGCCGAAGCCGAGGCGGAGCGCGCCGAGCGTCGGGAAGCGCGCCGGAAGCGCTAGGGCGCATGCGGGCTAGGGTACACTGCGTGAGACGCGGCAGGTGAAGGGGTGTACCAGTGAAGACCGACGATTTCGAGTACGAGCTGCCGAGCGGGCTCATCGCCCAGCATCCGGCCGAACCGCGCGACGCGTGTCGTCTCATGGTGGTCGAACGCACGAGCGGGCAGATCGATCACCGCTCGTTCCGCGACGTGCTGGAGTACCTCGAGCCCGGCGACGTGCTTGTGGTGAACGAGACCCGGGTGCTCCCGGCCCGGCTCCACGGCGCGAAGGATGAGACCGGCGGCGTCGTGGAGGTCCTGTTGCTGAGACGGGCCTACGGCGACAGCTGGGAGTGCCTGGTCAAGCCCGGGAGGCGCCTCAAGCCCGGTGCGCGCATCACCTTCGGTGCTGGAGAGCTCACCGGTCTTGTGGTGGACGTGATCGAAGAGTCGGGCGCCCGCCTCATCCAGTTCCACACGACCGCGGGTACCTTCCTCGACGCCGTCCATCGGCTCGGCGAACTTCCGCTTCCGCCCTACATCACCGAGCCGCTGCACGACCCCTCGGAGTATCAGACCGTCTACGCGGCCGAGGAGCACAGCGTCGCGGCGCCGACGGCCGGACTGCACTTCACCACCGAGATCCTTGACGAGGCGCAGCGAGCGGGCGTGCACATCGCCACCGTGGAGCTCGATGTCGGGCTCGATACGTTCAGGCCCGTTTCCGAGGACGATCCCACGCAGCACCCGATCCACACCGAGCACTACCGCGTTCCGGCGACGGCGGCCGATGCGATCAACGACGCACGTGCGCGCGGGAGCCGCGTGATCTGCGTCGGCACGACATCCGTGCGCGCGGTGGAGAGCGCGTTCAACGAGGAGACGGGTCTGGTGGAGGCGTCCGAAGGTTCGACCGACCTCTACATCCTGCCCGGCTTCCGCTTCGGCGTGGCCGACGCACTCATCACGAACTTCCACATCCCGCGCTCGACGCTGCTGATGATGGTGAGCGCGTTCGCCGGCCGGGACCTCGTGATGCATGCCTACGACATCGCCCGCACCGAGCGCTACCGGTTCCTGTCCTTCGGCGACGCGATGCTCATCCTCTAGCGGCCTTCACTCGAGCCGCTCCCACCACGTCCAGTTCGGATTGCCGGCCGCCGGGTCGTCGATCGGCGAGCCGGGCGCGAGGGCGAACGCGTCTTGGATCCTGCCGCCGAGCGGGACGTACACGTCGAGATGCTCGTCATCGAATCCGAAGTAGCGAAACGTCGGCGAGCCGTCCGCCTCTGTCGGCGGTTCGAAGCGCTCCGGTAGCGTCGGCCACGTGCCGAAGGCGGTTATCTGCGTGCCGCTGACAAGCACGTACTCGCTGCGGCCAAGGGTGCGGATGACGCGCTCGAAGGCGAGATAGCGGCCGTCGGTGGTCTTCACGTAGAGCGCCGAGGTGTCGGTGGCCGTGAAGTAGGCGGGGTTGTCGCCGCCCGTCCCGTCGAGGGTGCTGGTCACGACGCCTGCGGTGACGAGCGAAGACGGGTCCGGTGACGCGGCCTGGACGAGCGTCCACACCTCGGTGCCGAATGTGACGTAGGCGGGAGCGACGGCTTGCGTGAGGACCGCGGCGGTGTCGCTCTCGGCGCCCGTCTTGTCGTCTGCGCTGCCCGCAGGGGCGGGCTCCGCGGAACGGAGCGATTCCTCGGCGACCTGCTCGTTTGCCGCCTGGCCTCCGACGAGCACGAGCCCGGCGACGGTGAGCGCGCCGACGATCACCACAGCAGCCGATGCCAACGCCGCAAACCGCGGGAGCCATGATGTGCGGGGGCGCGACGTGTGCACACCGGCGTGCCCGGGCTCGTCGGCGATTGCGCGGGGAGGTGCTTCGCGCAAGTCGGCGGCGACCACCGCTGTCCGCGCCTCGAGGCGTGCCAGGAGGTCCTCGGACGCCCGCGGGGCGGGAGCCGTGTCAAGCCGGCCGAGCAGCGTGACGAACTCGGCGCACTCGCGGCAGCTTTCGCTGTGCGTACGGGCCTCGGTGAGCATCGTTGGGTCCACTGGTTCTCCGTCGCGTGCGGCGGAGAGCACCTCACATACCTGCGGACAGTTCATGCTCGACACCTCCCTCCGGGGCGAAGAGGACTGCGGCGAGCGCACGGCGTGCGCGGAAGACGCGGGACTTGACGGTGCCGACGGGGACATCGAGCGCCGATGCGGCCTCCTGGTATGACAGGCCGAAGAGCGTCACGGCGCCGAGTGCGTCACGATCTTCGGGAGCGAGCGTCGCCATCGCAGCCTCGAGCGCGCCTGCGAAGACCACGTCGTCGGCGAAGTCGGCGGCCGGAATCGGCTCGAAGGTCACGGGATCCACCGGCTGCGGTATGCGGCGGCCGCTGCGCGCCATGTCGAGGCACGCATTGTGCGTCACGCGGTAGAGCCACGTGCTCAACCGGGAGCGTCCGTCGTAGCTGCCGATGGTGCGGAACACCTTGATGAACACCTCCTGCGTCGCGTCCTCCGCGGCATGCGGATCGCCGAAGAAACGCAGCGCATGACCGTACACAGCGTCGGCGTTCCCGCGGATGATCGAGGAGAACGCCGCCTCTTCTCCGCGCGCCGCCGCCTGCGCCAGCTCAAGGTCGCTCATCTCGTGAGTGACCAACATCCACTCCTTTAAGACGCGGCCGACCTGCATCGGGTTCGTTCAGGCACCAGCATACCCCTCGGCCTGCTAGAATCCGCGCATGGCATTCTTCGACTTCACGGTGAGAGCCACCGACGCCACCACTGCCGCACGCGCGGGTTCCTTCGTGACCCCGCACGGTACCGTTCCGACCCCGATGTTCATGCCGGTCGGGACGCGCGCGACCGTCAAGGGCGTCACCCCCGATCAGCTTCGCGGTATCGGGGCGCACGTGGTGCTGGCGAACACCTACCACCTGTTCCTGCGGCCGGGCGCGGAGGTAGTGCGGGACGCGGGAGGGTTGCACTGCTTCATGGGGTGGGACCGCGTGATCCTCACCGATTCGGGAGGCTTCCAGGTCTTCAGCCTCGCCGACACCGTGAAGGTCACCGACGAGGGCGTTGGCTTCCGTTCGATCCTCGACGGCGCCAAGCATTTCTGGACCCCCGAGGACAACATGGCGATCCAGGAGGCGCTCGGCGCTGACATCATCATGCAGCTCGACCAATGCCCCCCGTACCCTGCCGAGAAGTCGTTCGTGGCCGACGCGGTCCGCCGTTCGGCCGAGTGGGCGGAGCGGTGCAAGATAGCGCACACCCGGGAAGACCAGGCGCTGTTCGGCATCGTGCAGGGCGGCGTCTTCGACGACCTCCGGGCCGAGAGCGTGGCGCGTCTGGCCGAGGTCGGCTTTCCGGGCTACGGCATCGGGGGCTACTCGGTGGGGGAGCCGCACGACCTCATGCTGGAAAGCCTGGCTCCCGTGACCGAGTTGCTGCCGGCCGACCGGCCGCGCTATCTGATGGGAGTGGGCAACCCCACGACCATGCTCGAGGCCATCGCGCTCGGCGTGGACCTCTTCGACTGTGTGCTGCCCACGCGTACCGCGCGGATGGGGACCGCGTTCTCCTCGGAGGGGCGGATGAACCTCCGGAACGCGAAGTACACGCGGGACTTCGGTCCGCTCGATCCGGCGTGCTCGTGCCCGGTCTGCAGCACGTACACGCGTGCGTACCTCAGGCACCTCGTCTCCTCGAAAGAGATGCTCGGCTCCACGCTGCTCTCCATACACAACCTGCATGTTCTGATCGATCTGGCGCGCCGTGCGCGCGAGGCGATCGAGTCGGGCACGTATGCGGCGTTTCTTGCCGCATGGAGGAGTGGCCCGGGCGCCGACGACTACTGATGAGCGATCGCGCTCGGGCAGTGGCGCACGCTTCGCGTGATGCTATGATGCGTTGATGCGCGCGCGCTGTCGCGCGCTGTCGTTGTGTGACCGGCGTTTCGGAGGTCCTCCCATGGAGCAGTACGGACAGTTGCTTTCGCTCGCGGTGATCGCGCTCGCCTTCTACCTGCTGCTGATACGACCGCAGCAGAAGCGCAACAAAGATCACCAGGCGCTGATGGCGTCTCTGGCGGTTGGCGACCGGGTCGCCACCATCGGCGGCGTCTATGGCACCGTTCGGACGTTGGATGAAGGTCGCGTGGGCGTGGAGGTAGCACCGAACGTGGTCATCGAGTTCGACCGCGCGGCCGTGGCCAAGAAGCTCGAGCCCGAGGTGCCGTCGCTCGATTAGGAAGTGCCGCATCGGCGGCCAGCACACAGAGTCCGAGAGCGCCTGCCAGGGCGTGACGGGTGAGGAGTGAGCTCAACACGATGGAGTCCAGATCTCGCAACATCATCGCGCTGGTGGTCATCGCCGTGCTTGCAGCCGTTTCGCTGTGGCAGGTGTGGCCGCCCTCCGAGAAGATCACCCAGGGTCTCGACATCAAAGGAGGCCTGTCGGTCATCCTGTCGGCTGAGCCTCTGTCGGGCCAGACCATGTCGGAAGACACCATGCAGCGCGTAGAGGACATCCTCGTCGAGCGCGTGAACGGTTTCGGCGTCAGTGAGGCGACCGTGCAGCGTCAGGGCCAGACTGCATTCCTGATCCAGCTGCCCGGCGTCGACAACGCGCAGGAGGCGCTCAAGCTCCTCGGCGAGCCCGGCAAGCTCGAGTTCATCGACTTCTCGAGCATCACCGACACCGCCACGGCGGGGCTCATCCTCCAGCAGCTTGAGGCGCGCTCGTCCACCGAGCCGACGGCGACTCTGCCGAAGCTTACCGACGAGCCCTACGTGGGCACGTACGAGGCGTTCATGACCGGTGAGGTCATCACCGATGCGCAGATCTCGACGGACCAGTACGGCAACCCCTCGGTGAGCGTCACGATGAGCAAGACCGGCGTTGAGAAGTGGGCCGAGGTGACAACCCGGCTGTCCGCGAGCCAGGGCCAGGTCGTGATTGTTCTGGATGGCATTGCCAAGTCGGCTCCCGCCGTGCAGGAGCCGATCCTCACTGGCGATACCGAGATCAGCGGCACATTCACGGTCGATGAGGCCAAGGCGCTGTCAGCGGTCCTCCAGTCCGGCGCCATGCCCGCCGATATCGAGATCGACGAGTCGCGCGTGGTCGGTCCGACGCTCGGCCAGGACTCGCTCAACCAGGGCCTGCTGGCCGGACTCATCGGTCTCGCGTTCGTTGCGGCGTTCATGGCGCTCTACTACCGCGGTCTCGGCGTCCTGTCGTGGGTCTCGCTCGCGCTTTACGGGGTCATCTTCGGCGGGGTGCTTGCCGTTCTTTCCTCGCTCAACATCTTCTCGATGACGCTTCCCGGCATCGCCGGTATCATCCTCACCATCGGTGTCGCGGCAGACACCTCGATCCTCATCTTCGAGCGCCTGAAGGAGGAGGTCGAGGCGGGCAAGACGTACCGCAGCGCCGCCAAGTCGGGCGTTCGGCACGCGATCGCGACCTCCATCGACGCCGACGTGGTGACGCTGGTCTCCGCGCTCGCCCTGTGGTTCCTCGCGATCGGCCCGGTCAAGGGCTTCGCCTTCACGCTCATCCTGGGCATCATCATCGACCTCGTGGTGGCGATCCTGTTCACCGGACCGGTGGTGCGCATGCTCGCCGAAGGGCTGATGACCAAGACGCCCGCTCTCTTCGGCGTGAAGGGCGGTGGTCAGCGTGGCTAGGCGCGGCATCGACTTCATGGGCAAGCGCAACATCTTCTTCGCAGTGTCTGTGGCGCTCGTGGTCATCGCGGTGGCCGCGCTGCTCATCAAGGGTCTCACCCTCGGCATCGAGTTCCAGGGCGGCACCGTCATGACGCTCGCCCAGGCCGAGGGCGTGGATACCGAGGCCGTGCGCGATGCGCTCGAGACCGCGGGCGTGCCAGACTCGGCCAACGCCGTCATTCAGCCCACCGATGACGGCGGGTTCATCGTGCGCACCGCCGAGTCCGACACGGGCGCTGCACAGGAGGCGTTCTCGGTCATCCTGGACGAGCTGGGCCTCCCTGCGCAGGACGTCAACGTCACGACGATCGGCCCGGGCTGGGGCGCGAACGTCACCAACGCCGCTGTGCTGGCGCTCATCGTGTCGCTCATCGCGATCCTTGCGTACGTCTCGCTCCGCTTCGAGTACAAGATGTCCGTGTCTGCGGTGCTCGCGCTGTTCCACGACGCGCTCATCGTGCTCGGCATCTACGCGCTGGCCGGTCGCGAGATAACACCGAACACGATCGCGGCGCTGCTGACGATCGTCGGCTACTCGCTGTACGACACGATCGTGGTGTTCCACCGCATCCGCGAGAACGCGGCCGGTCTCTCGAAGCGCAGCTTCATGGACATGACGAACGACTCGATCAACCAGATGCTGATGCGCTGGATCAACACCGGTCTCGTGCAGGTGATCCCGGTACTCGCGCTGCTGTTCTTCGGCGGTGAGACGCTCCGGGACTTCGCGTTCGCCATGGCCATCGGTCTGATCGCCGGCGCCTACTCTTCCGTCGGCCTGGCGAGCCCGCTCTACGCGGTGTGGAAGGAGCGCGAGCCGAAGTTCCAGGCGCTCAAGAAGAAGTACCAGGCGCAAGAGGCCAAGTAGGCGGCGCTCACTCGAACGGACACACACGGGGCCGGCACCTCACGTGAGGTGTCGGCCCCGATAGGTAGAATGGAACGATGAACCGTACGACAGGCGCATGCGCTCAGAGCAGGTGGGACGTCGCCCGGGCCGACGCGACCGCCGTTGCCGCGCTGGCCGCCGCGACCGGGCTCTCGGGGATCACCGCATCGATCCTGTTCGGCCGGGGAATCGACACTCCCGAGGGTGTCCGCCGGTTCCTCGAGCCGTCGCTCTCGCGCGACTGGGTGGGCGCGTTCGATATCCCCGGCATGCCCGAGGCAGCAGACCGCGTGGCCGCAGCGGTGCGGGCGGGCGAGCGCATCGTGGTCTTCGGGGATTTCGATCTCGATGGCATCTCGGCAGCCGCAACAGCCACCCTCGGTCTGCGCGCGATGGGCGGTGAGGCCGAGGCCACGGTGCCCCATCGCTTCAGGGAGGGCTACGGTCTCACAGCCGCGTCGCTCGAGCGGCTTGTCGGCCTCGCGCCCGACCTGGTGATCACCGTGGACTGCGGGATCTCCAACGCTGCTGAGATCGCGGCACTCCGGGGGCATGGCATCGACGCCGTCGTGACCGATCACCACGAGCCGGGCGGCGGCGTGCCACAGGGCGTCCCCGTCGCCAACCCCAAACTCGCAGAAGCTGGCCCCGAGCTCTCGGGCGCCGGCGTAGCGCTGGCGCTCGTGCAGGCCGTGGGTGAGCGGCTCGGTCATCCGGACGTCTGGCTCGAGCTGACGGATCTGGCGATGCTCGGGACGGTCGCCGACATCGTTCCGCTCGTGGCGGCGAACCGGGCACTCGTGGCCGACGGGCTCGCGCGTATGAGGCGCTCGCCGCGCGCGGGTCTGGCTGCGCTCGCCGCCGTTGCCGCCGTAGCGACCGAGGCGATCGACGCCGACCGGGTGGCGTACTCGCTCGCACCGCGCCTGAACGCCGCCGGGCGGATGGCCGACCCGGAGATCGCCGTGCAGCTCCTGCTCGGCAGCGACCCGGCCGAGGCCGAGACGCTCGCGCATGCGCTCGACGAGCACAACCGCGTGCGCCAGGCTGCCGAGAGCGACCTTTACGACGCTGCGTTCATCGAGGCGGAGCGCACGTTCACACCCGGCGATCGCGTTCTGGTCGTGGCGGGCGAGGCGTGGCACGAGGGTGTTCGCGGGATCGTGGCATCGCGCCTCACGAGCCGCTTCGGCGTGCCCTCGCTCGTGTTCTGCATCGAGGACGGGCAGGCCCAGGGCTCGGGGAGGAGCATCGAGGGCATCGACCTGCACGCGGCGATCGCGCAGATGGCGCCGATGCTCGAGCGCTATGGCGGACATGCGATGGCGGTCGGCCTGGCGCTTCCTGCTGCCTCGCTCGATGCATTCCGGCAGGGACTCGACGCGCTGCTGGCCTCGCTTCCGGCCGCAGATTTCATCGCGCGGCTTCCGATCGATGCCGAGGTCCCGCTCGACGCGCTCTCGCGCGAACTCGCAAGCGAGCTCGCGCTGCTCGGCCCGTTCGGCTACGGGAATCGGCGGCCGCTTCTAGCCGTGCGCGGCGTCTTCATGAACAGCCGGAAGCGGGTAGGAAAGGCCGAGGAGCACCTCCGCTTCACGGCGTACGACGGTGTGGCCGCAGTCTCTGCCATAGCGTTTCGCTGTCCCGACATCGCGACGCTTGCGGCCGCCGACACGGCCGTGGACGTGGCCTTCGAGCTCGACTGCACCGAGTGGCGCGGCGTCGAGCGCGTGCAGATGCTCGCGCGCGACTTCACGCTGCACGCGAGCGAACCGGAGGCCCCGGCCGCGGCGCTCGTCGAGGACCTCTTCGAGCACGCCGAGGAGATCATCGCCCGCGGCGAGTACGCGGGCATCACCGACGCCGAGTCGTTCCACACGAAGCTCGCCGGCGTGAGCTTCGAGGGACGGCAGGAGATCGTGGCTCGATTGCAGCCGGGGACGCCGCTGCGCCTCGAGCGGCAGCCGGACAACCCGTACGATGCCAACGCGTGCGCGCTGTTCGACCCGTTCGGCGATCAGGTGGGGTTCCTCAACCGCCGTCTTGCTGCAGTGCTCGCTCCAGTTGTGGATGCCGGCGTCGAGTACGACATCGAGGTCACCGAGGTGACCGGCGGAGCCGACGGCACCTCGCTCGGCGTGAACGTGCTCGTCGCGAGGCGCGGGGCGCTTGAGGAGGCCGACGAGGAGGCACGCCGGCAAGCGCTCGAACTGCGTGCGGCGCTCGCGGCGCTCGGCCCTGCCGAACTCGACGAGGCGCTCGTGCGGCACTTCATCGGCGAGCGAGCGCTCCACGCCGCCCAGGCCGAGGCTCTCGCGCACCTGGCGTCGGGTCACCGCACGCTCGCGGTGATGGCGACCGGGCGCGGCAAGTCACTCATCTTCCATGTGCATGCTGCGCGGGAGGCTATCGCGTGCGCCCGGGCATCTGTCTTCGTCTACCCGCTCAGGGCGCTCGTGGCCGATCAGGCGTTCCATCTCGTCGACGCGTTCGCCGCGATCGGCTGCTCCGTGGCCACACTGACAGGCGAGACATCTCCTACGGGCCGCGACGAGGCATTCGCCGCGCTCGCCGACGGCTCGCTCGACGTGGTGCTCACCACGCCGGAGTTCCTCGACCATCACGCGGCGCGCTTCGCCGAGACGGCTCGCGTCGGGTTCGTGGTGGTCGACGAGGCACACCACGTCGGACTGGTGCGTGCGGGGCACCGGCCCGCGTACGGGCGTCTCGACCGTGCGCTCGAAACGCTGGGCGGTCCGGCGCTTCTCGCGGTCACCGCGACGGCGCCGGATGAGGTCGCCGAGGCGATCGCGTCGGTCCTCGGCGTGACCGAGGTGGTGCTCGACGCAACGGTGCGCGACAACCTGCGGATCGCCGACGGGCGGGGGACCGAGGACCGGGTGGCGCGGATCGCGTCGCTCGCGTCGGCGGGCGAGAAGATGATCGTGTACGTGAATAGCCGCGACACGTCGGTCAAGCTCGCGCGGCAGCTGCGCTCGCGGGTTCCCCGGCTGCTGCACCGGGTGGCGTTCTACAACGGCGGGATGACGCGCGAATCGCGCCACGCGGTCGAGCGTGCGTTTCGTACCGGCGACATCACCGTCGTGGTCGCGACGAGCGCCTTCGGCGAGGGAGTGAACATCCCGAACGTGCGGCACGTAGCGCTCTACCATCTGCCGATGGGGGAGGTCGAGTTCAACCAGCTGTGCGGCCGTGGCGGACGCGACGGCGATCCCGCATCCGTGCATCTGCTCTTCGGCCCCAAAGACGCGCACCTGAACCGGATGATCCTCGAGTCGGCAGCTCCTTCGCGCGATGATCTTGCGGCGCTCTACCTGGCGCTGAAGGACATCGCGGGCGAGGGCGACGGCACGGTCGAGACCACGAACGCGGACCTCGCCGAGCGCGTGAAGCGTAGGCGCCCGAAGGCGACGTTGAACGACAAGGGCGTTTCCACCGGCATCGGCGTGTTCCGGGAGCTCGGGCTGCTCACAAGCGAAGGATACGGCGCCTATCGGCGGCTAGTGCTGCTGCCCGCGCCGGAACAGAAGCTCGATCTGGCGAGTTCCGTGCGGTATGCCGAAGGCCTGGACGAGCTCGACGGCTTCGAAGCGTTCCGCGTCCGCGCCCTCGAGGCGCCGGCGGATGAGTTGCTGCACGCGTTCAATCGTCCTATCCTGCCCACACGACCCCCGCAGACCGAATCGTGACGCTCGGAGACCCTCGATGTCGGTGACGCTCGAAGGCATAGAGGCGCAGATCCGCTCCTACAACCCCTCGGCAGACCTGCAAGGGATCGAGGAGGCGTACAACTTCGCCCTCGAACACCACGCCGGGCAGATGCGCAAGAGCGGTGAGCCGTTCATCAGCCATCCGCTCGAGGTCGCGATGATCCTCGCGGGACTCAACCTCGATACCGCCACGCTCCAGGCCGCGATCCTTCATGACGTGGTGGAGGACAGCGCGGTGAGCATCAAGGAGATCCGCGAGCTGTTCGGCGACGAGGTGGCAGTGCTCGTGGACGGCGTCACCAAACTCGGACGCATCAAGTTCTCATCGCTTGCCGAGGCGCAGGCGAACAACATGCGCAAGATGCTCATCGCGATGGCGAAGGACATCCGCGTCATCCTCATCAAGCTCGCCGACCGGCTGCACAACATGCGCACGCTCGCCGCGCTCTCCGAGGAGCAGCGGCACCGGAAGGCCATCGAGACGATGGAGATCTACGCGCCGCTCGCACACCGCCTCGGCATCAGCTCGATCAAGTGGGAACTCGAGGACCTCGCGTTCTACTACCTCGAGCCGAAGAAGTTCGCGCAGATCCAGAAGATGGTGGCCGAGAGCCGGGACGCGCGCGAGGCGTATCTGCACCAGGTGATCGACCAGCTCTCGAGCGAGCTCGAGGCGATCGGCGTCGAGAGCGACATCTCGGGGCGGCCGAAACACCTGTACAGCATCTACCAGAAGATGACGTACCGCGGTAAGGACTTCTCCGAGATCTACGACCTCATCGCTCTGCGCGTGATCGTGGAGTCGGTCAAGGACGTCTATGGCGCGCTCGGCACGGTGCATTCCATCTGGAAGCCGGTGCCGGGCCGATTCAAAGACTACGTGGCGATGCCGAAGTTCAACATGTACCAGTCGCTGCACACGACCGTCATCGGACCGGCAGGCCGTCCGCTCGAGATCCAGATACGCACCGAGGAGATGCACCGCACAGCCGAGTACGGCATCGCCGCCCACTGGCGCTACAAAGAGGGCGGCCGCGCTGACGAGGCGTTCGACGAGCGGCTCTCGTGGCTGCGCCAGATGCTCGAGTGGCAGACCGAGCTCAAGGATCCGCGCGAGTTCATGGAAGCGCTCAAGATCGACCTGTTCGAGGACGAGGTGTTCGTGTTCACGCCGAAGGGCGATGTGGTGTCGCTCCGCCGCGGTTCCACGCCGATCGACTTCGCGTACATGATCCACACGGAGGTGGGTCACCACTGCGTGGGCGCGAAAGTGAACGGCTCGATCGTCACCCTCGACTACGAACTCCAGATGGGTGACCGCGTCGACATCCTCACCAACAAGAGCTCCTGGCCAAGCCGCGACTGGCTGAACGTGGTGCGCACGTCCTCGGCACGGAGCAAGATCAGGAGCTACTTCTCCAAGGCAAGCCGCGAAGACGACCTCGCGAAGGGCAAGGACGAGCTCGGCAAGGTGCTCCGCAAGCAGGGGATGCATGCGGGGGCGAACGCGCTCGGCAAGGCACTCGACGTGGTGGCGCGTGACATGAACCTCTCCGAGGGAGACGATCTGCTCGCCGCGATCGGCGGCGGCAAGCAGAGCCCCAAGCAAGTCGTCACGAAACTCATCAAGGTGCTGGCCAAAGACGAGCCGGTGCCGGTGGTCGAGCCCGAGGTATCGCTTCCGGTGCTCCAGCCGTCGCGGGCGGCATCGCGCCGCAGGAGCGCCACAGGCGTGCGTGTGAAAGGCATCGACGACGTGCTCGTGCGCCTCGCGCACTGCTGCAATCCCGTGCCTGGCGACGCGATCGTGGGCTTCGTCACGCGCGGCCGTGGCGTGTCGGTTCACAGGGCCGACTGCCCGAACGCACGTGAACTCGTGTCATCGAGCGGCGAGCGGATCCTCGATGTCGAGTGGGACACCGAGGCCTCGAGCACGTATCAGGTCGAGATCCTCATCGAGGCGCTCGACCGGACACGCCTGCTGCAGGACGTCTCGATCGCGCTCGCCGATGCTGGCGTGAACGTGCTGTCGGCAGCCATCTCGACCGACCGGCAGGGCGTTGCCTACCTGAAGTTCCTCTTCGAGCTCGGTCACATGGACCAGCTGCAGCGCGTGCTGAGCCAGGTCCGCGCTGTAGACGGGGTCTTCGACGCGCAGCGCACGATGCCCGACAGCGGCAAGAGGCGGGGTGGCGAGGCGTGAGGGTGCGCCGACTCACGCTTGGGCCGCTCGACACCAACTGCTGGCTCATCGATGACGGAGATGGTGGTCCGGTGCTTGTGACCGACCCCGCCGATGAGGTGGAAGCCATCGTCAGTGCGCTCGATGATGCTCCGGTCGAGGCGATCGTGCTCACACACGGACACTTCGACCATATCGGTGCGGTTGCCGAGCTCATTGGGCTTACTGGAGCCCCCCTTCTCATCCATGAGGCCGATGCGGCCTCGATCACGAGCGCGGCGGGTTCGGGCGGCGCGCTCTTCGGATTCGACGTGAGCGCGCCTGCGGCCGACCGGACCTTCGGCGACGGAGACACGATCGTGGCTGGAGGCGTGATGCTCACGGTGCTCCACACGCCCGGGCACACGCCCGGCTCGGTCTGCCTGTTCTCGGATGGCCATCTCCTCAGCGGCGACACGCTCTTCGCCGGCAGTATCGGCCGCACCGACTTCCCCGGTGGCGACATGATCGCAATGCGCCGCTCGATCGCCCGATTGGCGTCGCTTGCCGACGAGACACGTGTCTACCCGGGCCACGGCCCCGAGACGACCATCGGCCGGGAGCGGCGGGTCAACCCGTTCTTCCCGCGCGCATGAACCACAGGCCCGCCTCGGAGCTGAGAGCCTCCGCGCGCCGGGCGACGACGTCGGCTAGGGCCGAAGACGAGAGGACATGATCGTGCTCGACATCCTGATCATCATGAACAACTACTTCCACGACGTGGCCACTGCCACGCTCATCGGCGCCGCGGTCATCATGTGGACGCTCGAGCGCCGGGCCCGTCGCGGCGCGCCCGGGGATCTCGAGGCGCTCGCACGCGCCTACCCCACGCTCACACGCTTCGCGAATCTCGCGCTGATCTGGATCGTCATCGGCGGCATCCCGCGGGTCATCACGTTCAACACGCACGACCTCGGCGCGCTCGGCGGGGACCTCGTGCCCGCGATCATCGTGAAGCATGTGGTCGAGGTTGCTGCGGTCATCGCAGGTGCGCTCATGTGGCGGCGCGTGAGGCGAAGCGTCGCGAGCGCTGCTTCGCACGACGGATAGGGCGACGTCTGCATCCGATAGGGACGTGAGCCACGGCATGGTCTACACTGTGAACCCGCAGGTATCCCTCCCGAAAGGCGCTCGTCAGTGAACGCTCGTGCACCCAAAGGCACCGCCGACATGCTGCCCGACGTGGCGCGTGCCTGGGAACACCTGCAGCGCACCGCCCAGGAGCTGTTCGCGCGGTACGGGTACGAGCCGGTGTACACGCCGCTGTTCGAGCACACCGAGGTCTTCACGCGCGGGATCGGCGAGGCCACCGACATCGTCTCCAAGGAGATGTACACGTTCCTCGACCGCGGTAACCCGCCGCGTTCGCTCACGCTGCGTCCCGAGGGAACCGCGAGCGTGGTGCGCGCGGCGCTCGAGCACAACCTGACGGCCAACGGCGCTCAATCCAAGCTGTACTATGCCGGGCCGATGTTCCGCTACGAGCGACCCCAGAAGGGCCGCATGCGGCAGTTCTGGCAGATCGGCATCGAGCTGCTCGGCGCCGCCGGGCCGACCGCTGACGCCGAGGTCATCACGGTGCTCTGGCGGTACTTCGAGGCACTCGGCATCCCGGCGGACACCATGCGGCTGCTCCTCAACTCCATGGGCGACGAGCACTGCAGGCCGGCGTACCGCGCGAAGGTGGCAGTGCACATCCGCGACCATTCGGCGGACCTGTGCGAGGAGTGCAACCGCCGCGCGGACACGAACCCGCTACGCGCGTTCGACTGCAAGAACCCCGGCTGCGTGGCCGTGATGGCCGCCGCACCGCTGCTGCGAGACGAACTCTGCGACGACTGCGCGGCGCACTACGCGGCCGTGAAGTCGCTTCTCGACGGACTCGGCATCCCGTACATCGAGGAGCCGAAGCTTGTGCGCGGGCTCGACTACTACACGCGCACGGTCTTCGAGGTCCAGGTGGACGCTGGCCTCGGCTCGCAGAACGGCATCGGCGGGGGAGGGCGGTACGACCGCCTCATGGAGGAGTACGACGGGCCTCCGACACCCGGCCTCGGCTGGGCGCTCGGTTTCGAGCGTACGCTGCTTGCCATGGAGGCCGCCGGCGTGGGCATCCCGGCGCCCGCGCGCGCCGAGGTGTACGTGGCGCGGGTGGACGAGAGCGTGTCCGCCGAAGTGTTCGCGCTCGCGCAGGCGCTCCGCGACGCTGGGGTGGCGACCGAGCTCGACCACCAACAGCGCAGTCTGAAGGCGCAGTTCAAGCAGGCGGACCGGCTGGGCGCACGCTTCGTGGCCGTCGTCGGCCCCGACGAACTGGCTTCCGGCGAGTTCACCTTGCGCGATATGGGCACCAAAGAAGAGACACGTGTGGCGTTCGGCGCGGTCGCGGCCGCCGTGACCGCCGCACTCGGCTAAGAGGAGACCCATCCGGATGTTCGACGCACGCTACTCCATCCGCACGCACACGGCCGGTTCGCTCACGGCAGCCAGCATCGGCGAGACCGTTACGCTCGCCGGATGGGTGGCCAAGCGCCGCGACCACGGCGGCCTCATATTCATCGATCTTCGCGACCGCAGCGGCATCGTGCAGGCCACCTTCGATCCAGACACCGCGGGTGCGGCGTTCGTGACCGCCGAGACGGTGCGTCCCGAGTGGGTCGTGAAGCTCACCGGCATGGTGCGCCGCCGTCCCGACGGTACCGAGAATCCGGGCATGGTCACGGGTGAGGTCGAGGTCGTGGTGACCTCGGCCGAGGTGCTCAACGCGAGCGAGACGCCGCCCTTCGAGATCGAGGCGGGCATCGAGACCGACGAGGTCACGCGCATGCGCTACCGGTATCTCGACATCCGGCGCCCCGAGGTCTTCTCGGCGCTCGCCCTGCGCGATCGCGTTGTGCAGCGCTTCCGGCGTTCGCTCGAGGGCCGCGGCTTCATGGAGGTGGAGACCCCGATCCTCGGCAAGTCCACGCCCGAAGGCGCACGCGACTTCATCGTGCCGAGCCGCATGAGTCCGGGCAAGTTCTACGCCCTCCCGCAGTCGCCGCAGCTGTTCAAGCAGCTGTTCATGGTGGGCGGCATCGAGCGCTACTACCAGATCGCCCGCTGCTTCCGCGACGAGGACCTGCGCGCCGACCGCCAGCCCGAGTTCACGCAGGTGGACATCGAGATGTCGTTCGTCACCGAAGACGACGTGCTTGCACTGATGGAAGACGTCATGCACGAGGTCATGAAGGAAGCCGACGTCGACCTCCAGATACCGCTGCGCCGCATGACGTACGCCGAGGCGATGGACCGTTTCGGCTCCGACCGCCCGGACACACGCCTCGGCATGGAGCTTCACTGCCTGAAGGGCGTGTTCGCCGCAAGCGAGTTCAAGGTGTTCGCGGCCGCACTCGCCTCCGGCGGTCGCGTCAAAGGGCTGAACGCGAAGGGCGCCGGCGACTGGAGTCGCGGGAAGATCGATGCGCTGAACCAGGTGGCGCTCGACGCAGGCGCGAAGGGCCTCGCGTGGGTCGCGTTCCCGTCGGCGGGTGACGTACGCTCTCCGATCGCCAAGTTCTTCACCGAGGCCGAGATGGAGGGCATGAAGGAGGCGCTCGCCATCGAGCCGGGCGACCTCGCGCTGATGATCGCCGACGAGCACGACCTCGCGAACGAGGTGCTCGGCGTGCTGCGCCTGAAGATGGCCGACGAGCTCGAGGTTCCACGGCACGGCTTTGACGTGCTGTGGGTCGTGGACTTCCCGATGTTCAAGTACGACGCCGAAGAGGGACGGTACGCCGCGAACCACCATCCCTTCACGATGCCGCGCTCGGAGGACATCGAGAAGATCGAGTCTGCGCCGCTCGAGGTGGGCTCGTACAGCTACGATCTCGTGATGAACGGCTACGAGATCGGTGGCGGCACGCTCCGCATCCACAACGCCGACCTGCAGATGCGCGTCCTCTCACGCCTCGGCCACACCGAAGAAGAGGCCCGCACGCAGTTCGGCTTCCTGCTTGAGGCGCTCGGCTTTGGTGCACCGCCCCACGGCGGCATCGCGCTCGGGCTCGACCGTCTCATCATGTTGCTTGCGGGTGCGAGCTCCATCCGCGACGTGATCGCGTTCCCGAAGACCTCCTCGGGCGCCGATCCGCTCACCGGTGCGCCGGACGTGGTGAGCCAGCGGCAGCTGCGCGAAGTCCACCTGAAGACCGACTAGGGGCCTGCAATGTCGCTGACCACCATAGTCGCGGCTGCTATCGTGATCGTCGCCTCGGTGGCGCTCGTGTTCATCGGCAACTTCTACCAGTGGAACCTTTCCTCGATCGGCTACGGCCGGTGGACCCGGATCGTGGGCGCCGTCTCCGTCGTCGCGCTGGCGGGGGTGGCCGCGTGGAGCCGCATCGAGACGCCGCTCGTGGCGGCGCTCATCGTGCTCGCAGGTGTCGCGCTTGCGGCAGGCTACGTGCTGTTGCACCGCAGGCTGACCGAGCAGCTGACAGCCGTCACGAAAGACCCCGACGGAGCGTAGCGTGGGCGTTGGACGTCGTGAGCCAGCGGCAGCTGCGTGAGGTGCACCTGAAGACGGACTGAGCGGCGCATGCGGTTCCGATACTATGGTCGAAACGCCGATTCCGGGAGGCCGCTTCATGACCGTCAAGGACGAGACCGCGCCGTTCCCCCGTGCTGCGTGGATACCGCTCCTCCTCCTGCCTGTGCTCGTGCCGATCATCACCGTCAACCTGAGCGGCTTCGGCCTGTCGTCCGCTCTTGCGTACGACACGATCCGCTCCCCCAAGGTGCTGACGATGGCCCTGCTCGTCTTGATCGCGGCCGTCGGCTGGGGTAGGACCGCCATCGCCCGCAAGGACGGCATCAGGTGGACGCCCGCTCTGTGGCTGCTGCTGGCACTTGCGGGGATTGCGACGGTTTCGGCCCTGGCTTCACTGAACCCTCCCACCGCGATCTTCGGCAGCTACCAGTACCGGCAGGGTCTGCTCACGCTGCTCGTGCTCGGCGGCCTGGTCCTTCTCGTCGTGCAGATGGCCTCTGACGCTGCGGCCAGGCGACGCCTTGCGACCGCTGTTGTGCTCGGCGGCGTGCTTGTCGCCGCCTATGCGCTCCTGCAGGCCGCCGGGCTGGACCCCGCCTCCTGGGGCGCCCCGGACTCGGCGCTGGCCCGCACCATCGCAACGATCGGCAACAGGGACGCACTCGGCGGGTATCTGATCCTGCCGTCGGTTCTTGCGGCCGGTCTCGCGCTTTCCGAGGACAAGGGCCGTCTCCGTCTCGCCTGGTGGGCGGCCTTCGGGATCTGCATCGTCGCGCTGCTGCTCACGCAGGTGCGTGGCGCCTGGCTCGGTGCGCTTGCGGCCGGAGTGGTCGGCGTCGTCCATCTCGTACGCTCGAAGACCCGGTTCGAACGCGCAGACCTCATCGCGATCGCTCTTGTGCTGTTGCTCCTTGTCGGGGCCGGCGTCACGGCCCGCGAGGGTATTACGCGACGCGTTGCGGACATGTTCTCCGGCGACCGCGATTCGGGCTCGGGCCGCATCGTGATCTGGGAGACGGGGATCCGTGTCGCGGCCGCACATCCGTTGCTCGGTGTCGGCCCCGACTCGTTCCGCTACGGGCACTACGAGACTCGCTCCACCGAGCATGAGATCCTTGGTGGGTACAAGAACATCATCGACGATGCGCACAACCTGCCGATCATGGTAGCTGCGACGCTTGGCGTACCGGCGCTTCTCGTGGGACTCGCGTTCCTCGCGATGATCGCCGCGGGTGCGGGCAAGGTCGTGTTTGCGCGGGGCGGAGATCCCGACCGGACGCTGTACGCCGCATGGTTCGCGGCGGTGCTCGGCCATGTCGTCTATCTCCTCTTCGGTCCCTCGTCCATCTCCTCGAATGTGGTCATGGCGCTCGGTCTCGGCGTGCTCATCGGCATGGTGGCGATGCGGGTCGCCGAGCCCGGGAAGAACGCCCTGAGCGGGATTGCTGCCGGGCTTGTCGTGATTGCGCTTGCAGCCAGCGCTGTGGGGGGTCTCACCCTGGTTGCGGAGAACCGGTACGTGCGCTCGCTTGAAACCACCGGAGAGCGTGCGCTCGAACTCGCCGAGTCTGCGGTCTCGTACTCGCCGTGGACGTACGAGTATCGCGTGCGGCGTGCAGGGATCCTCGCTGTTGCGGCGCTTGAGGCGTCAGAGCCCGTCAGGGACGATGACGCCGTCAAGACCGCGGTCATGGCCTACGAAGACCTCGTCCGCTTCTCCCGGGCCGAGTACCTGACCTATGTCCGCTACACCCGGTTCCTGCTCGATCTCCCTGACGTGCAGACCCGGGATTACGAGCTGGCACTCGATGTTGCGGCACGGGGCATCGAGGTCTACCCGAGCGGCCTCGAAGCGCGGACACTCGGCGCCTTTGCCTGCCTGCAGCTCGAGCGCTACGAAGACGCCCGCCTGCTGCTCGTGGACGATTGGGATTCTGATCCGGACTACGCTGAGCCCGGCATCATGTACGCTCGCACGCTCGGGTCGCTCGGCCAGCTCGACGATGCCGGGGCTGTACTCGACGTGCTCGAGGAATCGTTCCCCGACGACGATCGCATCGCGGATCTCCGGGCGGCGCTCGACGCGTCGCGCGCGGGGGACGAGTGACCGCGCTTCCCGGGCCGGCGGTACCGGCGTCGCCAGCGGGGACGGATGCACTGCGGTGTGCAGGGTGCTACCATGATGGTGCCTTGCCTTGCGTGGAATCGGTGTCAGCGGTTGAGCCAACACTTCTTGACCGGGAGCCCTACATTTCGTGAGGAACTGGTAGCCCTTCGGGGAAGCACGAACTCACGGTGCGGGCACCCACCTGCTTAGGCAGGTTCACCCGGCCGACCACGCAGGGCGGGGTTCGGCTGTGCCATTCGGCAGTGGAGGACCCAGATGCGCAAGATCGTCGCAGCACTACTCGTAGCAGCGCTCGCACTCACGCTCGTCGGTTGTGGCGGCGAGGAGGCCCCCGCCGAGGAGGAGGCTACCGAGACCGACGCGGCAACGCCCGCAGCGGACCCCGAAGAGGAAGTGGTCGCCGACAAGTCGGCGAACGACTCCGACCTCGCTCCGATGGCCTTCCCGTCCTTCACCACGACCGACACTCCGGCCGTGTTTACGGACAAGCTCGCAGCGGGCCGCCCGATGATGATCGTCTTCTACGACGACGGCCAGCAAGTCACAGCGACCGTGCTCGCGGAGATCGACGCGGTCATGGGCGAGTACCGGGGCCTCATCGACCTCGTCACCTTCAGCGTGGGCGCCGACAACAACAACCCGGCTACCCTCGGTGCGGTCACCTACGCCAGCGAACTCGGCGTAGCCAGCACTCCGTACATCATCATCGTGGACGGCGGCGGCTACATCACCTGGCGTTCCAGGGGTTACGCCGAGCAGAAGATCGTGCGGCGTGAGGTGGAGCGGGCAACCCGCTAACCGTGCGCGATCTGTTTGATGACGCAGCCGAGCGGCGCCTCGAAGAGGCTGCCCCACTCGCGGCGCGCATGCGCCCCCGCACCCTCGATGAGTTCGTCGGGCAGGCTGCCGCGCTCGGTCCCGGCACAGTGCTCCGGACGGCGATCGAGCTCGATGCGCTCTCGTCGCTCATCCTGTACGGTCCTGCGGGCACCGGTAAGACGAGCCTCGCCCGCATCATCGCGGGGATGACGCAGGCTCACGTGACCGAGCTCTCGGCGGTGAATGCTGGAGTGAAGGACGTTCGCGCCGTGATCGATCAGGCGCGGGAGCGGCTCAAGATGACGGGTCGCCGCACGGTGCTGTTCATCGACGAGATCCACCGGTTCAACAAGTCGCAGCAAGACGCGCTGCTGCACGCTGTGGAAGACCGCCTGGTGGTCCTCATCGGCGCCACCACCGAGAATCCGTTCTTCGAAGTGAACGCGCCTCTCATCAGCCGCTCGCGTATCGTCGAGTTCGGGCCGCTTGCCGATGACGACATCAGAACGATCGTAAGCCGTGCGCTGGAGGATGCCGAGCGAGGGCTCGGGGAGACGGTCTCGATCGAGCCGGAGGCGCTCGATCTGATCGTGACGCTTGCCGGCGGAGATGCACGTATCGCGCTCACCACGCTCGAACTCGCGGCACAGCTCGCCGGGATGACCCGCCAGGGCGGTGCGATAACCGCCGACGAGGTCACGCGCGCCACGGCAGTGCGCGCGGTGCCGTACGACAAGACCGGCGATGTGCACTACGACATCATCTCGGCGTTCATCAAATCGATGCGGGGGAGCGACCCCGATGCGGCGGTCTACTGGCTGGCACGCATGGTGCACGGTGGCGAGGACCCGAAGTTCATCGCCCGAAGGATGATGATCTTCGCCTCGGAGGACGTCGGCATGGCCGATTCCCGGGCGCTGCTGGTGGCTCACGCTGCGTTCAAGGCTGCCGAGTCGATCGGGTGGCCGGAGGCGCGCATCAACCTCGCGCATGCCGCGATCTACCTCGCGCTGGCCCCGAAGAGCAACGCGGCGTACCTCGCGATCGACGAGGCGCTGCGCGACGTCCGGGAGGGCGAGGGACGGCTCGTGCCCGACCACTTGCGGGATCGTCACCGCCCGGGCGCAGATGCCTACCCGGCGTACCAGTACCCGCACGACCATCCGGGTGCCCGTGTCGAGCAGCAGTACCTCCCCGACGGACTCGCCGGCCGCCGGTACTACCGTCCGAAGGCGGCAGACGACGGTAGTGAGAGCGTCCGTGAAGGCAGCGATCCCGATTCGTGCTGACCACGGCCTTTGCTACACTGAGCGGGTATCGTGCGGCAAGAATCGCAAGGGGGCTCGACGTGGACATCTCAGGCGCGCTCGGTATCGCCCTCACCGTCATCACGATCGTTCTCGTGATCGCGGCCATCTACGTGCTCCGCGTGCTGCTCAAGGCCGTGCAGCGGTTACTCGAGGCCGTCGAGGACGTTCGGAGTCGGCTTGTTCCGCTGCTCGACAAGGCGGACATCACGGTGGATGCGCTCAACGCCGAGTTGTTGCGCGTGGACGCGATCGTCACGCAGGCCGAGGAGGTCGGGGACGCGGTTTCCACGGCAACCGGCATCATCCGGGCACCTATCAACTCGCTCGCCAGTGGCGTCGCACGGGTCGCGCGGTCGTTCCGCAAGTCATGAAGCACTTGGTCGGGGCGCATGCCTCAAGGAGGACCCATGAGTAAGGACCGTGTCACGCTGGTCGTTCCGGCGCGCAGTGAGTACGCGCGGACCGTGCGGATGACGGCGGCGGAGCTTGCGGCGAGGCTCGGCATGTCTTACGACGAGGTGGACGACGTGCGGATGGCTGCCGAGGAGGCGTTCGTCTACGCGTGCGAGTGCGCGGGCGATCAGCCCGACGTGACGTTCGCCTTCATCCTTGATGACGGCGAGCTGCGAGTCGAGGTCGGCCCTCTGCCGGAATGCTGCACTCCCGAGGGCGGGCACACTACCTCCGGCAGCTACGCCGAGTTCATCCTGCAATCGGTGTGCGATGAGTTCGCCATCTCTCACGAGGCCGGTGCATGCACGCTCCGGCTCTGCCGCCGTGTCTCGTCGTCAGGAGACGACGTTGCCTAGGAGCGCCAAGCGACAGGAGCGGCGGCTCGTCTGGGACAAGGTCCGCACGCGCGAGCTGTTCATCCACTTCCACGAGCATGGTGATGAGGAGTCGCGGGACGAACTCATCACCATGTACCTGAACCTTGTGAAGTACCTTGCGAGCCGCTTTCGCAACCGGGGTGAGCCCATCGACGACCTCATCCAGGTCGGCACGATCGGCCTCATCAAGGCGATCGATCGCTTCGACACGGACCGCGAAGTGGAGTTCACGACGTACGCCACACCTACGATCGTGGGCGAGCTCAAGCGATACTTCCGCGATAAGGGCTGGGCGATCAAGGTGCCCCGCCGGCTCCAGGAGCTGTCGTTCAGGGTGAACCAGGCGGTGGACGCCCTCACGCAGCAGCTGCAGCGGTCCCCGACGATCATCGAGATAGCGGCGTACCTGCATGTCACAGCCGAAGACGTCCTCGCAGCGCTGGAGACGAGCGAGGCCTACAACTTCGTATCCCTTGAGAGCGACCGGAACGTAGACGGGAGCGACTCGTTCAGCATCCTCGAGTACATCGGCGAGGACGATCAGCTGATGGCGCTCGTTGACGACCGCACCACGCTTGCCGAAGCGCTCAAGTTCCTCGCTCCGCAGGAGCAGCGGGTACTGTACCTGCGGTTCTTCCAGGGGCTGACGCAGACGGAGATAGCCACGACGCTCGGTATCTCGCAGATGCAGGTGTCGCGGCTCCTGCGCAAGACGCTCCGCGTCCTGCGCGAGCACATCGTCATCGAGGAGGTCTGAGTGTCCACGTTGTTGCGCCACGAGCCGCGTGACCGGTGGCTGCAGGCCCTGATCGTGACCTGGGCCATCGTCGGCATCTGTCTGCTGCTTGCGGGAGCGGGGTGGCTCCTCGGCAGGGTGTCGAGCGCGCTCGTGCCGTTCCTGCTGGGCATCGTCATCGTATTCATGCTTCGCGCGCCTGTGGCCGCTCTTGAGCGACGCGGGATGAAGCGCGGCCTGGCGGTGGGTCTGTGCTACCTGATCGGTTTCGCAGTGCTCGGCGTAGCGCTCGGTTTCCTGGTTCCGACGCTCGTGGAGCAGGTGCGGCAGTTCATCGTCGCCTTCCCCGAGTACTACGAGAAGGCCAGCACCATGCTTCTGGACCTCGAGGGCCGATACCAGGCACTCATCGTGCCACCCTGGGTGGACGAGGCACTGGCGAACCTGCAGGACACCATCGCCGAGCAGTCCGCCCAGTGGTCGGCGACGCTCGCCAAAGAGGTCTTCAGCGCGGGCGGCTCGGCCGTTTCACTCCTTGCCAACTTCGTGCTCGCGCTCGTGGTCGGTTTCTGGATCCTCAAGGACCTACCGACGATCAACAAGGAGGCGGTGCTGCTCGCCGGCCCGCAGCGTCAGGAAGAAGCGAGCGTCGTCACGCACAAGGTGTCGCGGATTCTTGGCGGCTACCTGCGCGGGCAGCTGATCCTCTCCTCGGCTACCGCGGCTCTCGTCGCGATCGGTCTGTCGGTCGTTGGCGTGCCGTACTCTCTCGTGATCGGTCTGCTTGCCGGTGTCTTCAACGTCATCCCGTGGATCGGACCTACACTCACTGCGGTCATAGCCGTCATCGCCGCCGCCTTCGTGAGTCCGCTGCACATCGTGGGCGCACTCGTCGTGTGTCTCGGCGCGCAGCAGATCACCGAGATCTTCGTGCAGCCGCGGGTCATGTCCGAACAAGTCGACCTGCACCCGCTCCTGGTGATATTCTCGCTGCTCGCCGGTGGTACGCTCTTCGGCTTCCCGGGCCTCATACTCGCAATCCCGGTGGCAGCCATCGCTAAGGGCCTGTTCGTCTACTACTTCGAGAAGTACACCGACTCGAAGCTGTCCTCGGAGGACGGCGCGTTCTTCCGCACGTCGGACGACGCCGCCGAGTGCTCGACGGACGACACCTCCGAGTGCCCGACGGACGACACCTCCGAGTGCTCGACGGACGACCCGGAACCGCGCGCCACCGCCAACGATGATGTCAAGACCCCCGAGGAGAACGCCTAAGTGAAGTCCACCGACATCAGAGAGTCGTTCCTGTCTTACTTCGAGAGCAAGGGCGCCAAGCGCCTGCCGTCGAGCTCGCTCATTCCCGATGATCCGTCGCTGCTGCTCACCTCGGCCGGCATGGTGCAGTTCAAGCCGGTGTTTCTCGGCGCGCGCGACATCGGCGTGACGCGGGCGACCACCTGTCAGAAGTGCGCGCGGACGACGGACATCGACATCATCGGCACGACGGGCCGGCACCACAGCTTCTTCGAGATGCTCGGCAACTTCAGCTTCGGCGACTACTTCAAGAGCGAGGCGTGCGCCTGGGCGTACGAGTACTCCACGAGCGTGCTTGGCATGGATCCGGAGCGGCTGTGGTTCTCGATCTACGAGGACGACGATGAAGCCGAGGTCATCTGGCGCGATGAAGTAGGCGTGCGTGCCGATCGGATCGTCCGGATGGGGGCCAAGGACAACTTCTGGAGCGCTGGCCCCACCGGTCCGTGCGGGCCGTGCTCCGAGCTCTACTACGATCAGGGACCAGAGGTGGGCTGCGGCCTGGAATCGTGCGCGCCCGGCTGCGACTGCGACCGGTACGTGGAGTACTGGAACCTGGTGTTCATGCAGTACGACCGCGCCGAGGACGGCACGCTCACGCCACTGCCGAAGAAGAACATCGACACCGGCATGGGGCTCGAGCGCGTGGCCGCCATCATGCAGGGCGTGCACACCAACTTCGAGACCGATGATCTGCGCGTGCTGGTATCGGCCGCCGAGGACATCACGGGTGCGTTCCTGGGTTCGAGCGCGAAGACCGATGTCTCCCTTCGCATCCTCGCCGACCACGCGCGTGCCGTGGCGTTCCTGATCGCCGATGGCGTGCTGCCGTCCAACGAGGGCCGCGGGTACGTGCTGCGCAGGCTGCTCCGGAGGGCCATCCGTCACGGGCGGCTCCTGGGTGTGGAGGACGCATTCATGATGCGGCTCATCGACACCGTCATCGAGCGGTGGGGCGCACCGTACCCAGAACTCCTCGAGCACGCGGACCTCATCCGGGGCATCGTCGCTGCCGAGGAGGAACGCTTCGGCACGACGCTCAGGCAGGGACTCGCGTTCCTCGCGTCGGCCATCGAGCGCACGCGCTCGGAGGGGAGCAGCGTCCTCGACGGGAACGAGGCGTTCACGCTTCACGACACGTACGGCTTCCCGTATGAGCTCACGAGCGAGATCGCTGCTGAAGCGGGCCTCGAGGTCGATGGCGATACGTTCGCCGTCGCCATGGAGGCGCAGCGCGAGCGCGGACGCGCCGCGGTGAAGGACGACTCGTGGTCGACCATCGGCAGCGCGTTCGACGAGATCGCGCGCGGCGCGGAGCGCACCGAGTTCCTCGGCTATGGCGCCGATGAGGCCGACTCGGTGATCGTCGGCATCGTGGTCGCGGGGTCAGCGGTACAGATGGTGGAAGCCGGCATCGCCGCCGACATCGTCCTGGCAGCAACGCCGTTCTACGCCGAGCAAGGCGGCCAGGTGGGGGACTCAGGCATGATCGTCGCAGGCGGTTCAGCCTTCGTGGTGACCGACACTAAGTTCCCCGTCCCCGGAATCGTGGCGCATGTGGGGATGCTCGAGGCGGGCGCACTCGCGGTTGGCGATTCGGTGCACGCGGCGATCGATATGATGCGCAGGGAGCGCATTCGTCGCAACCATACTGCCACGCACATTCTCCACTGGGCGCTGCGCCGGATACTCGGCGATCACGTGCGGCAGTCCGGCTCTTACGTGGCGCCCGACCGGCTGCGCTTCGACTTCACGCACTTCGAGGCGGTCACTGCCGAGCAGCTGGGCCGCATCGAGGAGATGGCGAACCACAAGATCATGGAGAACCACCCGGTGCGCAACTACGAGACATCACTCACCACTGCTCGCGAGATGGGCGTTACCGCGCTGTTCGGCGAGAAGTACGGCGAGATCGTGCGCGTGCTCGAGGTCGGCAACTTCAGCAAGGAGCTGTGCGGCGGCACGCACGTGGGGCGCTCGAGTGAGATCGGGCTCGTGAAGATCACCTCCGAGGGTAGCGTGGGCGCCAACCTGCGCCGAATCGAGGCGGTCACCAGCTTTGATGCGCTCGTGTATCTGGATCGCGTGGAAGCCGAGCTTGTTGAGTCAGCCGCAGCGCTCAAGGTGGCACGGTTCGAGGTCGCCGATCGAGCCGCTACGCTCGTCAAGCGGGCGAAGGACCTTGAGAGTGCGGCTAGCCGTGCAAGGAGCGCGGCCTCAGGCTTCGACCCGTCAGCTGTCGCGACGTTCGATGTCGGCTATCAGCTTGCCATCGGCCGCGTTCCGTCTATGAACTCGCAGGAGCTTCGGCAGGCGGCCGACGCAGTCCGCACCCGTGCCGGTGAGGCGAGTGGTGTCGTGCTGGCTTCGGCCGACCCCGAGACGGGTGCCCCGCTCCTCATCGCGTCCGGCACCGCTTCGGCAGTGTCGAAGGGCTTCGACGCCGGTGCGATCATCCGGGCGATTGCGCCCCACATCAAGGGCGGCGGCGGTGGGCGTGCCGAGATGGCTCAGGCCGGAGGCAAGGACGCAGGCGGGATCGACGCCGCGCTTGCCGAGGCGAGACGCGTCTTGGGAGTGGAGTAGCGCCGATGCGAGCGCTGGGCCTCGACATCGGGTCCGTGCGAGTCGGCGTGGCGGTCTCCGACCCCGCGGGCGCGGTCGCGTCTCCGGTCACGGTGCTGGATGCGAGCGACCTCGACTCCGGGCGGCTTGCCCGGATCGTGGAGGACTATGAGGCGGAGATGCTGGTGGTCGGTCTGCCGTTGACGCTCGCTGGCGAGGAAGGCCCGCAGGCGGCGCTCGTACGTGATACTGCCGAGCGACTCGCGGCACGGCTCGGCCTGCCGCTTGCGTTCGCCGACGAGCGGAACTCGAGTGCGGAGGCGAAGCGGGCGATGCGGTCAGCGGGCATGAGCGACAAGCAGCAGCGCGGGATGGTCGACAAGGTGGCCGCCGCGCTCGTGCTCCAGTCGTGGCTGGATGCCGGACACGGACGGGCAGAGTCATGACCACTCTCCAGCAGTCGGACGGCGAGAGGGGAGTCCGCCGTCCCGACGCGCGCTCGCGACGCCGGACGCTCACCACGGTGGTCGGAATCGTGGTCGCTGTCGTCCTCGTCGGCATTCCGGTGTACGGCGTCTGGCAGCTCTTCGGCGTGCCCCATGTGGAGGTGACGCCCGGCGAGCCGGTGCAGCTGGAGATTCCGGCGGGCACGGACACGGGCGACATCGCCGGGATTCTTGAGAAAGCGGGAGTCATCGACAACGCGGCCATGTTCCGGGTGCGGGCGCGGCTGGACGGCGTGGACAGCGAGTTCCGGTCCGGCGTCTACGATCTCACCACCGGGATGGCCTACGAGGACGTGCGTGACGTGCTCGTCGCGGGACCGCCCATCGACTACGTCACCGTCACCATCCCCGAGGGCTTCACGGTCGAGCAGATCGCCACGCGCCTCGAGGAACAGGCGGGTGTCCCGGCCGCCGAGTTCATCTCGCTGGCGAAGGGCCAGGCGGCGGCATTCCAGCCGGCCCATCCGTACCTGGCCGACGCGTACGACGGTTCGCTCGAGGGCTACCTGTTCCCGAAGACCTACCGGATCATCCGGGGTTCGGCTCCGGCTGATGTGATCGAGCTCATGCTCGCGCAGTTCGACAAGGAGATCGCGCAGGTTGACCTCACGTATCCGTCGTCTCTCGGCATGTCGCTCCACGAGATCGTCACGGTCGCCTCGATGATCGAGCGGGAGGCGCGTCTGGCCGAGGAGCGTCCGCTGGTGAGCTCGGTCATCTACAACCGGCTTGCGATCGGGATGAAGCTGGAGATCGACGCCACGATCGAGTACGTGATCAAGAAGAACCGCCCGAGGTTGCTCAACAGCGACCTGGCGGTGGATAGCCCGTACAACACCTACCTGTACGCGGGGCTGCCGCCCGGCGCGATCGCGAGCCCCGGGCTTGCCTCGCTCGAGGCGGCGGCTGCGCCTGCACAGACCGACTACATCTACTACGTGCTCACCGGCGAGGACGGCTCCCACACCTTCTGCGTGACGTTCGAGGAGTTCCTGGTGGCGAAGGAGAAGTCGAGAGAGGTGACACCGTAGCGATCATGAGCGACCCCTCAGTCCGGGCCATCCATGTGCAGGGTGCCCGAAAGGCGTACAAGCCGATCGTCGGGGCACCGTCCCGGGATGCGGTTCGCGACGTTTCGATCAGCGTCGAGGCCGGCACCATCCACGGTCTGCTCGGCCCGAATGGCGCGGGCAAGACCACCACCTTGAAGATGCTGCTCGGCCTCGTCCGGCCCACTGCCGGGACATTCCGGATCCTCGGCGAGGATTCGACCCGCCCGGCAGGGCGCAGGGGCGTCGGCTTCATGCCCGAGCAGCCGTACTTCCCGCAGCATCTCACCGCGAACCACGCACTCAAGCTGTACGCACAGCTCTCGGGCGTGCCGAAGGATCAGATCGCGCCCCGGACGGCCGCGCTTCTCGAGCGGGTCGGGCTGGAGGGCCGCGATCGCACGACGCTCTCGACGTTTTCCCGCGGCATGCTCCAGCGCCTCGGCATCGCTCAGGCGCTCATCAACGAGCCTATGGTGGTGGTGCTCGACGAGCCGGCCTCAGGGCTCGATCCGGTTGGCCAGCGCGACGTGCGCAACTTGATGCTCTCACTCCGCGACTCCGGCGTGACCGTGCTGCTCTCCTCGCATCAGCTCTCCGAGGTGGAGGCCGTGTGCGACGAGGTGACGATCCTCAACGCGGGGCTTGTCGCCGCAGAGGGCGACCTCGACGCACTGCTGAACGTCGAGGGCCGCACGTCGATACGGGCCCGTGGGTTGAGCGACACCCTGCCTCCATCGCTGGAGAGGCTCGCGGGCAGCGTGGCCGCATCAGGCGGTCTGTGGGTGTTCTCGGTGGCCGACGATGCGGTGCGCGCCGCGGTTGACGCGGTGGACGACGCCGGCGGACGTGTGGAGTCCGTTTCGCCGATGCGCGACTCGCTCGAGGAGTACTTCTCCCGGCTGCTCGTGCAAACCGCCGAGGAGGTGGGCGCACGATGATGACGCGCATCTGGCCCATTGCGCTCGGCGTGGTCACCGACAGCCTTCGGAGGAAGGTCGTCTACGTCGTGCTCGTCTTCGCGGCACTGCTCGCATTCGCCATTCCTTCGCTGCCGGACTACGGCCTCGGGGTGGAGGCGGCGGTGTTCCGGGAGGTCGCGCTCGCGCTGTCATTCGTTACAGCACTTGTGGTCACGCTCTCACTCGCGGCGAATCGCATCCCCAGTGAGCTGGAGCGACGTACGATCTACAACGTCGTGGCAAAGAGCGTGAGCCGCTGGGAGTATCTCGTGGGCACATGGCTCGGCATCTTCATCGTCGCCGGTGGCGCGATGGCCGCATTCACCGTCATCGAGCAAGCCGTCGGTCTCATCACCTACGGCGAGCCGATGTGGCGGCTCTGGCAGGGGGCGCTCGCGATCTGGCTTGAGATGGGCGTGGTCGCGGCGTTTGCGGTGGCGATCTCGGCCGTGAGCGGGCCGGTGGTCGTGGTGACCGCCACGCTGACAGCGCTGTTCATCGGCCACTCACGGAGTACGCTTCTGGGAGGGGAGGGTGCGCTTGCACTGCAGCCCTTCATGCCGTCGCTCGACGCGTTCAACGTGGTGAATCCGGTCGCGCATGGCACAGGTGTACCTCCGCTCTACCTCCTGAGCATGGTGGTGGTCTTCGTTGGTCTGTCGGGGATATCGCTGCTCGTTGGCGGTCTGCTTCTGGCGCGAAGGGATCTGTGACGGTGACAGATCGGAGGACACTGCGGGCGGCAGCAGCTGCGATCGCGGTCTGTCTCGCACTGGCGCTGGGCGGACAGGCGCTTGCGGATGCTCTCGTACCGGACGCATCGGGCGCAGACACCGGACGCGCGGTCGGCAGTGCCGCGTCATCGTATCTCACGAGTCTCAAGAGGTACGCAGCATCGGCGCTGTGGAACCGGCTCGATCCGTTGATGCACGGCTACTACGCAGGCAAGACGCTACCCGAGCAGCGATACATGCTGAGCACGATCGCGCTGATCGAGGAGCTCGACCCGCAACTTGTGTTCGCCGTTCCGGTGGGTTGCTGGATTCTGCTAGAGAACGGCAGAGTCGGCGATGGCCTTGCCATGGCGGAGCGGGGCGTGGACGCCAACCCGAGCTCGGGCCTGCTGTTGAGCAACCTGGCGCAGCTGGAGTACCTGTACGGTGACGACCTCGTCGGGGCGGCGGAAACGGCTGAGCGCGCGCTCGGCGAAGATGTCGTGTGGACCGACCTGCACGAGAAGCATCAGTGGTATGGGATCTTAGGGGACATCTTTCGCCAGGCGGGACGCGACGACCTGGATGCGATCGTGCAGGATGAGCTCGTCCGCCTCGACATCGAGCTCGGTGACGAACTGAGCGCCGAAGAGCACGATCACGACAACGACGGCGTGCCCGATCACTAAAGGAGCGATGCATCCTGTTCCATCCCGACCACTACTACACCGACGTGCGCGCCATCGACCTCGACGCCCTGCGCGCCGAGGGAGTGAGGGCGCTGCTGCTCGACATCGACAACACGGTGTCACCCCACCACTCGGCCGAAGTGGTTCCGGGTATGCCCGAGTGGCTGGCTTCGCTGCCGAAGGCCGGATTCGGTGTCCGCTTCGTGTCGAACAACTGGCATGCGGATCTTGCCGACCGTGCCGCCGCTCTCGGCTTTCCTGCGGTAGGGAAGGCGAAGAAGCCGCTGCCGTTCGGGTTCCGTAGGGCGGCCCGCGAACTTGGCGTGCAGGTGAGCGAGTGCGCGGTCATCGGGGACCAGCTGTTCACCGACATCCTCGGCGGCAATCTCGCCGGAGCCGTCACGGTGCTCGTCGATCCGCTGACATCGGCCGACATGGCGCATACGCGTGTACTTCGGCGTATCGAGCGGGTCATAATGAGAAGACGTGCTCCCGAAGCGTAGCGCGCATCGCGGGGAGGAACCTGAGGGCTTGGAGATCAACGGACGCACGCGACCGACTGCGGTCATCGGCTGGCCGGTGGCCCAATCGTTGTCGCCCGCCATGCACAATGCCGCGTATCAGGCGCTCGGGCTCAACTGGGTGTGCCTGCCGCTTGCGGTCCCCGACCAGCGCGCACTCGTGTCGTTCGTCGAGGCAGCCCGGCGGCTGCCGTTCGTGGGCTTCAACGTCACGATGCCGTACAAGCAGGCAGTGGCGGAGTTGTGCGACGAGGTCGCAACGCTCGCGCAGATGGCTGGCGCCGTCAACACGGTGCACTGCGTGGACGGGCAGCTCATGGGCTACAACACCGATGGGCGCGGCATGCTCGAGTCGCTTGCCGACGACGCGGGTTTCGATCCGGCGGGCAAGGCCGTTGCGGTCATAGGCTCCGGCGGTGCGGCTGGGGCAGCGGTGACCGCTCTGATTCTTGCGAAGGCGGGCAGCCTCGCCCTCATCAACCGGGACACCGACCGCGCCGAGCAGCTCGTCGAGCGGGTGCGCGACCGGCTGCGCGGGATGTCAGTCGGCGTGCATCGCCTGGACGATTCGGCCGCCGAGGCGGTTCGCAATGCGGATCTGGTCATCAATGCAACGCCGGTCGGGATGGGCGCCGAAGACGCGAGTCCCGTGCCGCAGTCGTGGCTCCACGAAGGCCAGGTCGTGCTCGATATGGTCTACCGGCCCGGATCGACCGCGCTCGTGCGTGAGGCCGGTCAGGTTGGAGCGAAGGGCTTGAGCGGACTCGGGATGCTCGTGGCGCAGGGAGCTCTTGCCGTCGACATCTGGGCCGGGGCCGAGCGCGCACAGGTGCGAGCACCGCGCGACGTGATGCGTGCCGCTGCCGAGGCTGCGATGAACCAGGTCAACGCGCCGCGGGAGGACGAGGTATGAGCGCCGCCTCGGGCAAGCGGCTTGGCCGCGTTCTCGTCAACGCCGGGCTCATCACCGAGGACCAGCTCGGTCTTGCGCTTGCCGAGCCTTCGGGCAGGTCCCTGAGCGCCGTGCTCGTGGACCAGGGCATCGCTGACGAGATGACGATCGCCCGCTCGATCGCCGAGAACATGGGCCTGGCCTTCGTCGATATCGGCGCGGTCGATATCGATCCCACCGCGACGACGCTCCTGCAAGTCGATCTGGCTCGCCGGCACATCTGTCTGCCCATCAAGATCCAGGACGACGAGCTCGTGGTCGCCATGTCGGACCCGGCGAACATCTTCGCTATCGATGACCTGCGCATCGTCACGGGCTATGACATCCGCCCCGTTGTCGCACCGGAGAGCGACCTTCTGCAGGCGATCGATCGCTTTGCCACCATGCAGGAGAACGTCGACGACATGATGACCGGCGTCGAGAGCATCACCGCCACGGCAGGCGAGGACGAGGAGGGCGGGGCTGACGAGGAAGCGCCGGTCGCCAAGATCCTCAACCATGTGGTGACCGAGGCGATCAGGCAGGGCGCCGGTGACATCTACATCGAGCCCGGAGAGAACGACATCCGTGTTCGGTACCGCATCGACGGTGTGTGCCAGGAGGTCATGCGGAGCCCGAAGAAGATCCACCGGCAGCTCCTCAGCCGCCTGAAGATCCAGTGTGCGATGGACATCTCCGAAAGGCGCATCCCGCAGGACGGCCGTTTCGGCGTGATGCTCGACGGCAAGTCGGTCGACTTCCGCGTCGCCGTTCTGCCGACCGTCCAGGGCGAGATGTCGGTCATGCGGCTCCTGCGCAAGGACGCCATCATGATGTCGCTCGAGGATCTCGGCTTCCTCGAGCAGCCGATGCTGCGCATCCAGGAGGCGCTCGACAGGCCGTACGGCGCGCTGCTCGTCACCGGTCCGACGGGCTCAGGCAAGTCCACCACGCTCTATGCGGCGATCAACAAGACCACGAAGCCCACGGTGAACCTGATCACCGTGGAAGACCCCGTGGAGTATCGCCTCGAGGGTCTGTCACAGGTCCAGGTGCATGAGAAGGCCGGTCTCACCTTTCCGGCGGCGCTGCGCTCGATCCTTCGCCAGGACCCCGACGTGGTGATGATCGGCGAGATCCGTGACAAGGAGACGGCGACGATCGCCATCGAAGCCGCCCTTACCGGCCATCTGGTGCTCTCCACGCTGCACACCAACGACGCGCCCTCGGCGCTCACCCGACTTACCGAGATGGGTGTCGAGCCGTTCCTCTCGGCCTCGGCGATCAACTGCGTCCTCGCACAGCGCCTCGCGCGGCGGCTGTGCAAGGAGTGCAAGGAGAAATACACGCCGGACGAGGAGGCACTGCAGCGGATCGGTTTCCCGTATGAGCCGGGTCATCCGCCGCAGCTGTTCCGCGCTGTGGGCTGCAACAAGTGCAATAACATCGGCTACAAGGGCCGCATGGGCATCCACGAGGTCATGTCGATGACCGAGGAGATCGAGCGCGCGTGCGTCGAGCACGCCTCTGGCGACGAGATCGGTCGTATCGCCGTTCAACAGGGGATGCTGACCCTCCGTGATGACGGATTCGCGAAGGTCCTTGCGGGCACCACCTCGATCGAAGAGGTCATGCGGGTCGTCGTCTGACGCGTCCTACCTGCGTGTTCACGGTTGTTTCGGCATACCCGTCGTGAGAAACTGAAACCGTTCGCCCGAGGGGCCGGACGGCTGTCGTGCGCCATTACGACGGTCAGGGGGCCCATCGTGTCGCGTCTGATGGAGCGAGGAGACCATGGTAGATAAGGGCGTTGGCGACTACTTCATCAGTGACACAGACGACGAGTCGCTCGAGGACGATGACCTGCTCGGCGCTCCCGTCGTGGTTCCCGTGATCCCACAGCGAGCGACACAGCAGGTGCCGGCCGCGCCGGAGCCCGCTGCTCCTGCGCCCGCACCGGTGGCCGCGGCACCCGTCGCGGCCCAGCCCGCCTACGTGGCGCCCGCCTCGACGCCTCGTCCGCAGGTGGCCACTCGGCAGGCCACGCGTGAGCAGCTGCTCGCCGAGGCGCTCGACGATCTCATGCGCAACGACCCCGACATCCAGGCGTCGGCGCTCGTTAGCCTCGACGGTTTCACCATGGCTTCGGCGCTGCCTGCCGGTATGCAGGCCGACCGCGTCGGCGCCATGTCGGCTGCCATCCTGGGCCTGGGTGAGCGCGCGGCCGCAGAACTCGGCCGTGGGCATCTCTCGCAGGTCTTCATCGAGGGGGACACCGGCTACGTGCTGCTGATGGCTGCCGGTGAGCGCGCCGTTCTCACGGCGATGGCGGATCCCGCCGCCAAGCTCGGACTGGTGCTTTACGACATGAAGTCGGCTGCGGAGCGCATCAGTCAGATCCTTGGCTAAGCTCCCGGGTATGGCCCGTACCACACGATGCGCCGAGGAGTGACAGCAAGAATCAATGGCACTGCGCGGTAACCTCAAGGACTTCAGCCTTCCCGATGTCTTCCAGCTCGTTCAGTTGAGCGGGAAGACCGGTGTGCTGCGCATTGTCGGATCCGAAGCCGAGGGCAGCATCTGGTTCCGCGAAGGCGACGTCTTCTTCGCGCAGTCCAACTGGCGTCGCGAGCAGTTGGGCGAACGCCTGGTGAGCGCGCAACGGATCACGCCTGCGGCGCTCGCGCGGGCGCTTGAGGCCCGTGAGGCGGAGGGCGAGGGCGGACGTCGCCTGGGCCAGATCCTGGTTGGAGAGGGCTACATCACCCAGCAGGTGCTCGAGACGTTCGTCCAGGAGCAGATCCAGGACACCATCTTCGACCTGATGCGATGGGACGAAGGGGAGTTCGACTTCGAGGTCCTGCCCGAGGTCGTGCATGAGGACATCGGTCTCGCGGTCTCGGTCGAGAACATCGTCATGGAGGGCAGCCGCCGTCTCGAAGAGTGGCAGCGCATCAAGAAGAAGGTGCCCTCCACCGACATGGTGTTCAAGATGGCCACGGCTCCGGGCGAGGGTACGTTCGAGATCTCGCTCAAGCCGATCGAGTGGGCGCTTCTGCTTCTGATCGACGGCACACGTTCAGTGCGCGAGCTGGCCGTCGAAACGCACAGCACCGACTTCGAGGTCGCTCGCGTTGTGTATGGCCTGTTCTCGGCCGGACTGCTGGAGGTCGCGGCCGACGATGAAGTCGAGCGGCTTCGCGCGGACCGGGCGCGACGTGAGGACAAGCGCGCCATCCTTGAGGCCGACCGCGCTGCGCGCGATGCCGAACAGCAAGAGGAGGCTCTCGAGCTCGAGGCGAAGCTTGCGGCCGACGCCGAGGCCCGACGCGAGGAGACCTCCCAGGAGGCTGCAGCCGAGGCGTCTGTCGCGCAGAAGGCGTCTGTCGCGGAAGAGGCGCCCGTGGCATCGGCTGAGCCCGAGGAGAAACCGGAACGCGTGGTCGAGGAACCCGAGTTCCTCGCCTCGGGCGCCGAAGCCCCGTCCTCGGACGACATGGCCGTCTTCGAGCAGATGATGGCCTCGGTCCTGTCGCCGCAGGTCGTGACTACTCCCATCGCCGAACCGGAGGCGGAGCCCGAGGTCGAGCCGGCACTCGAGGCGGTTCCCGAACCCGAACCCGAACCCGAACCCGAACTCGAACCCGAACTTGAGGCCGAACCCGAACCCGAACCCGAACTCGAGGCCGAACCCGTTCTCGAGTTCGAGGCCCCTGCGGTCTCCATGCCGGAGGCCGACGTCGAAGCTCTTCAGGAACTCATGGCTGAACCGCAGCCCGAGACTGAGTTCTTCATGGTGTCCGAGTACGAAGCGGTGCCGGTGGTCGAACCCGCTCTGGAGACTCCTGAAGGCGCCGACATTGCCCCGGAAGGGGAGCTCACGATCGCGGAGATCGAGGCTGCTCTTGCGGCTGAAGCCGGGATCTCACTGGAACTGGGCGTGCCGGAAGCCGAGCTGCCCGAACCGTCGGCCGAGGACGCGTTCGGATTTGGGGCGATCTCCGAGGCGGATCTCGACGCCATTCCCGCGCCGCCGGTTGCCGAGACCGAGGTAGCGCCGGCGGGGGAGATCTTCGCGCCCAGTGGTGACTTTGAAACGGATCTCCGGTCGCTCGGCCTGGGTGAATACCCCGAGGAGCTGCTCCAGCCCGAGCCGCCGGCTGAGGCTCGCCCGCCGATGTCCGAACTCGAGGGTCCATTCGATTCCGTGCTCGACTCTGAAGTGGAAGTGGAGGCGCCCGAGGCGCCGTTCGAGCCTACGCTCGAGGCAGCCGCGGAATCGGAGTATGCCCCACAGGTGGAGGAAGCGCCCGGCGATCAGGACCTGGACTCGCTGCTCGCATCACTCGAGGGGGATTCGGGCGCCGCAGGCCTCATCGCCTCGGAGACCGACTACGGTCCGGAGGCCGAGCCCGAAGGCGTCATCTCGACCGATGCCTTCCTCGCGGAGTTTGACGATGTCGGTCTGTCGGCAGGCCTCGGAGACGAGTTGACAGCGCTCACCGGAGGTGCGAGCGGACGGTCTCGTCCGGTGGCGACCGTCGCGAAGCTTCCCGATACGGGCGAGACCCACATGCTGCACCGCGACCAGATGGTCGATCGGACACTGCTCGAGAAGATCATCGAAGGCGTAGAGAACCTCTAAGAGGGACGGAGCTCTGAATGCAGTCTGTCAAAGTCGTGATCACCGGCCCGTTCAACGCCGGTAAGACGACCTTCATCAAGGCGGTCAGCGAGATCACCGTGCTCTCAACCGAGAGGCAGATCAGCGATAGCTCCGGAGAAGGTGCGGGCGAAACCACCGTCGCGATGGACTTCGGCCGCATCACGATCTCCGACGACGTCGTGCTCTACCTCTTCGGCACGCCGGGGCAGGAGCGCTTCTCGTTCATGTGGGAGACGCTGTCGGAGGGCATGCTCGGATTCGTGCTTCTCGTCGATGCCGACGATCGCGAGTCGTACGAGGATGCCAAGTCGATGATCACGTTCTTCCGCAATATGTCCGATGTGCCCTTCGTGGTGGCGGCGAACAAGGTGTCCGCCACCGACATGAAGACGCTCCGGGCGGTGCGCAACGCTATCGAACTCGATGATGAGATCCCGCTGCTCCCGGTCGACGCGCGCGAGAAGGAGAGTGTCAAGGCGGTGCTGCTCGGGCTGCTCTATCGGATCCTCGACAGCATGAACTGACGGCGGTGGACGAGCGCTACTACATGCTCGCCGGGCTGGGACTGCTCCTGGTCGTTCTCGTCATCTACTTTGCGGTCGCGCTCGCGCGGTACCGGTCGGCGGTTCGGCGCGCGCGGGGCGTGAAGCCCACTGCAGACAGCGAGGGCGAGGAGCGCTACCTCGCGTCGTCCGCCGAGCATGCAGAGGACGTGTTCTCCATGCCGGTGGCCGAGGTGCCCGGGGTCTTGGGCGTGCCCGACGCAGCCGTGGCGCAACCTCACGAGTTCGCGCTTCCGGAGATCCATCCCGTCGGTGGGACCGTGACGGCGCCGCCCATCACCGAGACGACCTTCTTCGCCGAGCCACGCTGGGAATCGCAGCCCGCGCCGGTGCCCGCACCCGAGCCCGCACCTGCACCCGAGCCCGAGCCCGAGCGCGAGCCCGCACCCGAGCCTGCACCCGAGCCCGCGCCCGAGCCCGCACCCGAGCCCGAGCCGGTGCCCGAGCCTGCACCCGAGCCCGCACCCGAGCCGGCACCCGAGCCTGCACTCGAGCCCGAGCCCGAGCCCGAGCGCGAGCCCGCACCCCTCCCGGGCTACTCGCTCGCAGACGATCTCGAGCGGCTGATGGCGGCTGCCGAGCAGGCAGCGCCGCTGATGACCGCAGATGAACATGACGCGGTCGTGACGCCGTCCGTGCCAGCACCCGCAGAACCCGACTTCACGCCGGCGATCCCGCCGCTCTCGCCGCCCCCTTCGGTGGGGCAGGTCCTGTCATCCCCGGCCGCGACCGCGCCAGGCCACACGGTGCCCATCTTTGAGCCTGAGCCAGCAGCTCCTGCTTCAGCCGCGATCAATCCAGCGGCAGTGGTCACATCGACCCCCGTGCCGCCCGCACCCGCGCGGCCGGCACCCGCCGCGACAGCGCCGTCGGCCGCCGAGTACGCGCTCGTCGCCCCAGTCGAACTGCACTTCACCGGCGGCAGCGGGCGGATCGGCGTCAAGCCGGGCACGCGCAGCTTCGCTGAGTTTCAGCGGCTTGCCGGTATCCTGCTCCAGGACCTGCGTACTGCCAGAGGCTGGTAGTCCAAGCCCGGCGTTGCGTCTGTCGCGCTCCTGGTCATCTGTCGTACTATCGTTGCGGAGGCGCGTCCGCGTCCCCTTATGATGGCCCGGACGGAGTGGTGCTCCAGTGGCGGAGGCGGGTCAGCGGCTCGGCGTGCTGCTCATGCGCGCCGGCATCATAACCGAGCGACAGCTCAACGACGCCCTCGAGGTCCACAAGGCCACAGGGAGTCCGCTCGGCCGTGTTCTCGTCGACCTGGGCTACGCCACCCAGGGTGGCATCCTCTCAGTGATGGCCAAGCAGATCGGCATCCCGTACATCGACTTCTCGGTGACGCGCCCCGACGCCAACGCCATCGCCGTCGTGCCCAAGGACCTCGCGACCCGCTATACGCTCATGCCGGTTGAGATAGTGAACGATGAACTTGTCGTCGCCATGGCCGACCCGCAGAACGTGCTGGCGCTCGACGACCTCCGCATCATCACCGGTTACGAGATCAAGCCTGCGATTTCCACCAAAGACGACATCGTCGCGACCGTACAGGAGTTCTACAAGGTCGCGGCGACCCTCAGCGAAGACGAGATGGGCGGTGCCGATGAGCTCGAGGGCATGTCGCTCGAGAACCTGACCGAAGTCACCGACGAAGCTCCGATCGTCAAGCTCGTGAACTTCATCATCAACAAAGCGGTTGCGGACCGTGCAAGCGACATCCACGTCGAGCCGCAAGAGAAGGACCTACGCGTCCGGTATCGCATCGACGGTGTGCTCCACGAGCTGATGCGCAGCCCTAAGGGCACGCAGGCAGCGATCCTCTCGCGCTTCAAGATCATGGCGGACATGGATATCGCCGAGACCCGCAAGCCGCAAGACGGCCACTGCGGGCTCACCATCGGCGGTCACAAGATGGACTTCCGCGTCTCCACGCTTCCCACCGTGTACGGTGAGCGGATCGTCCTGCGAATCCTGCGCAAGGACAACATCATGTTGCGTCTCGAGGACCTCGGCTTCCTGCCGTCGGCCCTCGAGCGTTTTGAGTCGTCGTTCCGGAAGCCGTACGGCGCCATCCTCGTGACCGGTCCGACCGGCTCCGGTAAGTCGACGTCGCTCTACGCCGCAATCAACGTGCTGAACGACCCGGGCAAGCATATCCTCACAGCCGAGGATCCGGTGGAGTACCGTCTACCCGGCGTCAATCAGATCCAGACGAACGTGAAGGCGGGGCTCACGTTCGCGCGCGCGCTCCGTTCGTTCCTGCGCTGCTCGCCCGACATCATCCTTGTCGGTGAGATTCGCGACCAAGAGACCGCGCAGATCGCCATCGAATCCGCGCTCACGGGTCACCTCGTGCTCTCAACGCTGCACACGAACGACGCCGCCGGCGCTATCACACGTCTCACCGAGATGGGTGTCGAGCCGTTCCTGGTGGCGTCCTCTGTGGACTGCGTTCTTGCACAGCGGCTCGCGCGTCGGCTCTGCCCGGACTGCAAAGAAGAGTACAAGCCATCCAAGCAAGTGCTGTTGGACGCCGGGTACCCCGAAGATAATCTCCCAGAGAAGCTGTTCCGCGGCAAAGGCTGCAAGAAGTGCGGCGGCACCGGCTACCGCGGGCGTCTCGGGGTGCACGAGGTCATGCTCGTCTCCGAGGAGATCGGCGAGCTGTGCGTGCGCGAGGCCACCGCCGAGGCGATCCGGGAGGTGGCGATCGAGCAGGGCATGCTGACGCTCAAGATGGACGGGCTCGAGAAGGTGCGGATGGGCCGAACCTCGATAGAGGAGATCGCCCGGGTCATCGTGTAGGACCGCCCCCAACCTGCCGATAACCGTACGTGTGGTATCGTCACGCTGTTAGTCACAGGCGGAAGGGGCAAGCGTCATGGCCACCGTGACCTTCAAGTACAACGTCCGCGACAAGACCGGCAAGGTCGTCAGCGGCAAGCTCGAGGGCGAGAACCGCGAAGCTGTTGCTACCAAGCTACGCCAGATGGGCTACATCGTCCTCGACCTCGACGAGGACCGCCTCGCCAGACTGAACAAGATCCAGTTCGGCACCACGGTCAAGACCAAGGACGTCACCATCTTTTCGCGGCAGTTCGCCACGATGATCAACGCCGGCCTGTCGCTCACCAAGTGCCTGAGCATACTGGGTGCGCAGTCCGAGAGTCGCGAGCTCCGGGAGGTCATCGCCCAGTTGGGCCGGGACGTGGAAGCAGGCCAGTCGCTTTCCGAGGCGATGGTGAAGCATCCGAAGATCTTCCCGCCGATCTTCTACAACATGGTGCGCGCGGGCGAGACGGGTGGTGTGCTCGACGAGGTCCTGCTCCGGGTGGCGGATCTCTTCGAGGCGGATGCGAGCCTCAAGGGGCGCATCAAGTCCGCTATGACCTATCCCATCGCCATGCTCGCGCTCGTGTTGATCATTCTGGTCGCGATGATGATCTTCGTCGTGCCCACCTTCGAGAAGATGTTCTCGGACATGGGCGGCACACTGCCGCTTCCGACGCAGATCCTCGTGAACATCTCAAACGGCGCGACCAGCTGGCCCGGTCTTGTCGTCGTTGCGGTGATCATCATCATCGTGGTCGCGTTCAAGATGTGGGTCGCGACCGATTCGGGCCGATTCATATGGGACGGGATACTGCTGCGCATGCCCATCGTTGGTCCGTTGCAGCGCAAGACGGCGATCGCCCGCTTCACGCGGACCTTCTCGACGCTCGTAGCTGCGGGCGTGCCGATTCTCTCTGCCATGGACATCGTTGCGGACACGGCAGGTAACGAGGTTGTCGCCCGGGCGCTCAAGAACGCACGCGGTGCGATCAAGGAAGGCGAAACGATCGCCAAGCCACTCTCTGAGTCCCCGGTCTTCCCCTCGATGGTGGTCCAGATGGTGGCCGTGGGTGAAGAGACCGGCGCGCTCGACCAGATGCTGAGCAAGATCGCAGACTTCTACGACGAAGAGGTCAGCCAGGCCGTGGATGCCCTGACCTCCGTTATCGAGCCCGTCATGATGGCCACGCTCGGCGTGATCGTCGGTGGCATGGTCATCGCACTCTACATGCCGATGTTCCAGTCGATCACGCTCATCAAGTGATTTCGGCGAACTCCCGCTAAAGTCCCCGTTCCGGTTGCCGATACTTATTGCAGCGGGCGATTGCCCGCGGAGATCCGCTAGTGGAAAGGGAGGTGAACATCAATGCGGATGTTCAAGAAAGAGGAGGGCTTCACCCTCGTCGAGCTCATGGTCGTCGTTCTGATTATCGGTATCCTTGTTGCTATCGCCATTCCGGTCTTCAATGCAGCTCAGGATTCAGCTCGCAAGAGCGCCTGCCAGAACAACCTGCGTGTTCTTGACGGTGCGACCCAGCAGTACCTTGCGGCCGACCCCGACAACGCTGTTGACGACGTCGACGCCGATCCCGAGGCTGTCCTTGGCGAGTACGTCAAGGAGTGGGATCCTTTCTGCCCGGCCGACGCCACGAGTGAGTACTCGGTCGCGAGCGGCGACTTCACCTGCGACTTCGACACCGAGCACAACTACGAGTAGCGCTTGCGAGGTCGATTCGACCTGGCGAACGTGAGCAAAGGGCCGGCGGGCAACCGCCGGCCCTTCATCATGCTCGGCATCGACTGCGCTATCCTGGGCGCGGACAATCCACTCGATGAGAAGGCGCCCGATGACCGCGTACATGCCCCTCTGGTTCTTTGCGATGAGCATGGGGTTGTTCGGGCTGCTCTTCGGCAGTTTCGCGAACGTCGTCATCTGGCGCGTGCCGCGAGGGGAGTCCATCGTGAGCCCCGGCTCGCACTGCCCGCGCTGCGAGACGGCCATCGCCTGGTACGACAACATCCCCGTGGTGTCATGGATGGTGCTCCGCGCGCGGTGCCGCACGTGCGGTGAGTCCATTGCGGTGCGCTATCCGCTGGTAGAGGCGGCAGCAGGCGTGCTGTTCGTGGCTGCAGCGCTCCGCTTCGGTGTGTCAGGGGCGGCGATCGTAGCGGCGGTGCTCTTCTGGTTCCTGCTCGTTCTCTCCGTGATCGATCTCGACACCATGCGCCTGCCGAACGTGCTGGTCGGTGCACTCGCTGGCGTCGGGGCGGCGGCTGCGATCGCCGGGCAGATCTCCGGGCTGCACCTGGCGCCATTGGTGGGAACAGCCGCATCGGGGTGGCTGTCCGAGCCTGTCCCGGCCGCCCTGCTCGGGGCGGCGATCGGGGTCGCATTGCCCGGGGGACTTGCGGCGCTGTACGGGCTCGTGCGACACAAGCGGGGTCTGGGCATGGGCGATGTCAAGCTTCTCGCCGTACTCGGAATCTTCGTCGGCCCGTATGTGGTGATGTGCATGTTCATCGGCAGCCTGCTTGGCCTCGTGGCGGGGCTCGCAGCAGCACGAGGTCGCTCAGCGGCAGACACGCGCATACCGTTCGGCCCGTGGCTGGCAGCCGGCTGCGTCCTGACCGTGCTTGCCGGTCCCGCATTGTGGGTGTGGTACCTGGGCATCGTCGGCCTGGCCTGACGGCTGGCGGGCCAGACAGGAAACGATGAGCGGCGTAAAGCCATGTGTGACATGTGCCGATACTGTCGCTGTCGGCTCGAGGCCGGTTATGACCCGAGCAGGCCAGACGACAAGCGGAAGTGATGCCGATGCGCGACATGGGCCGCAAGCATCGCGACGAGGGCATGACCTTCGTCGAGCTCATGGTGGTCGTCGCGATCATCGGAACGCTGGTGGCGATCACCGTGCCCGTCTTCAGAAATGCGCGGGCCAGCGCAACGAGAAGTGCGTGTCAGTACAACCTCCGCGTGCTTGACGGTGCAGCGCTGCAATGGCTGGCCGCCGATGCAGACCACGACGTCACCGCTCTCGGCAGCACGGCCACCGACGCAGACGAGCTTGTGGAGTACGTGACTGATTGGGAGGCGACGATCACGTGCCCGCTTGACGCGACTCAGGAGTACAGCGTCGTGTCCGGCGACTTCACGTGCGGTGTTTGGGCGGACCACAACTACGAATAGTTGCGGCTCCGGGTCGTGTCGCCACAACGGTTGACGCCCGCAAGCCCTTCATGACCCGGTGTTAAGATACGGTTGAGCGTGGGCAACCGCATAAAGCATTGTGGCGAACCTGCCGATAGTGACGTTGACGGCGCATAGGGGCGACCGTCTGCATGACGTGGTTCGAATGGAAGTGGGATAGATGAGGGGCGTCTGGTACCGGCTCAACCGGGATGACGGCATGACGATCGTCGAGGTGATGATCGCTGCTGCCATCTTCTTCATCATACTGACGGCGGTGCTCGCGCTTGTCGGCCAGACCACGCAGATGGGCCTGCAGGCCAAGCAGAAGAACATCATGACCAACACCCTCAACGCATACATCGAGTCCGTGCACGCACTTCCCTTCGAAGATGTCGCCCTGATCGCAGACGGGGGCACCCTCGAACCGGAGCGGGTCGAGACCATCGCTGGCTACACCGTCACGATCAATCCGACCGTCACTGTCGTGAGCGGCAACACGGCGCTCAAGAACCTCCGGGTGGATATAAGCATCAGCGACCCGCGGGGTGTCGGAACGAGCACATTCACCCGGGTCGTGATACGCGACAGGACTCAGTTCCTCACGCAGGAGCAGAGCACTCCGATGACCGACCCGGCTGTCGAGTTCTTCGGGCTCACTCCCCCCAGCGGAACGGTGGTCTGGGGCTCGGAGTGGGAGGGTGGTCCGCTGTACCTTGACGTCAGGGCCGAGGCATCCGAAGGAAGGATCGTGAAGCTCGTGCGTATCTCCTTCGGAGGGCTTACCTGCGAGGATGCGAGCGACCCACCGAAGTCGGCGGTTTGGACGCCCGATGAGCAGTCCTGGACGTCCACGAGCGAACTGTTCACCTGGAACACGGAGCAGTTTGAACTCGTCGAACAGGCGGACGGCTCTTTCGAGTCCATGCCCTTGGTGACAGACGGCATGCGGACCATGCAAGTGCGTGTGACCGATGACGCCGGCATCGAGAAGACCGACGAGATTTACCTCCTGGTCGACAACTACGCGCCTCCGGCGCCGTCCGGCCTCGCTGTAACCGTGACATCCGCCCGGGCTGCGTCCGCCGTATGGTCCAAGACGATGGACGGTGACTACGGTGCTGACAGCTACGCACTCCAATGGGTCAAGCAGGGGGCGGGCCACACGGATGACGACATCTCGCCGTTCGGTCTATGGGGTGAAGCGGGCACCTATGAGTTGCCTGACGCCAGTGACCTCGCGGCGATAGATCCCTACGCGATGACAGTCGTGCCGTTCAGTCGCTATGCGGCTCGCGTCCAAGCCGTGAGTCCGAGGGACCTCGCGTCGGGATGGACAGAGACAACGCCTTTCGTATCGCGCCCGTTGTTGAGCGGCAACTACGTGGTTGTGCAGAAGTCCACCGGCAACCCCAAGTACTGGAAGGTCACCTCCACGCTCAGTGTGACGACGCCCACGTTTCCCACGACCGGTACGACCACATACGCGTTCTACCGGGTCGACGGCTCGACGCCCACGCTCATTCAGTCAGGCACATCAACCACCTGCACTGATGCGGTGCAGGTGAACGTGAACCCGAGCAGCAGCAACTTCCCTGCGAGGTCATACAGGGTTGTTGTCTCGTACACCCCGGATGGTTACGCTGGCGGCTCGCTGGAGCAGGCAACATCCAACACCGTGAGCACGATGTACAACCCGGCAGGGACATACGCATTCGCTGAAGGCACGTGGTGAAGATGGTGCGGCTGCAGCGTGACGAGGGGTTCACTCTTTCCGAACTCGTGGTGGTCATGGGTCTACTCAGCCTGATCATGGGTGCCGCATACGCGGGCTTCCAGATCGCGAGAAGCGGGAGCGATCTCAGCAACCAGCAGTCGCTGATGAGCCGCGAGATCGGGGCACCGCTGCAGCTCGCTGATCGCGTCATCACACAGGCGAGCGGGTTCGATACCACCTATCCGGGAGTGACCAAGTACCGCTGCGCCTTCTACACGGACCAAGACGCGGACGGGTACGCGGAGCGCTTCGTGATCGAGGTCTCGGGCACCAATCTGCTCGTGACGAACGAGGAGGCGAACGGCCGCGCACGCCAACAGGCCGTATGGTCCGACTCGAATGCGAACATCGCCGAGAACGTGGCCCTCTTCCGCTACTACGATGCGGATGGGGTCGAGATCACCGACATGGGCGAGGTGTCGCAGAGTGCGACGCACATCGTGGTCACGATAGTCGTGTCGTACGACGACACCACGCTGCAGGACGCCAGAACCGTGTTCATGAGGAATCACTGACGGAGCGCAAGAAGGAGCCGACCATGGATACGAAGAGGCGCGGTGTGCTGCACGACGAGAGCGGTGTCGCCCTGCTGACAGTGTTGGGTGTCGGTCTGGTCATCACGATACTGGCAATCGGCTCCTTCACGCTGGCAAAGCAGTCCCTGCATGAGGCGTCCCTCGTGGAAGATGATACGCAGGCGTTTCGGGCCGCTTCGAGCGGCATGGAGGGTGTGCTGTCCACCTTCAGCGAGGCGCAGGCCGTCACCATGCTCGCCGGCGAGCCGATCGAAGGGTCGACGCCAGACGGAGAGTATGTGGTGACGATCGAGGATCTACCGGACAACGAATGGGTGTTGACCTCGGTGGGCACAGGCCCTGACGGACAGATCGAGACGGTTCAGCAGAGGTTCTACTTCCTTGACCTCTGGAAGATGAACCTTTCGACTGGATCCGACTCGCTGATGAGTGGCTCCTCGGGCCTCCACGGCACATCGAGCATCGTCGGCCCGTTCTACATGAAGGGCGACCTTGAGATTCAGGCGAATATGGCGGTCCTTGAAGGACCCCTGTTCGTCAAGGACGGCATCATCACGGTGAAGAATCCGAACTCATGGCTAGGCATGGTAGACAAGCAGATCAAGGTGTACTGCGACGGTTCCCCTCCCAGCGGAGGGGTCTCGATCCCGCTCAATACGGGCACGGGCTCGGGTAAGGGCACCGGCATCTATGTGTCGAGCCGAGTGCTGAAGGTGCCGGACATCCAGCTACCGCCACTGACTCAGGCGAAACTGAACGAGTGGGCCGAGGCGGCCAAGCGCGAGTCGGTCGACAACATCATGGGCACCACGACGCTCTCGAATCTCGAATCGAGTGACGGCAGCGCCGACTCCTACGAGACCATGCGGCCTCCCAACACAGCGACATGGAGTCGCAGTAGGGCCAAGGCAGGATCGTCGCTTCCTTACAAGTTCATCGGCTCCGAGACCGGCGCGGTCAGCGACAAGGGTGAGGGGACGACGAATCTTGTGATCGGTGGCAGGGACTTCGGCTCATGGGGATCGGTGAGCACTGCCGACGGAGTATCGATCACGGGACCGGGGCCTGTGGGGGCCGTTTCGTATCCGGCCGACCGATGGGACGACTTCGCCTACGACGATACCCGCAACATCCTGTACATCAGTGGGACCGTCTTCGTGGACGGCGATGTGACCTTCAGCGAGGACATGCGCTACGTCGGCAACGGTACCATCGTTGCGAACGGCGACATCGTGCTGAATGGTGATGTGCTGCCCTACGGCACCAATGCGAACGGTGAGACGAATGAGTGGGCGCTGGGTCTCGTGACGCCGGGCAACCTGACCTTCACCAAGGGTGGCAACAACCCGATGGCGGGGACCAGCGCGGCCGACCGCGAGTCTCTTCGCACGATTCTTCCGAACTACGCAGGCGCGTTCTACGTCGAGCGAACAGCCACGTTCGATGGGAATAACATGCTCGTCCGGGGCACGGTGCTCGCGGGCCAGATGGAGTTCCCGTCCAACAACTGTCTGCTCGTGACCAACCCGCTTCTTCCCAGCTACTTGCCGGACTCACTTCCAGGCGCTGGCACGGGCTTCCTGTCGCCTGGTCTGTGGTCCAGGCTGTGAGGCCCGGCGTGTCTCGCGGCCTCCTGCTCTTGACAATATGGGATGCGGTGAGGTTGGATAGTGTTCGGCAGGCGTCCATGGAGCATGTGTGGGGTTGTGGTCGTGCTGCAGTTCGGTTCGAGGGGACAGCCGCAGTTGCACTAACAGTCGCAGTCTAGTCGCAGCAGTAGAAGGAGGACACCGTTGGGTTCCCTCTCCTTCGGTTCGAGCCAGAGCGCAGTCGGCCTGGACATCGGCACCGATCACGTCAGAGTCGCCCAGGTCAAGTCGACCGGGTCCGGCCCTGTCCTGACTGCATACGGGCGGGTCGACGTCCCGATGGGCGCAGTCGCCGACGGTGAGATCGTCGACGCCGCAGCCGTGTCCTCGGCGATCAAAGAACTGTGGCGGGTCTCCAGCGTGCACGGCAAGGATGTGTGCACGGGCGTCTCGAACCAGCGCGTGATCGTCCGCCTCGTCGACCTTCCGTTCATGGAGCGTGGCGAGCTGCAGAGCGCGATCCAGTACCAGGCGCAGGACTACATCCCGATGGCGGTTGAGGACTCGATCCTCGACTTCCAGATCATCGGCGACTACATGAGCCCGTCGGACGAGCACATGATGGAGGTGCTGCTCGTCGCCGCGCATCGCGAGATGATCGGCAACACCGTCTCGGCCATCGAGGGCGCCGGTCTCAAGCTTACGCAGGTGGACGTCTCGTCGTTCGCCATCGTCCGCGCGCTGATGGGCGAGGGTGGCGCGGTCCTGCCGGAGGACGAGGGGCAGGCCACAGCGATCGTTCACATCGCCGCGGGCATCACGAACATCGCGGTCGTAGAGCGCGGTATACCGCGGTTCAACCGCATCTCGTCGCTTGCCGGCGGCACCTTCACCCAGGCGATCGCCAACGTCATGAACATCGGTTTCGACGAGGCCGAGCAGCTGAAGATCCTTGTCGGTCTGCCGAACGTCGAGACCGGCGAGAGCGACATCACACCCGGTGTCAACCCGGAGCAGCTTCAGGTCGTACACCAGTCGCTCGAGCGCGAAGTGAACAAGTTCATCGCTGAGGTCAGACGGTCTTTGGACTACTACCTCACGCAGACCTCGCAGGTTCGAACGATCCAGAGGATCCTTCTCACCGGAAGCGGCTCGCAGCTTCGCAACTTCAGCTCATATCTCGAGAAGGGCCTGCAGGCGCAGGTGCTGCTCGGTGATCCTCTCGAGCGGATCAGCGTGGGCGGTTCGGCCACGCAGGCCGTACACGCTGACCGAATGGGTGCAGTCACGGCCATCGGCCTCGCACTGGGAGGGCTGCAGTCATGATGCGCATCAACCTGCTCCCTCCGGAGATACTCGAGCGCAGGAAGGCCGAGCGGCGCTTCGGCTGGATCATCGTCGCGGCGGTTCTAGTAGCGGTCGTGTTGGCGGGTACCTGGGCGTTCGCCCACTTCCGCCTGCAGGCCCGGCAGGACGAGCTGGCAGAGGTTCAGCAGCAGGTCCAGTCAACCAACGCTCAGGCAGCGCACCTTGCGGTGTTCGAGGAGCGAGCGGCAACGCTCGAGACTCGCAGGAGTACCGCCGCGCTGGCGCTCGATGGCCGGCGGAACTGGGGGAGGCTCTTCAGTGAGCTCTCCCTCGTCATGCCTTCGGACATCTGGTTGAACGCGCTGACCGCCGAGGAGTCGGCTGTCACGTTTGCGGGATGGGCGGTTGACTCGCCGACCGATTCCCCGGACGTTGGACACAAATCGATGGCGAAGTTGCTCGTGCGTCTCGCCGATCTCGAACAACTGTCCAACGTATGGTTGACCAGCTCTGAAAAGGGCCAGTTCGAGGAACAGCCGGCTATCCAGTTCACTGTGACAGCGGATGTCTCAGAACCCACTGCGGGGAGTGACACGCCGTGACGTGCCAACACAATAACCATCCGCGACGGTCGAGCCTGCCCCGCCAAGTACGCCTGACCCGATGCGGAGGACGCTAGCCATGGGCCGACTATCAGCCCAGAATCAGATGTACATCGCGATTGCTGTGATCACAGTGGTGGCGCTGGCCATCGTCTTCCTGGTCATAGTGCCCCTGTTCCAGGAGGCGACGGGCGTCGATGCCACGATCCAAACGGAAGAGGGCAACCTGGCCGCCGCGGAGGCGCTTCTGGCTCGTCGACAGAGCGCGAAGGCCCAGTCGGCGGCAGACGAGGTCGAACTCATGCGCATCGCGAATGAGATTCCAGAGTCACCTCAGCTCCCATCGGTGATCATCGAGCTTCAGGACGTTGCGAACGCGTCGGGGGTCGACTTGATTGCCTTGAAGCCTGAGGATCTGCAGGCCGGAAACGCGGAGACCGAAGGCGGCGTCTCGGACTATAGCGCAGTGCCGATCACCCTGACGCTCGAGGGCGATTGGGCCGAGTACATCGATCTCTTCCGTCGAATCGAGGCCCTGGATCGTGGCGTGCGCGTGGTGACCACGACGTTTTCCTACGTGCCAGAGACCGACACGGCGCCTGCGTACGTTGCAGCCACGATCGGCATCGAGGTGTACGTGATGGCCGCGGTGGAGTCCAAAGCCGCGCCGGAGGCCGTGCCGTCTGAAGCGACGACGCAGACCCCCTGACAGAGCGAACGCGAGGAGGTGACGACGGTGTCTGATGAGCTGAACACCCCCGGTGCACTACCGCCGGCCGGCGATGACGCATCCGGGAAGAAGCCCGGGTTCCTGTCAACGACCACCGGCAAGATCGTGGCCATCGTCGTCGGTCTTGGCGTGCTCGGGATCATCGCGGGAATCGCCGTTGCGATCGTGCTCTTCGTCTTCGGATCGCAGGCGGTGGACAGTCTCGAGGATCAGATGGGTGAGACGACCATCACCGAGACCGCTGAGTCTGATGGAGATAGTGTGGCCGTGCAGGCCGAGGCTCCGGCGACCGAAGTAGCGAACTCGGAGGTATTCACGTTCCGTGACGTCTTCATTCCGCTGCTGAAGCCGGTGCCGGACGCAACAACGACCACGACGGGGACGACAACAGACGGCAGCACCACGGGCGACACCGCGACCCCCACCGCGAACGACACTCTGTACCTCGATGGCGTCGTGACCCAAGACGGCGTGATGATGGCGGTCCTGCGCTACAACGGCGTGACCTACACACTGGGCCCCGGTGGCGTGATACCGAACTCACCATGGCAAGTACTGCGCGTGTCTTCGTCCAGCGTGACGATGCTCTATGGAGATGTGCAGGTCACCCTGTCGGTGGGCCAGGGCATCACGAAGTAGCCGCTCATCGTCTGTGTGAAGAGGTCCGGGCGTCGCTTCTGCGGCGCCCGTGCGCGTTCCGGTCAGGCAACCTGGGGTAGAATCGGCTGATGACGCGAGCGGGAAGGGGCGGGCGATGCGCTATACCACAGCGGGGGAGTCGCACGGGCGCGCGCTCGTGGCCATCGTGAGCGACGTTCCTGCGGGTGTGCCGTTCGTGCGTGACGAGCTCGACGCGGACCTTGCGCGGCGGCAGGGCGGATACGGGCGGGGCGGCCGGATGCGCATCGAGACCGACACAGCCACCGTGCTTTCGGGCGTCCGGTTTGGCCGCACGCTCGGCAGCCCGGTAGCACTGTTGATCGAGAACCGGGATGCGGCCAACTGGGCCGAGATCATGGATCCATGGGGAACCGGCTCGGGCGTAGAGCGCGTGACAGCGCCGCGTCCTGGCCACGCCGATCTTCCCGGGGTGCAGCGGACGGGTTCGGCCGACGTGCGGGACATCCTCGAGCGCGCAAGCGCGCGGGAGACTGCTGCGCGGGTCGCGGCGGGTGCCGTCGCCAAGGCGCTTCTGAGAGAACTCGGGGTCGCTGTGCGTTCATGGGTCGAGGCGATCGGCGGCGAGAGCACGGGGCCGCTCGATCCTGCATCGGTGGACGTGGACGTCGTCGCTTCGAGTGACGTCAGCTGTCCGGATGAGGCTGCGGCGGCGCGGATGCGCTCGGCGATCGACGCCGCGCGTGAGGGCGGCGAGAGCGTCGGCGGCGTGTTCGTCGTGGTGGCCGAGGGTTTGGTGCCGGGAATCGGCGACTACGCAGAGGCGGTGTCGCGCCTGGACGCGCGTCTCGCCGCCGCAGTCATGTCGATACCGGCCGTCAAAGGCGTCGAGTTCGGTGACGGCTTCGCCTGTGCGGCACGGCCGGGCTCTCAGGTGCACGACGAGATCCTCCCCGGCGATGGCGCGCCGCGCCGTGCGACCAACCGAGCCGGGGGCATCGAGGGTGGTATGTCGAACGGCGAGCCACTGGTGCTCCGCGCTGCGATGAAGCCGATCCCCACGCTCATGCGTCCGCTTCACACAGTGGACATCGCGTCGGGTGAGGTTGCCGATGCCGCTCGAGAGCGCTCCGATGTGTGTGCGGTCCCCGCGGCGGCGGTCGTTGCGGAAGCGGAGGTGGCGCTCGTGCTTGCCGACGCGTATCAGGGGCTCCTCGGCGGAGCCTCACTCGACGACATGACACGCTCGCTCGCCGCGTACAGGGCGAGGATCGGCTGGTGAACCACCTGTTCATCACGGGCTTCATGGGAGCCGGCAAGTCGACCGTCGGACAGCTTGTCGCGGCGCAGCTTGGCTGGCCATTTGCCGACACCGATGCGGTGATCGAGCGGCGCGAGGGCGCAACGGTCTCCCAGGTGTTCAGCGAGCGCGGTGAGGACGGCTTCCGGGCGGCGGAGCATGCAGCGCTCGAGTCGCTCGTCGCGCAGGAACCCTCGGTGATCGCGACCGGTGGCGGTGTGGTGCTGCGCCCCGACAACCAGGCGCTGCTCAAGCGCATGGGAACCGTCGTCTATCTCTCGGTCACGCCCGAAGAGGCGCTCGCGCGGCTCGGCGACGCAGGTGATCGCCCGCTGCTCGCGGGAGGCGGCCTGGCGGCTGCCCAGAGCATCCTCGAGCCACGTCTGGCGCTCTATCGGGCGACGGCCGATCACGTCGTTGAAACGACCGGGCGGACGGCTTCCGAGGTCGCCGAGGAGATGATCGCCGTGCTTCGCGGTTCGGAAGAACGTGTCGTGTCCGTGGGCACGGCCGCCGACGCATACGAGGTCCGGGTGGGCGCGGGACTGCTCTCACACGTGGGCGACCGCATTCGCGAGGTGACCGGGACCGCATCGGCTGCGCTCGTGAGCGACGCCACCGTGCATTCGCTGTACGGCGAACGCGTGGCTGCATCCCTACGGGACGCCGGCGTTCGGCTGAGCGAGCACGTCGTCCCCGCCGGCGAGCCGTCGAAGTCGTGGGAACGGGCGGGGATGCTGCTCGAGGAGTTCGCCCAGGGCGGCCTCGATCGCTCCTCCGTGGTGATAGCGCTCGGCGGCGGTGTGGTCGGCGACCTCGCGGGCTTCTGCGCCGCGACGTACATGCGCGGCGTGCCTCTCTTTCACGTTCCGACGACGCTTCTTGCGCAGGTCGACAGCAGTGTCGGCGGGAAGACCGGCGTGGACCTGCGCGCGGGAAAGAACCTGGCCGGCGCGTTCTGGCCGCCGCAGCTCGTGCTCGCGGACACCGAGACACTCCAGACGCTTCCCGCCGCCGAGTGGACGAACGGTCTCGTCGAGATGGCCAAGGCAGCGCTGCTGCAGGGCGGCGGGGCGCTCGACCGCTTCGAAGGCGCGCTCACGCCGCTGCTGTGGCGGGAGCCCTCGGCTGTTGCCGCGGCGGTCTGGGACGCTGTCGCGTTCAAAGCGAGCGTGGTCACGTCCGATCTTCGCGAGAGCGGAATGCGCGAGTGCCTCAATCTGGGCCACACGCTCGGTCACGCCCTCGAGCTAGTGACAGGCTATGGCACGCTCTCGCACGGTCTTGCGGTGGCCGAGGGTATGCGCTTCGCCGCCCGACTCGCCGAGAGCGTTTCGGGTGCGGCGGCTGAGACTACGGCTCGAACCGTAGGGCTGCTGGACGCGGTTGGCGCAGGGGAGGCGATCTGCACCGATGCGTTGGCCCCGCTGGCCGCGGTTCTGGCTCCTCCTGCAGTGCTTGCCGCGATGAAGTCGGACAAGAAGTCCCGCGAGGGCGCGGTGCGGTTCGTGCTCGTCAGGGCCCCCGGGCAGTGGCAGACGGAGGTAGTCTCCGACGAGATTCTGCTGGAAGAGCTCGGACGTTGGGTATCTCGTCTCGAGGGAAGGGAAGCCTGACGATGCTGCGTGTCCTGGTGATGAACGGGCCCAATCTGAACCTCCTCGGCAAGCGAGAGCCGGACGTTTACGGAACGGTCACGCTTGACGAGATCGAGACGATGGTGGCCGAGCGTGCCGCGGAGCTCGGCGTAGACGTGAGCTTCTTCCAGTCGAACCACGAGGGCGCGCTCATCGACCGCCTTCACGAGTCCGTGGGTGTGTGCGACGGCGTGGTCATCAACCCCGGGGCGTACACGCACTACTCCTACGCGATCCGGGACGCGATCGCGGCCACAGGGCTTCCGACCTTCGAAGTGCACCTGAGCGACATCACCGCGCGTGAGGACTTCCGCGCGATAAGCGTCACGGCTCCCGTGTGCATCGGTCAGATCTCCGGGTTGGGTCCCGCGTCCTACCTCGAGGGACTCGAGGCGCTCGTTTCCCGCCTACGCAAGGAGGAGTGATGGACGTTGCCGCGCGTCTCAAGGGACTCCGCCGCAAGCTCAAGGATGACGGCGCACCGGCCGCCCTCATCTCCCTCACGTCGAACCTCAAGTACATCACCGCGTTCGACGGTGTGATCGACCGCGGCATCAACGCGGCGTGTCTCATCACGGACGAACGCGCCGTGCTCTTCACCGATAGCCGCTACATCGAAGCGGCCACCACCGCTGCAGCAGGTGGACCGTGGGAGGTGCGGCTGCAGAAGGAGAACCTGTACGTGGAACTCTGCGAAGAGCTCCACTCCATGGACATGAACTCGCTGCTCATCGAGTCGGGCGTCCCGTACGGGAGGTTCCAGTTCGTCTCCGAGCAGTTCCGCGGTGCGGTCCGGGTGGTCGATCGGTTGGTCGAGACGTTGCGACACATGAAGGAGCCCGAGGAGATCGAGCGGATCGCGGCTGCTGCTGCAATCGCCGATCGCGGGTTCGAGCACATCCTCACCGTGCTTAAGCCGGGAGTCACCGAGGCCGAGATCGCCCTCGAACTCGAGTTTGCCATGCGTCGCGAGGGGTCCGAGGAGATGCCGTTCTCGCTCATCGTTGCGTCTGGCCCGAATGGAGCGCGTCCGCACGCGATACCCGGTGACCGGCGCCTGGAGCCGGGGGACTTCGTGGTGCTCGATTTCGGAGCGCGTGTCGGCGGCTACTGCTCGGACATGACCCGCACCGTGGCCATCGGCGAGATCTCGAAGGAGCACCGGCGCCTGTACGAGGCGGTGCTCGAGGCCAACGAGGCCGGACTGTCGGCGGTGCGCTCGGGAGTGCCCTGCATCGAGATAGATCTTGCTGCGCGTGAGGTCCTCGACCGACAGGGACTAGGCGCGGCGTTCACGCACGGCCTTGGTCACGGGGTCGGCCTCGACGTGCACGAGATGCCCACAGTGGGACCGAAGAGCACGGACGCAGCGCGCGAGAACGCAGTCATCACCATAGAGCCGGGCGTGTATGTCGAGGGCACAGCCGGTGTTAGAATCGAAGACCTCGTGGTGGTGGAGGAGCACGGTGTCAGAATCCTCTCCAGCGCGCCGAAAGAACTCATCCAGATCTAGGAAGGCATAACAGACATGGCTGTCTCCACCAACCAGTTCAAGACCGGCATGTGCATCAGCTACAACGACAAGATGTGGATCATCGCTGACTTCCAGCACGTGAAACCGGGCAAGGGTGGCGCTTTCGTGCGTACGAAGCTCAAGGAGCTCAAGACCGGCCGTGTGGTGGACATCACCTTCCGCGCGGGCGAGAAGGTCGACGACGTGCGTGTCGAGAACAAGCGGCTCCAGTACCTGTACAACGACGGCACGTCGTTCCACTTCATGGACACGTCGAGCTACGAGCAGGCCGAGATCAATGCCGAGATCGTCGGCGACTCGGCCAAGTGGCTGAAGGAGAACGACGAGGTGCAGGTCATGTACGCTGGCGGCGAGCTCATCGGTGTGGAGCCGCCGATGTTCGTCGAACTCAAGGTTGTGGAGACCGACCCCGGCTTCAAAGGCGATACCGTCCAGGGCGGAACGAAGCCGGCCACGCTGGAGACGGGCGCCATCGTGCAGGTCCCGATGTTCGTAGAGTCGGGCGAGACGCTCAAGATCGATACCCGCGACGGGTCCTATATCACGCGCGTGTAGCCTCGGCTATACTGTTTCGACCGACCCGCGGAGGGGTGACCCCTTCGGAGGGTTTTCGCTTACCCGCAGCAAGGACGGTGCGATGCGACCGATACGGATAACGGACACCACGCTGCGTGACGCGCACCAGTCTCTCTGGGCGACCCGCATGGAGCTCGCCGACATGCTGCCCATCCTTCCGAAGATGGACTCGGTCGGCTACTGGTCGCTCGAGGTGTGGGGTGGCGCCACCTTCGACGCCGCACTCCGCTTTCTGGATGAGAACCCGTGGGAACGACTGCGGGTCATCAAGCAGCACTGCCCGAAGACGCCGCTGCAGATGCTGCTACGGGGTCAGAACCTCGTCGGCTACCGCCACTACAGCGATGAGATCGTCGATCGCTTCGTGAAGGCGTCTCACCGCAACGGGATCGACGTGTTCCGCGTGTTCGACGCGCTGAACGACATTCGCAATGTCGAGCCGGCAGCGCGCGCGGTGAAAGAGGCGGGAGCCCACTTCGAGGGCGCCATCAGCTATACCGTGAGCCCGGTGCACACCCTCGACAGCTATCTCACCTACGCGCAGCAGCTCAAAGAGCTCGGTGCGGACACCATATGCATCAAGGACATGGCGGGCATGCTGACGCCGTTTCGCACCGAGAAGATGGTGCGGGCGCTCGTCGACGAGATCGGCCTGCCGGTCCACGTGCACTGCCACTACATCGGTGGCATGGCGCCGATGAACTATCTCAAGGCGGCCGAGGCGGGGGCCGAAATCATCGATACGGCAGTCGTTGCGCTGGCCTTCGGCAACAGCCAGCCCGCCGTCGAGATGATCGTGGCCGCGCTCAAGGAGAGCCAGTACGACAGCGGGCTTGATCTCGATCTGCTCTTCGAGATCGCCGAGTACTGGGAGAACATCCGTCAGCGCAAAGGCCTCAAGCGTGGCGTCACATCGCTGCTGCACATGGAGGTCTTCAGCCACCAGGTGCCCGGCGGCATGATGAGCAATCTCATCAGCCAGCTCGAACTCCAGCACGCGAGCGCCCGTCTGCCCGACGTGCTGACGGAGATCCCCAAGGTCCGTGCCGAGGTCGGCTATCCGCCGCTCGTGACGCCGATGTCGCAGATCGTGGGCACGCAGGCGGTCATCAACGTGCTCACGGCCCGTCGGTGGTCGGTTGTTCCGAACGAGATGAAGGACTACATCCGCGGCATGTACGGCCATGCGCCGGGGCCGATGGACGACCGGATCGTCGCCAGAGTCCTCGGCGATCTCGAGCCGCTTGCCGCCGATGTGCGGCCGGGTTCGCTCGTGACCACCACGTACGCTGACATGGCCGAGGAGATCGGCGATCTGGCTCGCACCGAGGAGGACGTGTTGATGTACGCCCTCTTCCCGAACGAAGCGCGCGACTACCTACAGCGGCACCGGGAAGGCGCCGAGGGTGCCGTCTTCATGCACTCCCGGGACATCGACAGTGCCAGAGAGGATGACTCCGTGAACGTGAACCAGATCCGCGAGCTCGTACAGCTCGTCGAAGAGTCCGGCGTGACTGAGATCGTCGTCGAAGAGGGAGACCAGCGGATCGTCGTGCGCAAGGGCGGAACCTCGGTCGAGCATCCCCACGTCATGCACTCGCACGAGACCGCCGCGGCCGCACCTCCCGCGCCAGAGTCACCGCAGATCGTCGACGAGTCCATACACGGGGGCCGCCCCGCGGGGTGGTGCGCCGTCGTCGCACCCATGGTCGGCACCTTCTACGCCGCCGGATCGCCCGGCGCAGCGCCGTTCGTTTCGGTCGGCGACACGGTGTCCGAGGGTCAGACGCTCTGCATCCTCGAGGCCATGAAGCTGATGAACGAGATCACCGCCGAGGAGGCGGGCGTGATCCGTGAGGTTGCGGTAGAGAACGCCGCCGCGGTGGAGTATGGCACGGTCCTGTTCTACTACGAGCCGGTGGCCTAGTGGCGCCGATCGGCAAGATACTCATCGCCAACCGTGGTGAGGTCGCCCTGCGCATCGTGCGGTCCTGCAAGGAGATGGGTATCCGTTCGGTCGCTGTGTACTCCGAGGCCGATCGCGACTCCATGCATGCGCGGATGGCCGACGAGGCTATCTGCATCGGTCCCGCACAGTCGTCCCTGAGCTACCTCAACATGCCGAACGTCATCTCGGCGGCGCTCGTCAGTGGTGCTGACGCCGTCCACCCGGGCTACGGGTTCCTTGCGGAGAACGCGGCGTTCGCCCGTGCGTGCATCGATTCGGGGCTCATCTTCGTCGGACCTTCGGCCGATGCGATCGACCGAATGGGCGACAAGTCGGTTGCTCGCAGCACGATGATGGCGGCCGGCGTGCCGTGTGTCCCGGGCAGTGACGGTGCGGTGGATACCTACGCCGAGGCGCTTGAGTTCGCACGCGCGGTGGGCTTCCCGGTGCTCATCAAGGCCTCAGCGGGCGGGGGTGGCAAGGGCATGCGCGTCGCGCGCGAAGAGGGGGAGCTCGAGGCGAACATGACCGCCGCTAAGACCGAGGCTGCGGCGGCATTCGGAAACGACACCGTGTACCTCGAGAAGTACCTGACGCGTCCACGCCATGTGGAGATCCAGGTGCTTGCCGACTCGCACGGCAACGCCGTCTACCTCTACGAGCGCGACTGCTCCGTGCAGCGACGCCACCAGAAGCTCATCGAAGAGGCGCCGTCGCCCGCGCTCACACCGGAACTACGGGCCGCGATGGGGGCGGCCGCGCTGACCGCGGTCCGCGCCGTTGACTACCAGAACGCCGGCACCGTGGAGTTCCTGCTCGACGAGGACGGCAGCTTCTACTTCATGGAGATGAACACGCGCGTGCAAGTCGAGCATCCCGTGACCGAGCAGGTCACCGGCGTGGACATCATCAAGGAGCAGATCCGCATCGCGGGCGGCGAGCGGATGAAGCACGCCACACAGGCCGACGTTGTGCTGCGCGGGCATGCGATCGAGTTCCGCATCAACGCCGAAGACCCGTTGCACAACTTCCGCCCGCATCCGGGGCTCGTGACCGGGTTCAATCCTCCAGGTGGCTTTGGAGTGCGGGTGGACAGCCATGTCTACGGTGGCTACACGGTGCCCCAGCACTATGACTCGCTGCTGGCCAAGCTCATCGTGTGGGGCGAGACGCGCGAGGAGGCGGTCGCTCGTGCACGACGCGCTCTAGACGAGTTCATCATCACGGGCATCCCGACGACCATCCCATTCCACCAGTTCGTGGTGGAGGAGGAGCACTTCGTACGCGGCGAGGTCTATACTGACTACGTTGAGAAGCACGTTGATCCGAGCGATCTTGCGGCCTTTGTCACGCATGGCCGCACAGCTGAGGAGGGACGCGGTGAGTGAAGAGATCACCCTGGACGGCATCGGGGTCGCACCCGGCGTCCTGGAGACCATTGCGCTCGTTGCCGCCGAAGGTGTGGACGGCGTCGCGGGTGTTCCGGGCGCCTCAAGCGGGCTTGCCGGTCTCGTCCAGAAGGGGAGCACCCGGGGCGTGTGCGTCCAGGTGAACGAGGACGGAACGCTGGTCTCGGCCGTCCGCATCAGCGCTCACTACGGCCGTCCGCTTCGCGAGATCGCGAGCGACGTTCAGCGCGCCGTCACCGACGCGCTGCTCACCCATACGGGCCAGAAGGTCGCGTCTGTCGATGTCTTTGTCGACGGCGTGGTCTTCCCGGAGCAGTAGCGCGAAGTCGCGCGGACCGAGGAACCCGAGACGATGCTGGAACGCACTCGCGCCCGTCGACAGGCGCTGCAGATCCTCTATCAGCGCGAGATCACCGAACAGACGGTGGCGCAGATCCTCGGCGACAAGTCGTACAGCGAGGAAGACGGCGAGCTCTCGGACTACTGCCGCGAGCTGGCGATCGGGACCGAGCGCAATTCCGAGGCGATCGACGCCGAGATCGAGATGACCTCACAGCACTGGTCGCTGATGCGGATGCCGTACGTCGACCGCAACATCCTGCGGCTGGCGGTCTACGAGATCCTCTTCGAGCCCGATGTCCCCGACTCGGTGGCGATCAACGAAGCGGTTGAGATGGCGAAGGCATACGGAACGGATGACTCGCCCAAGTTCGTCAACGGCGTGCTCGGCAGGATAGCCGAGCTGCACGGATCCGCGCTCGAGTCGGATCACGCAGCAGCTGCAGCGGGCGGGCCGGCCAGTGACGAAGACGGTGCGACGGATATCGAGACGGAAGGGGCCTAAACCGGGCATGGCCGACGAGAAGTACACGTTCGAGCAGGCGCGGATCAGGCTCGAGGAGATCGCCCTAGAAGTCCGGAAGAAGGACACCTCACTCGAGAAGAGCCTCGATTTGCTCGAAGAGGGTGTGCGGCTAGCGAATATCTGCACCGAGCTCGTGGACCACACCGACATGAGTGCAAGCGTGCCTGTCCCGGAGATCGGTGAGGCCGCAGACGAACCCGGTGCCGAGCCCGAGGCCGTTCAGGGGCCTGAGGATGCTGAGGTGGACGCGGTCGACACGGTCGGTGTGGATGAGGTTGCCGTCGCCGACGAAACGCCGGATGCGGGCTCCGCTGCCTCGGAGGCGGATGACACTGAGCTCGACATCGACGGCTTCGACGACATCGCCGAACCCGAGAGCTTGCCCGCCGATGAGGACGCCGACGACTGAAACCGCCCGCTTACGGCTGGGTTACCGCACCGCGTGACGTGCGGGGATGATGGTACGATGCAGGCTCGGCCGCCGCGCACGAGGTGCGGTGGGACTGCTCCGGGAGTGTGTCTGAACGGTGAGTGCCACACCGATACTCGACTCGATCGCCGAGCCTTCAGCGCTGAAGTCGCTCGATGACCAGCAGCTGAAGCAGCTGGCCGCTGAGATCAGGGATACGCTCGTCGAGACGGTGTCGTCCACCGGCGGTCATCTCGCGCCGAATCTCGGCGTGGTGGAACTCACTCTCGGGCTGCACCGCGCGCTCGACTGCCCGAGGGACCGCATCATCTGGGACGTCGGGCATCAGGCCTACGTGCACAAGCTCGTCACCGGCCGACGGGTTCGGTTCGACACCCTGCGCACCTATGGCGGGGTCTGCGGCTTCCCCAAGCGCACTGAAAGCCCGCATGACGTTCACGACGCGGGGCATGCCAGCAACTCGATCTCCGTGGCCCTCGGGCTCGCCGCAGCGCGAGATCTGCGCGGCACCGACGAGACGATCGTGGCGGTCATCGGCGACGGGTCGCTCACCGGCGGCATGGCGTTCGAGGCGCTCAATCACGCCGGTCACCTCGGCAGCAGGCTCATCATCCTGCTGAACGATAACGAGATGTCCATAGCGCCGAATGTCGGAGCCCTCTCAAGTTATCTCGCGCGCGTGCGCCTGGACCGGCGCTACCGCCGTCTTCGCGATGACGTGGAGTCGGTTCTCGCCAAGACGAAGCTCGGCGCGGCCATGGTAGCGGCCGGAGAGGCCGCTAAGGAGTCCGTCAAGCAACTGCTCGTGCCCGGCATGCTCTTTGAGGAGCTGGGGATCAAGTACGTCGGGCCGATCGACGGGCACGATGTCGAGCAGGTGCAGAACGCCGTCACCTGGGCGAAGAGCAATGATGGACCGGTGCTCATCCACGCGGTGACGCGTAAGGGCCTGGGCTACGTGCATGCCGAAGACCGTCCGGACACCTTCCATGGCATCAGCCCGTTCTCGGTCGAGACCGGCAAAGTGAACGGTTCCGGCGAGGGTCCGCTCAGCTACACCGAGACGTTCGGCCACGCGCTCGTTGCCGAGGCTGCGGCTGACGAGCGCATCGTGGCCATCACCGCCGCGATGCCCGCCGGGACCGGCCTCACCCGGTTTGCCGAGCGGTTTCCCGATCGGTTCTTCGATGTCGGCATCGCCGAGCAGCATGCGGTCGGCCTTGCGGCCGGCCTCGCGCACGGCGGCCAGGTGCCGGTGGTCGCCATCTACTCCACGTTCCTGCAGCGCGCGTACGACCAGGTCATCATGGATGCCGCGCTGCAGAACCTGCACATCGTGTTCTGCATCGATCGTGCCGGTCTCGTCGGCGAGGACGGCCCGACGCACCACGGCGTGTTCGATCTGACCTACCTCCGGGCGGTGCCCAACCTCATGATCATGGCTCCCGCCGATGAGGCCGAGCTCGTGAACATGCTGCACACTGCGTTGCATGCCGACGGTCCCGTGGCCATCCGCTACCCGCGCGGCACCGGTCGTGGCGTCGCGCTGCCGGCCGAGCCGGTGGTCCTGGAAGCGGGTCGCGCCGAGGTACGCCGGGAGGGTTCAGACGTCGCGGTGCTCGCCATCGGGCGCATGGTCGAGGTGGCCGAGAAGGCCGCCGAGGCGCTCTCGGCACAGGGTGTCGAGGCCCGCGTCGTGAACATGCGATGGGTCAAGCCGATGGACCTGGAGGCGGTGTCCGCCGCTGCAGACACGAGCCTCATCGTGACGATCGAGGAGAACACCGGCCTCGGCGGGTTTGGCGCGGGCGTGCTGGAAGTGCTCGCCGACTTCGGCTCGGCCACGCCGGTGCTCAGGCTCGCCATCGCCGACTGCTTCGTCACGCACGGCGACATGAGCCGACTGCTCGCCGATGTGGGGCTTACCCCCGAATCGGTGACCGCCGCTGTCCTCGGCCGCCTGCGCGATATCCGCGAATCGGAGAGCGAGCGGAGCGATGGCAGCAGGGCGCAGGCTCGACGTCGAGCTCGCTAGCCGGGGCCTGGTCGCCTCGCCGGAGCAGGCGCGCGCCGCGATCCTGTCCGGCAGGGTGACGGTCGGCGGCACCGTGGTCAGCAAGGCCGGCGCGAACGTCGTGCCCGAGGCGGTGATCGTCGTCGCCGAGGGACCTCCGTTCGTTTCTCGCGGCGGGGTCAAGCTCGCGGGGGCGCTCGACGCGTTCGGTATCGATCCTGCTGGTGCACGGGCGCTGGATGTGGGGGCTTCCACCGGCGGGTTCACCGACTGCCTGTTGCAGCGGGGAGCGGCTTCCGTGACCGCAGTGGACGTGGGGTACGGGCAGCTGGCATGGAGTCTGCGCAACGATGCTCGCGTGCGGGTGCTCGAGCGCACGAACATCAGGACAGCAGACCCGATCGTACTCGGCGGTCCGTACGACCTGGCAGTGATCGACGTCTCCTTCGTCGGCCTGGCGAAAGTACTGCCGTCGGTGCTGCCGCTCATGGCTGAATCGGCATCGATCGTAGCGCTGGTTAAGCCTCAGTTCGAAGCTGGTAAAGGCCGGGTTGGTAAGAAGGGTGTGGTACGGGACGCCGCAGTGCACCGCGAGGTGCTCGAGGTGATCGTGGGTGCTGTTGAGTCACACGGGTGGGTGGTCCGTCGTATCGGCTGGTCGCCCATCACCGGCCCCGAAGGTAATATTGAGTTCTGGATCTGGGCCGCGCGTACCGGCGAGCGCGGCGGTGACGAGCCGGCTGCGGTGGTCGCGGCCGCGCATGCGGCATTGGGAGGCTAGAGTGCGCGTACTGTTGGTACCGAACCCGGCGAATCCGCGCTCGGTCGATGCGACCGGCGCGGTTGCCGCGCACCTCGATTCCCTCGGCTACGAAGCGGTGCTGGTCGATGATGATGCACAGCGGTGCGGCCTCGCGCAGTACGGCGTGGTGCGTGCCGAGGTAGGCGCGCCGGAACTGGCCATCGCGCTGGGCGGGGACGGCACCATCCTCAAGGCCGTCCACCTGCTGGGCGTGTCCGAGACGCCGGTCCTCGGCATCAACCTCGGCCGGCTCGGCTTCCTGTCCGGCGCCGATGGCGACGGGTTGCTGGACTCGGTCGACTCCGCTCTGGCGGGGGAGGCGCGCATCGAATGCCGACAGACGCTCGAAGCGTCGGTCACGGCAGGCGGGCGTGCGGCGGGGAGCTACCGGGTGCTGAACGAGCTCTTCGTGGGCCGAGGCGGGCTCGCCCGCGGCGTCGAACTCGAGCTGTCGGTCAACGGCGAGGCGCTGTACCGCTTCATCTGCGACGGCATGATCGTGGCCACTCCCACAGGGTCCACAGCCTACGCGCTGTCGGCGGGAGGCCCGATCGTCTCGCCGGACGTTCGTGGCCTCGTGTTCGTCCCGGTCGCCGCGCACGCGCTCAACGCACGCCCGATGGTCCTGGGGCCGTCGGACATCGTGTCGATCTCGTGTCCCAATCCTGCCCGGGCTGACGCGTGTGTGATGGCCGACGGCGATGCGGTCCCGTGCAGGACCACGCTCGATGCCGTGGAGATCAGGGTGGGCGAGCACGACGTGCGCCTCATGAAGCTCGACGGTCGCGACTTCTACGCGACGCTCTCGCGCACGTTCCTCGGAGCCTGACATGCTTTCCGAGCTCCACGTGAAGGATCTCGCCCTGGTCGAAGACGTCTGGCTCGAACTGGGCCCCGGCCTCACCGTGCTCACCGGCGAGACGGGTGCCGGCAAGACGGTCCTCGTCTCGGCGCTCAAGCTGCTGCTTGGCGAGCGGGCGGACTCGACGCTCGTCCGCGAAGGCGCCGAGGAGGCGGTCGTGGAGGGCCGGTTCGTCATCGACGGTCGCGACGTGCTGGTGCGTCGACGCCTGTCTGCCGAGGGACGTTCGCGCTGCAGCGTCGATGGCGAGATGGCCACCGTTACGATGCTTGCCGATCTCCTCGGCCCGCACGTCGATCTCCACGGTCAGCACGAGCACCAGGCGCTGCTGTCGCCCGCGCGGCACGCGGGATATCTCGATCGCTTCATCGGCCGGCCCGCAGAGCAGGCAGGGGAGCGGTATCGCACGGCGTGGCGCGCTGCGGCCGATGCGAGAGCGCGCCTCGCTGCACTCGAGTCGGCCCTCGCCGACCGCGACCGGAAGGCCGACTACCTTCGCTTCCAGCTCGCCGACATCGACGCCGCGGCCCCCCGGGAGGGCGAGCTCGAGGAGTTGCAGAGCCGCCTGCCGCGCCTGCGGCATGCCGAGCGACTCACCGCCGCGTCGGGAGCAGCGTGGGGTGCGCTCCGAGACGAGGGCGGCGCGTCCGACGCGTTGTCTTCCGCGATCGCCGCGCTCGTCCCCGCGCGCGGGCTCGACCCGGCTCTCGACGCGCTGGCCGAGGTGCTCGAGCACCTCGGCATCGAACTCGGCGACGCGGCCGCATCGCTGCGCGATTACGCGGATAGCGTCGAGCACGACCCGACGGCACTGGACGATACCGAGCGTCGGCTCCAACAGCTCTCCGACCTGCAGCGCAAGTACGGCCCGGCGATCGAGGACGTCCTGCGCACTCGCGACGAGGCAGCACGCGATCTCGCTTTGCTCGATGAGGGGGAGGCTGGTCTCGACCGCGCACGCGGAGAACTCGAGGCGGCAAACCTCGATCTGGAGCGTGCGGCCGCGGAGCTGGTTGGCATCCGTGACGCCGGCGTGGAGCCGTTCACCCGGGCCCTCGCGGATGCGGTGGCCGAGCTTGCGCTCCCGAACGCTTCGTTCGCCGTGGCGCGTCAGCCGCTCGAGCCTGCCTCCTGGACGTCCGATGGTCCGGAACGCGTGGAGTTCCTCTTCGCGTCCGGGCAAGGCGAGAGTCCGCGGCCGCTTGCGAAGGTGGCGTCCGGCGGCGAAGTCTCGCGGGTGATGCTGGCGCTCAAGAGCGTGCTCGGTGAGGCGGACGCGGTACCGGTCCTCGTCTTCGACGAGGTGGATGCCGGTATCGGCGGCGCGACCGCGCTTGCGGTGGGTGGCCGACTGGCCGCGCTCGCCGCATCGCACCAGGTGTTGGTGGTGACCCACCTGCCCCAGGTTGCGGCGTACGCGGGCGCCCACATCATCGTCGAGAAATCCTCCTCGGGTGGACGCACCGTAACGACGGCGCGGGGGGTCGAAGGCGAAGAGCTGGTGAGTGAGATTTCGCGTATGCTCGCAGGTGGCGCATCGGCCACCGGCCTGGCGCACGCACGCGAGCTTCTGGAAGCCGCCGCAACGGCGGGCGCGAGAGGATAGCATCGGATGCTGCTCACAGGCACTGCACGCCTCGACCGACGCACCAAGGACCTGACGAAACGGTTGAAGCGCGGGGATATCGCGATCATCGACCACGTCGACATGGATCGACTGAGCGCCGAGTCGCTCCTCGAGACCGGCGTGGACGTCGTCATCAACGCCGCATCGTCCATCTCGGGCACCTATCCGAACTTGGGCCCGCTGCTGCTGGTACGCGGCGGCGTCGAACTCATCGACGCCGCGGGACAGGAGGTCTTCGAGCGCATCTCAGAGGGAGACCGGATCGAGGTCTCTGACGGCGCGATCACGCTGAATGGCGAGACGATCGCGACCGGAACCCGCCTTACGATCGACGGGATCGAGACCGCGATGCAGGATGCGACCTCGCGGCTCGACCAGCAGCTTGACGCCTTCGTGCGCAACACGATGGAGTTCGTGGACAAGGAGCGCGCCCTGCTGACCGGCGAGGTCGCGGTTCCGCACCTGCGCACCTCGATCGAGGGTCGGCATACGCTCGTGGTGGTCAGAGGCTACGACTACAAGGCCGATCTCAGGACGCTGGTGCCGTACATCCGGGAGATGCGGCCCGTGCTCATCGGCGTGGACGGTGGCGCCGATGCGCTCATGGACCAGGGGTTCAAGCCCGACATCATCGTCGGCGACATGGACTCGGTCAGCGACGCCGCGCTCGCCTCGGGAGCTGAGCTCATCGTGCACGCGTACACCGACGGGCGCTGCCCCGGAAGGGAGCGGCTGCAACAACTCGGCCTGCAGGGAACCGAGTGGCGTAGTCCCGGCATGAGCGAGGACCTGGCACTCATGCTCGCGAGCGAGTCGGGCGCGGATCTCATCGTCGCGGTCGGTACCCACTGGAATCTGCTCGAACAGCTCGACAAGGGCCGCAAAGGCATGGCGTCCACGTTCCTCATCCGTCTGCGAATCGGACCGCGACTGGTGGACGCGAAGGGCGTGAGCAAGCTGTACCGCGCCTCGGTCCAGCCAAGTCAGCTCGTCGTTCTTGTCGCTGCGGGCCTTGGGCTGGTCAGCGTGATCGTCGTGATATCGCCTGCGGTCCGCACGATCCTTTCTCTCGTGCTGCTCCGGCTGCGCACCGCCATCGGACTCTAGGAGACCCCCGCCATGTACAACCTGCGCTACCACATCGCCTCGCTCGTTGCTGTGTTCATCGCGCTTTCGGTCGGACTGCTCCTCGGAACGGTCGTAGCCGAGCGGGGCATGATCACCGACCAGACGACCGAGCTCGTCGCCGACTTGCAGGCCCGGTTCGATGAGATCTCTGCTCAGAACGCCGAACTGGAGGCCGGTCTCGCGCGCGACAGGGCGTTCGCGGAATCGGCGGTCGCGCCGCTCACCGCGGGCCAGCTGGCCGGCAGGAATGTGGCGATCATCGTCGGGACCGGTCGTGTCGACGGAATCGCCGCCGTCTCCGAGGCCGTGAGCGGTGCGGGCGGTACGACGCTCACGGCAGCGCTCATGACGCCGGCGCTCGGCCTCGACGCGGTCGAGCCAGAAGGGCTCGCCGGGTACTTTCAGCTGCGGGGGATCGAGATGGCCGAGCCGGGCGAGGAGCTGGAGCGCCAGGTCGCCGAGGCGCTCGTGGCCGAGTGGCGGGCGGGTGCAGATCAACCGCTCACGCAACTCCTGGCGAGCACCGGTCTGCTCAGCATCGAGAGTTCGGACGGCACGGCGACCGTTGACGCGGTGGTTCTGATGGGGTCTCAGGAGAGTGGCTGTGACGCATTCGGGCTGGCACTCGGACGCTCTATGGATGCTGCGGGCGGGGTCGCGCTCGGCGCAGAGTCGTCGGCGGCCGACGGCGGGTGTGCGGCGGTGTGTTCCGCGGAGGGGCTGTCGGCAGTCGATCACGTTGCTACCGCGCAGGGACGGTTCAGCCTGGTCTGGATACTCGCGGGTCGTGCCGAGGGCTACTTCGGTTCTGGTGCCGGCGCGCAGTCGTTCTACCCACCGCTTGCGCCCTAGAGCCGCCTGCCGAACGCGAGTCTCACGAGGGCTCCCGCTACCTGGACGAACTGCCGTCCCCGGTGCGTGAATCCTGCGAGGTCACGGCCGGTCGCGGCGTGCGCCATGGTGGTCGGGACCTCGAGAAGTCGCATACCTGCTCGTGCTGCCCGAACGGTGAGCCCGACCTCTACGCCGTACCCTGTGGCGAACGGGGTCGCTGCCTCCCAGGCGGCGCGGGAGAGCGCCCGCTGGCCCGAGAGCGGAGCGGTGGGTTCGAAGCCGGAAAGCCGCCTGATCCCCCAGCGAGCCAGGCCCTTCACGAGCCCGAACCCGCCCGAGGCGGGCGGCTTCGGCAACGTGGCGATAGTCATGTCGGCCGCGCCTGCGAGCACCGGCTCCAGGAGCGTCCCGGCCTCTGCGGCGGTCGCCCCGAGGTCACCGTCGAGCAGCACGAGCGCCTCGGCATCGGCGGCCACGAGGTCCAGCCCTGACTGCAGCGCCCCGCCCTTGCCGAGGTTGGTCTCCAGCCGCAGCACCTCAGCGCCAGCCGAAGCCGCGAGATCCGCGGTCCCGTCGGTCGAGGCGTCGTCGATCACGAGGATCCGGTCGATGGCTGCGACCGTTCGCGTCGCCCGCACCGTGGCATCGATGCGAGCGGCCTCGTTGTGCGCCGGTATGAGTGCGATCACGCTCACGACTCGACCCGTCTTCTGCCAAAGCGCTTCGTCAGGCGCCCGGCGACCTCACCAAGTTCGGGCACGCGCAGGAGGGCCATCGCGCCGTATGCGACCACGAGTCCGCCCGTGCCCGCCACGAAGAGCTGAACGATGAAGCCGGCCGGGATGTCCGCCAGACCGGCGGTGAGCTGCATGAGCAGCCATGCAGCAGCTGCCCCCGCCACCGAGCTGGCCACGACCTTGACGAAGGTCCAGGCGATCGCCCTGCCGTCGAGCGCGCCGATGCGTTTGCGCAGGATGATGGAGAGTGCGAGCAGGTGGCCGCAGAAGAAGATGCCGTCGGCGATCGGGATGCCGATGATGCCAAGACCGTCCCAGCCAGCGATTCCGCGAGCAAGCACGGCGTACAGGACGATGTGGATCGTGGTCGCCACGATGTTCGTGTACATGGGCGTCCGCGTGTCCTGAAGCGAGTAGAAGGACTTGAGCACGAACATGTAGCCGGCGTAGAACGTCAGACCGAGCGCCCACCAGCTCAGGACTCCGGCAACCACCGGCACGTCATCTGCCGTGAAGCGGCCGGCCTGATACAGCGTGATCACCGGAGTCGCGAGGGTCGCCAGCAGACCTGCGAGCGGGACGATGAGCACCATGGTGCTCCGCAGTCCCCGGGCGAACATCTGCTTGAAGCCTGACATGTCGCGCGCGTTCGCGCGCTCGGCAAGCTCCGGGAAGATCGCCGTGGCGAGCGCTACCGCGAAGATTCCGTAGGGCAGCTGGTAGAACTGCCAGGCGTACCGCAGTGCTGCCTGGCCGCCCTCGCCGGTCGCGACTGCGAAGTTGGTCCGGAAGGTGACGCTGACGAGATTGGTCACCACGTAGATGAGCGTCGGCACCATCTTGGCCCCGATCGTGACGATGCCCGGGTGACGCCAGTCGATGCGCGGGGTGTACCTTCCGCCGAGCTTGAGGATGCTCGGTATCTGCACCGCCGCCATGGTCACAACGCCCAGTGTCGTTCCGACTGCGAGTCCGGTGAGCGCGAGCTGCGGGTTCGAGTCCCGGAACGGGACGTAGAAGCCCAACAGCGTGACGGTGACGACGAGGTTGTTGAAGACGGGCGCCACCGCTGGTGCGAGGAAGCGGCGGTAGGAGTTCAGCACGCCCGTGAACACAAGCCCCATGCCGTAGAAGACGATCTGCACCGCGAAGAACCGGAAGAGCCAGATGGCGACCTCGGACCGCTCGGCGGAGATCGTCAGCGTCTGTGAGCGCACGAACGGGTCCGGCCAGAGTGTGGCGACGAGTGCGATGGCACCGAGGACGAGCACGATGATGTTGAGCACGTAACTCGCGAACTTCCACGCGTCTTGCTCCCCGTCCTTCTTCATACGCTCCATGAACAGCGGGATGAAGACCGAGGAGAGCACGCCGCCGGCCAGCAGCTCGAAGAGCATGTTGGGGAGGTTGTTCGCGATGTCGTAGGAGTCGGCGAGCACCGTCAGGCCGAGGGCGTACCCCATCGCCCACGTGCGCATGAAGCCTGTGAGACGTGAGACCAGGGTCGATGCGGACATCATGGCTGTCGACCGGGCTACAGACGGGGTGGCTATGTCGGGCTCCTGTGCTCGGCGGGACGGACGGTGCAAGTGTAGCCGACACGCACGCGTTACCGTGCGCGCGTCACGTTTCGGTATACTACAGCGCGGGCACTCCGGTGAGCTCACGTTCGCCGGTCCAGGTTCGCTCAAGTCCCCCGATGTTGACCGTGTCCAGCTGTGCCCGGTATGTGTGCGAGGAGATGCGATGAAGCGGTTCGGCAGCCGGCTCGCGTTGCTGCTTCTCGTGACAACGCTCCTCGGGGCGCTTCTGACACCTGCCGCTGTCGCTCAGTCCGAGCCGCGTACGGTCGTCGTCGTGCTCGCGCCGTATCTGACGTGGTCCGATGTCATGAGCGGCGCCATGCCGGTCACCCGTTCGCTCGCCGAGTCGGGCAGCATCGGCGATCTTAACGTCCGCAGCAGCGCGCGATTCGTGCCCGATCCCACGCAGACGCACATCGCACTCACGATGTCTGCCGGATCGCCGTGTGCGTTCGATCCGATTGCGGCCTCCGCGTACGGCTCGGACCAGCTGGTCGAGACCGGCACCGCAGGTGAAGCGTACCGTCGGGCGATGGGCGAGGACCCGGGTGACGCCGCCATCGTGTATCTGGGGCTGCCACGCATCCTGACGGCGCTTGCGGGGAACACCTACGACACGGTGCCCGGCGTACTCGGCGAGGCGATCTCCGGTGCCGGCGGCAGCACGGCCGCGGTGGGCAACTCCGACGGCGGGCATCGCCTTGGCGAACCCTATCGGTCGCGTCCGGCCGCGGTTCTCGCAATGGACGCTTCCGGGCGCGTGCTGTATGGGGATGTCTCGGCGGGCCTGCTCGCCGAGAACGCAGACGCCCCGTACGGTGTGTCGACGGACCTTGGCGCCTTTGAGTCAGCGTATCGAAGCGCGCTCTATGATACCGCCGAGCACGGTGGACCGGCCCTGATCGTGCTCGATGCCGGCGACCCCGAGCGGGCGGTCGGCTTCCGTGCAGCGGCATCACCCGAGACCGCGGAGCACCATCGGCTGAACGCCGCTGCCACGGTAGACGCGGTTGTCTCGCTCGCGCTTGAGGCGCTTCCGGACGATGGCGTGCTGATGGTCGTTTCGACCGGGCAGGTGAAGCCGGCTGCAGGGCCGAGCGGGTACGGCCCGATCGTCGTGACCGGCCCCGGCTATGAGGCTGGACTGCTCGAGTCCTCCTCGACGCACCGCCCGGGTCTGATCACGGATCTCGACGTCTCCGCGACCGTCCTGGCGGCCCTCGGAGTAGACAGGCCGGTCGAGATCCTCGGCAACGCCGCATCGCCGAGCTCCTCCGATGCGTCCCTCGACGATCGCGTCACGTACCTGCAGGGCATGAACGATACCGCCGTTGCGGTCGACACCGTGCGGCCCGCAGTACAGTCCACCTACATCGCACTGACCGTGATCATCCTGATCGTGTGTGCGGCACTGCTTCGGCCGATGGAGCGAGCGCTTGCGGGGTGGGGCGGACGGGCGGCACGACTTTTCAGCGTCATCATCCTGCTGCTCCTTGCCATGCCGGTTTCTGCGACGCTCATGTACCTGTTCGTGCGACGCCCGGATTCTGCGTTCGCCGTCGGCAGCCTGTTCGCGGTGACCACCCTGGTCGTGTGGGCGCTCGTGTTCTGGATCGCACGCCGCTGGGGTTCTGCTGAGGCGCTCGCGACGATGGCGCTGCTGACCGCCGGGACGCTGCTTCTCGACCAGCTCTTCGGTGCGCCGCTCTCGTTCTCGGGACTCTTCAGCTACTCGCCGCTTCTCGGGGCGCGCTACTACGGCCTCGGAAACGAGGGCGCGAGCATCGTCGTTGGCGCCGGACTCGTTGGGCTCGCGCTCGTGGTCGATGCCTTCCGGGATCGCGCATGGATCCGCGCCGTGCGCGTCTGGGGTCCGCCGCTGCTTGGTGCGCTCGTCGTCTTCGCCTCGGCCGCACCGTTCCTGGGTGCCAATATCGGCGTGATCGCATGGGGCACCGTGGCATTCGGCATCCTGTGGGCACAGCTGAACGGGCGCCCGATCACGTGGAAGACCGTTCTCGCGATGCTGGGCTTGATTACCCTGATCGTGGTGGGCTTCTCGATCTACGAGTCGCTCGGGGGCTCCGGCGCGCAGACGCATCTCGGACGTGCATGGGAGAGCGCGGGGACGGGTGGCATTGCCGAGCTGTGGACGATCGTGGCGCGCAAGGCCGAGACGAACTGGCGCGTGCTGCGCGCCACGAACTGGTCGATCCTGATGATCGCCATCCTCGGCTTTCTCGGGTACATGCGCTGGCACCCGCATGGCGTGTTTGCCGAGACGCTCAAGGCGTATCCGGCGTTCGCGGTAGCCGTGACCGCATCCCTGTGGGGCAGCCTCGCAGGCTACTTCACCGAGGACTCAGGCATCGTCATTCCGGCGCTGGTGATGCTGTACATCACCGGTAGCCTGCTGCACATCATGCTCTCACGCCTCCACGGCGACGAGAGCCCGACGGTGAGCGCATGACGCCGGCTGTCGCCTATGCGATCGCGATCGCCACGGCCGTAGTGGCGGGATGGCTCGTTCCTGCGCTCGCGATCCGGGCCCTGGTGCCCTCACTGGAGGCATCGGCCCTGGTGACGGAGAACTACCGGGGCCGCACGGTGGCTCTTGGGCTTGGCCTCGTCTGGGCAGCCTGGTCGGTTTCGTTGTTCGTCGCGAGCACCGCTCTTGATGCGGTCGCGTCGCTCGCCGATATCGGGCTCGGGTCGGCCGAGATGCTGCTCTTCGACGGCCCGCTCACGATGCCGCTCTACGCGGTGCCGATCATCCTCACCGTCTCGGCCGTCCTCTTCGGGATGGTTGACGATGTGTTCGGAACGAGTGCCGACAAGGGCTTCCGCGGGCATCTGCGTGCGCTTGTGGCCGGGCGGCTCTCGACCGGAGGGCTCAAGCTGCTCGGCATCGGGCTCATCGCCGCGGTGTACGGCTGGCGTGCGGCCGTCCAGGGCGCCGAGAGCGCGGGCGTGACGAGTATCGGCGTGCTCATCGGCTGGTGGGTCGCGGCAACGCTTGTCATCGCGCTCTCGGCGAACCTGCTCAACCTGACCGATCTTCGGCCCGGGCGGGCGCTCAAGAGCTACAGCGTGCTCGCGGTTGCCGCGGGCGTGGTGTTCTCGCTCGACGTGGCCGGTCGGTACGAGTCATATGCGACTGACCTGGGTGTCGTCTGGGTGGGCGCAGACACTGCGGTCACCGTCGCGTGCATGCTGATCGTCCTCCTCGGCCCGGTCCTGGCGGTTTGGCCCTACGATCTCGGCGAGCGCGGGATGCTCGGAGACGCGGGAAGCAACGCGATGGGCGCCGTGGTGGGGTACCTGCTGGCGGGATCGCTGGATTTGCCGACGCTCGCAGCGGTGGCGGTCGTGCTTGTTGGTTTGAACGCGCTCTCCGAGCGCGTGTCGTTCAGCGCGGTCATCGAGGCTGTGCCGCCGCTGCGGTATCTGGACGGGCTTGGTCGTCTGCGCGAGGTCGGCGACGGAACAGAAGAAGCGGGAACGGGCGGCCCGTAGGCCTTCCCGGGTGCGGTACGATTCAGAAGAGCACGGGGACAGCGAGAGGACTGGGGCAAGCGGTATGGCAAAGCACATCTTCGTGACTGGTGGCGTCGTCTCCGGGCTTGGGAAGGGGATCACCGCGGCGTCGCTCGGCCGTCTGCTCAAAGGGCGGGGCCTCAAGGTCACGATCCAGAAGCTTGACCCGTATCTCAACGTCGATCCCGGCACGATGAGCCCGTTTCAGCACGGCGAGGTCTTCGTGACCGACGACGGGGGCGAGACCGATCTGGACCTCGGTCACTACGAGCGCTTCATCGACGAGTCCCTGATGCGTGACTGCAGCGTGACCGCCGGCTCGATCTATCAGTCGGTCATCACGAAGGAGCGCAAGGGCGACTTCCTCGGCGGCACCGTGCAGGTCATCCCGCACATCACGAACGAGATCAAGGACCGCATCATGCGCCTCGCCGAGCAGGTGCAGCCCGATGTCGTCATCACCGAAGTCGGCGGCACCGTGGGCGACATCGAATCGCTGCCGTTCCTCGAGGCCATCCGCCAGTTGCGCAAGGACCTCGGTCGCGAGAACGTCTGCTACATCCACGTGAGCCTCGTGCCGTTCATCTCCGGATCTGAAGAGCTCAAGACGAAGCCGACCCAGCACTCGGTCAAAGAACTGCGCAGCATCGGTATCCAGCCCGACTTCATCGTCTGTCGCTCGGACCGGCCGATCGACGCGGGTATCCGCCGCAAGATCGCGCTGTTCTGCGACGTCGATCCCAAAGCGGTCGTCTCCGCCGAAGACGCGCCCTCGATCTACGAGGTGCCGCTGACTCTGCATGAGCAGGGCCTCGACGCGATGGTGATCGAGCGGTTGGAGCTTGCGTGCGGAGAGCTCGAGATCGAAGAGTGGCGGACGTTCGTCGAGCACCGTCGAACGCTCTCGCGCTCGGTGAACATCGCGCTCGTCGGCAAGTACGTCGCACTTCCCGATGCGTACCTTTCCGTGAACGAGGCGCTCGATCACGCCGGCATCTTCCACGACCACAAGGTGAGCGTGCACTGGCTCGATGCGGAGAGCCTGTCTCCCGAGGAGGTCGAAGGCCGCCTCAAGGACTTCGACGGCATCCTGGTCCCGGGCGGCTTTGGAGTTCGCGGCATCGAGGGCAAGGTCCGCGCAGCGTGCTACGCGCGCGAGAACGAAGTGCCGTATCTTGGCATCTGCCTCGGCATGCAGGTCGCCGTCGTCGAGTTCGCCCGCCATGTGGCGGGCCTGGAGGACGCCAACTCCGCCGAGTTCGATCCGGTCACACCGCACCCGGTGATCGACCTCATGCGAGACCAGCAGGGCATCGCCGACATGGGCGGCACGATGCGGCTCGGCTCGTACCCGTGCAAGGTCGTCCCGGGAACCCGGGGACACGCCGCATACGGCGATGAGGTCATCTACGAGCGTCACCGGCATCGCTACGAGGTCAACAACGCGTACCGGCAGCAGCTGGTAGATGCGGGCCTCGTCATCTCCGGCCTCTCGCCCGACGGGCGCCTGGTCGAGATGGTCGAGTTGCCGGGACACCCGTGGTTCGTCGGCAACCAAGGCCACCCCGAGTTCAAGAGCCGCCCGACGCGGCCGGCGCCGCTCTTCCGCGACTTCATCGGGGCGGCAGCTGCGTACCGGGCCGCCCGGGAGGCATGATCGTGAGCCGGGTCCTCGACACCTTTCTCGACCTCGTGCGGATCTCGAGTCCGACAGGCAGGGAACGTGAGGTAGCCGAGTACGCCGCCGCGGTCCTGCGAGACGCGGGCTGCGTGGTGCGTTTCGACGATACGCAGGCTGAGACGGGCGCAGACATCGGCAACGTGATCGCCACGCTGGCGGGTTCGGTACCGGGCATGGTCGTTGCGTTCTCGGCGCACATGGACTGCGTGGACCCCTGCCAAGGCGTTGTGCCCGTCGTTGAGGCCGGGATCGTGCGCAGCGCGGGCGACACCGTCCTGGGCGGCGACGACAAAGCCGGGGTTGCAGCCGCGCTTGAGGCGGTTCGTCGCCTGGCCGAGTCGGGAGAGCCGCACGCCGACGTCCGCGTGCTGCTCACCGTGTCGGAGGAGCAGGGTCTTGTAGGCGCCAAAGCGCTGTCGCTCGAGGATGCCTCGTCGGATATCTGCCTCGTGCTCGATGCACACGGTCCGGTGGGCGGGATCGTCACGGCCGCGCCCACGCACTACACCTTCGAAGCGCGGTTCGCTGGCAGGGCAGCACACGCGGGCGTGGAACCGGAGAAGGGCGTCTCGGCCATCACGATGGCCGCCGACGCGATCACGCGAATGGAGCTCGGTCGGCTCGACGAGAGCACGACGGCCAACATCGGCACGATCCAGGGCGGCAGTGCCACCAACGTCGTCGCACCGACCTGCCAAGTCACCGGTGAGTGCCGTTCCCGGGACCGCGAGCGGGTCGAGCAGGTGCGGGCGTCGATGGACACCGCGCTTCGCGAGGCTGCCGCCGCACACGGCGGTTCGGTCGACGCGCAGTGGACGCTCGAGTACGAGGGCTTTGATGTCGCCGCGGACTCGTCCCCGATCGCGCTGCTCGACGCGGCGTGCGCCGACATCGGCGTTGCGGCCCATCGTTTCGCCACGGGCGGGGGCAGCGACGGCAATGTCATCGCCGCGCTCGGCGTCCCGACGGTCGTGCTCGCGACCGGGATGAGCAAGGTGCACACGACGGACGAGGAGCTTGCCGTCGCCGATCTCGAACGGCTGTCGGACCTGCTGGTCGCAGTCGTGCGTCGCGCGGTGGGATAGGCCGGCCATGCGCCTCGTCTGGGGGACCGTGCAGGCAGCGCCGCCCGCCGAGTGGGGTTCTCAGCGCGTGTCCGTGCTGCTGGACGGGGCCGCTGGGCTGCACGATGCCGTCGTCTACCCGTCGCTGACGGGACCGTGCGCTGATGGTGATCGCGTGCTCTGCAACACGACCGCGGTCGACCTCGGTCTGGGCACCGGCGGCGAGCACTTCGTCGTTGCCAGGGCGGGGGAGGGCGTCAGCTTCGAGGACGCCGTGCCGGGCCACATCATGAAGCTTCGATACACGCCGCTGCAGCGTGACGTCACCGTCGTAGAGGAGCCCGCGAGCGGGCATCACGACGTGATGGCAGCCGCACGGGACATCGGCGGCATGCCGGTGGTCTGCTGCGGGCTCCACAGCCAGGTCGCGCTCGTGGCCGCCGCAGTCAAGGATCGCCAACCATCGCTGCGCGTGGCGTATGTGATGACCGATGAGGCGGCGCTCCCATTGGCCGTCTCGCGCCTCGTCCCACGCCTGCTTGATGCGGGACTCCTGGACGCGACGATCACAGCGGGCCAGGCGTTCGGCGGTCAGACCGAGGCGGTGAACCTGTACTCCGCCCTGCTGGCCGCCCGGCACGTACTGGGGGCAGATGTAGCCGTCGTTGCCATCGGGCCCGGGATGCCCGGCACCGCCACGCCGTTCGGCCACAGCGGGATCGCGCAGGGGCAGGCGCTCAACGCGGCCCACTCGCTTGGTGGCGTGCCGATCGCAGCGCTTCGCCTGTCGTTTGCCGACAAGCGTCCGCGGCACGTTCCGGTGAGCCATCAGACCCTGACGGCGCTCGGCGCCGTGGCGCTCGCTCCGGTGCTCGTACCGATGCCGGTTCTCGGCGAGCCGATGGACGCCGCCGTGGCCGAGTCCCTCGAATCCGCGGGGATCTGGGCGCGACACGAACGGCGGATCGTGGAGGTCGGCGCGTTGCCCGACATGCGAGGCGTCGAGGCGCGCACCATGGGACGGACCGCCGAGGACGACCCGGCGTTCTTCTTCGCATCAGTGGCCGCGGGCATGTGCGCGGCTGACACGGCGACCGCCTGACGCACCGTTCGACGTCCGATTCCGCAGCGGCCATGATAGCAGGATTATGACACCCGAAATTGCGCCGCTTGTCCCAAAATCTTCGCCTTTCGCTCCGAAAGTGCGCTACTATCTTCACCATGAGCGAACGAGTTCTGGATGATTTCCTCGGTTACCTCACGGTCGAGCGCGGGGCGTCCGAGCACACCATCAGCGCCTACGGCGGCGACCTCCGCACGTACCTCGCGCATCTCGCGAGCCGGTCGGCCGAACCGCTGAGCGCCACCCGCGATGACGTCACGTCGTTCATGGCGGAGCTCCAGAACAAGGGCATGGCGCCGAGCACCGTCGAGCGCAAGATCGCCGCGGTCAAGAGCTTCCACGCCTTCCTTGTGAGGGAGGGCCTCACCGACAACCATCCCACGGTGGATCTGGCACTTCCGAAGGTGCCGACGCGCCTCCCGGAGGTCATCTCGATCGACGATGCGGACAGGCTGCTCACACAGCCGTTCCCGTCCGGGCCGGTCGGCTACCGTGATCGTGCCGCCCTGGAGGCGCTCTACGGATGCGGTCTGCGGGTGAGCGAACTCACCGGCCTCGACCTGCTCGACCTGGACCTCGATGGCGGGTTCATCCGGGTGATGGGCAAGGGGGGCAAGGAGCGACTTGTGCCCGTCGCTGGCGCGGCCAAGCGTGCGCTGGAGGAGTATCTCGCGCACGGGCGTCCCTACCTGAGGGCGAAGAAGTCCACCTCGAGACAGGACCCGTCGGCCGTCTTCTTGAACGTCCGTGGCGGCCGTCTGACACGGCAGGCGGTATTCGGGCTGGTGCGGACGTATGGTGGCCGGGTCGGCCTGCAGCTCCATCCGCACACCCTCCGTCACTCGTACGCGACTCACATGCTTCAGGGCGGCGCCGAGTTGCGCGCCCTGCAGGAGATGCTCGGACATGCGGACATCAGCACCACGCAGGTGTACACGCACGTCGATCGCGCGCACGTTCGCGAGGAGTACCTCACCACGCATCCTCGCGCTCGCCTTCGCTGAGACGCAGGGTTGCGCTTGTCGCTCGCTGTCAGTACGTCAGATTCCGTCAGGAAAAGTGCGCTACTCCACGAGCAGTGGGGGTAAAAAGTATGAGATGTACCCAGATTCTGTATAGGGAGGCGGATCGCAGAGTGAACAAGAAGCTGAGCAAGGTCCTCATCGTGCTGCTGGCGCTGTCGCTGGTCCTGGCGTTTGTGCCCGCATGTGCGACCGAGGAGGAGCCCGAAGAGGAGACCACCGAGGAAACGACCGAGGAGTCGGCGACGGATGTCAAGGCGGCGATGATCACCGATACCGCAGGCCTCGGCGACAAGTCGTTCAACGACTTGACGTGGCAGGGATTCGAAAAGGCCGAGTCAGAGCTCGGCGTGGAGGTCAGGGTCCTCGAGTCTGCAACGATCAACGACTACGAGCCCAACCTCCAGGAACTCGCGCTGGCAGGGTACTCTCCGCTCGTGGCGACCGGTTTCCTGCTGACAGACACCGTCTCGAAGATCTGCGGGGAGTATCCGGACACGATGTTCATCAACATCGACGGGTTCTTCGATCCGGTGCCGGAGAACGTCGTCGGCGTTGGGTTCAAAGAGAACGAGGGCAGCTACCTGGCCGGTGTTGTGGCAGGGCTGGCGACCAAGGACACCTTCGATGACCGGCTGAACGACAAGAACGTCATAGGTTTCGTGGGCGGCATGGATGTGCCGCTGATCCGCAAGTTCCAGGCCGGCTTCGAGGCGGGCGCCAAGTCCGTCAATCCTGACGTTCAGGTTGTCGCGCTGTACACCGGCAGCTGGGATGATGTCGCGAAGGGCAAGGAACTTGGCCTCTCGCTCATCGACCAGGGAGCCGACGTCATCTACGCCGCCGCGGGCGGTTGCGGTGAGGGCACCGTGCGCGCATGCCAGGAGAAGGGCGCGCTGTTCATCGGTGTCGATGCCGACCAGTACAACACGATCGCCAACTCGGGTGACGTGATGCTGACCTCGATGATGAAGAACATCGATATCGTGGTGTTCGATCTCATCAAGGCGATGGTCGACGGCGATTTCCCGGGTGGCACGATGCAGGTCTTCGGTCTCAAGGAAGGCGGCGTGGGCCTTGCCCCGTGGCACGACTTCGAGTCGAAGGTCCCGCAGTCGATCAAAGACGCGGTCGAAAAGGCCAGCGATGACATCATCAACGGTACGGTGACAGTGCCGGAAGCGCTCTAGAACGCGTCGTGCGGATGCGTGCACCAGCACCCGCACACTGCGCTACACTCGAGGGGCGGCCGGCGAAAGCGGGTCGCCCCTCCCGCGTACCGGGTGTTCGATAGGTCCGTTCGAGAGGAATACTGATGCCGGTTCTCGAACTGCGCGAGGTCACGAAGGTGTTCCCGGGTGTGGTGGCTAATGACAGGGTCTCGCTCACACTGGAAGAGCGGGAGATAGTGGCGCTCCTGGGTGAGAACGGGGCCGGCAAGTCCACCCTGATGAACGTCGTCTATGGCCTGCTGTCGGCGGATCACGGCGAGATACTGGTCGACGGACGCCCCGTGAAGATCCGATCATCCAAGCAAGCGATCGATCTCGGCATCGGCATGGTTCATCAACACTTCATGCTCGTCGAGCCGCTCACGGTGACAGAGAACATCGTGCTCGGCAGGGAGCCCGGGCGTCTGGGCATCATCGATATGAACGCGGCGCGCCAGAAGGTGGCGGAGATCTCAGAGCGCTACGGGCTGCGCATCGACCCGGATGCTCGCATCAGCGATCTGGAGGTCGGACTGCAGCAGCGGGTGGAGATCCTGAAGGCGCTCTATCAAGGAGCCCGGGTCCTCATCCTCGATGAGCCGACCGCGGTCCTCACACCGCAGGAGGTCCGTGAGTTGTTCGCCGTCGTGCAATCGCTCGTGGACGAGGGGCTGTCGGTCGTCTTCATCACCCATAAGCTCGAGGAGGTCATGGCCGTCGCGGATCGCATCGTCGTAATGCGTGATGGAGCCGTGGTCGGGGAGGTCCGTCCCTCCGAGACCGATGAGATCGGTCTCGCACGCTTGATGGTCGGCCGGGATGTGGTGCTGCGGATCGACAAGGAGCCCTCGCAGTGCGGCGAGACGGTCCTGGACATCCGTGATCTCGCGGTCAAGAGCGACAGGGGCTTGAGTGCCGTGGCCGGGGTCACCTTCACCGTGTGTGGTGGCGAGATCGTGGCCATCGCGGGGGTCAGCGGGAACGGTCAGACCGAGCTCGTCGAGGCGCTCGTGGGCCTGCGCCGGCCGGAGTCGGGCAGCATCACCCTCAAAGGCAAGGACATCACGCATGCGAGCGCACGATCCTCGATCGAGGTGGGAGTGTCCCACATCCCCGAGGACCGGCATCGGCGCGGCCTGGTGCTTTCGTTCAACCTTGCCGAGAATCTGGTACTGGGCGACCACCGAGTGAAGCCGTACGCCACGCGCGGTGTCATGCACCCGCGTGAGATCACCTCGATGGCAAAGAAGCGCATCGCAGATTACGACATCCGCACTCCATCGGAGAAGGTCATCGCGTCGAGCCTTTCCGGCGGCAACCAGCAGAAGGTGGTCGTCGCACGCGAGATCGGCAGGAACCCCGAGTTGCTCGTCGCGGCGCAGCCGACGCGCGGGCTGGATGTTGGGGCCATCGAGTTCGTGCATCGGCAGATAATCGCCGAGCGCACGGCAGGCAAGGCGGTACTCCTGATCAGCCTGGAGCTCGAAGAGGTTCTCTCCCTTGCCGACCGGATCCTGGTCATGTACGAGGGCCGGATCGTCAAGGAGTTCTCCGCCGATGAAGCGGATGCCGAGACGCTCGGCTACCACATGACGGGCGGCGGCGGCACGAAGCTTGAGGGCGCCGCCGATGTGTCGCCGGCAGGATCGGGGGTGGGCGCATGAGTGAACCGAGAGAGGCTGTGCCTGCTCAACGCGCGTGGATGTCCGCGGTGCAGAAGGTCGGCATGCCGATCATCTCCACCGTGCTCGCAATCGGCGTGGGTTCGCTCATCATCTGGATTGCGGGATACGATCCCGGTGCGGCGTTCGCTGCTCTGTTCAAGGGCGCGTTCGGTGGTCCGAGGCAGACCGGAGAGACGATCCTGCGGTCCACTCCGCTCATCTTGGCCGGTCTGGCGGTAGGGTATGGTTTCCGCGCAGGGCTGTTCAACATCGGCGCCGAAGGGCAGCTGATGATGGGAGGTCTGCTCGCCGCGTGGCTCGGTGTGCAGATGGCCGCGCTTCCCCCGATGGTGACGATTCCCACCCTCATCGTAGCCGCGGCGTTGGCAGGTGCGGCGTGGGCATTCATTCCGGCGATTCTCAAGGCTCGGATCGGGGCGCATGAGGTCATCACCACGATGATGTTCTCGCACATCGCCCGCTACGTCGTCGCGTGGCTGACTGCCGGCCCCATCAAGGCTCCAGGCCAGATACCGCAGACGGTCTCACTGACCGAGTCAGCCCAGATTCCGCGCATCCAGTCGCTGTTTTCGGAGGGTGCTATCGAGGCGTTCCCGTACCTCAACCTCGGTCGCGCCCACCTCGGCGTCCTGATCGCGATCGCCGCGGCGGTCGGGATCTGGCTGGTGCTGCGCTACACCACGCTCGGCTATGAGAACCGCGCTGTCGGCCTGAGTCCGTGGGCGGCGGAGACGGCGGGTATCTCGGTCCAGTGGACAACGGTCAAAGCGCTGTGCATCTCAGGGGCGCTCGCCGGGCTGGCAGGCGGCGTCGAGGTCATGGGACTCCACCACCGGATCTTCGACCAGTTCTCCTCAGGAGTCGGGTTCACCGGCATCGCTGTGGCACTTCTGGCCAAGAATCACCCGCTCGGCATCATCGCTGCAGCACTGCTGTTCGGTGCGTTGTCGGCGGGCAGCGGGACGATGCAACTGGAGGCAGGCGTGTCACAGAAGATCATCCTCATCATCCAGGCGCTGGTGATCTTCTTCGTCGCAGCCGAGGGCATCGTGAACTGGTTCATCCGCAAGCGTCAGAAGGAGGTGGCCAGCGGTGCTGAGTGACATCATCACGCCGGACCTGTTCGCTGCGGCGCTCCGTATGGCGACGCCACTCGCGCTTGCGGCGATCGGCGGCACTATCTGCGAACGCTCCGGTGTCGTGAACATCGCGCTCGAGGGCATCATGCTCATCGGCGCGTTCTTCGGCACCGCAACAGTGCTCGCAACCGGCAGCCCGTGGCTCGGAGTGCTCGTGGCGGTGCTCGCCGGGGTCGGTATCTCTGCGGTGCACGCCCTGGCTTCGGTCAACTTGCGCACGGACCAGGTGGTCTCGGGTACGGCGATCAACCTGTTGGCTCTCGGACTCACCGGGTTCCTCATGGAGCTGTGGTACGGCCATCCCGGCACGACACAGCCCATTCCGACTCTGCAGCCGGTATTCGGCTTCGGCGCGATGGGGGACGGGTTCCTTGGAGAGGTCTGGCGGTGGATCAACGGGGTGTTCCTGTCCCACACCCCGCTCGTCTACCTCGCGGTCATCATCGCAGTCGGGGCGCACTGGGCGATGTATCACACCAGGTGGGGACTGCGTCTTCGTGCACTTGGCGAGCATCCGAGGGCTGTTGATACCGCAGGCGTGAGCGTGGCGCGGGGACGCTGGATGGCCGTGCTCATGAGCGGCGCGCTCGGAGGTCTTGCCGGGGCGAATCTGAGCATCGAGCAGGTTGGCGTCTTCCAGGAGGGGTTTACCAACGGGCGAGGGTTCATCGCGCTGGCCGCGAACATTTTCGGCCGCTGGACGCCGATCGGATCGTACCTCGCATCGCTGCTGTTCGGCTTTGCGGATGCTCTTCAGATCAAGCTTCAGCCGTTCCGCGATGTGATCGACCTGCCCCCCGAGTTCTTCCTGATGGTGCCGTATGTGGTGACAGTCGTCGTTCTCGCAGGTGTCATCGGTCGGGCCGTCGGTCCCGCCCAGGTCGGCGTGCCCTACGAGAAGGGCTAGCGACGTGCTGTTGGACCGTCGCAGAGAGCGCTTCCGCATTACGGGCGCGCTCTTCTGGGCAGCGTCCTGGGGCCTCGGGGCCGCGATCGGTGTCGCGCTCGGCGGGTGGCTTACGCTTGTCGGCGGCTCCGGCGCACCGGGGGTCTCAGGGCTTGACCCCGCTGTGGATCTTGGCCTGCTACCGCTCGGTGCCTTCTGCGCCGTCGCCACCGTCCACCTGTTCGGTCAGCTCGTCGCGGCTGTCGTGCGTGGACGCGCGGTACAGCGCGGCTAGGCCGAGCACGAGAGCGAGCGCGCCGAATGCCAGTGCGTCTGCAGGCAGATCGGGAGACACGCTTCCCCTGACGAGGCTACGAACGGCGTAGGCGGCGGTCGGGATCACGACCGCCGCCCACAGCGGCATTCTGAGTCGCGGCATGAGCCGCACGTTCACTCGCCCGTCTGATCGTTCGGTGCCGAGTAGGCGACCTCCGCCGATGCGGTGGCTTCGGCGAGGCGCTTGGCGCGGCGACGCTTCACGATCATCCAGACCACGAACAGGATGATGAGAGCGGGCACCCAGAGCGGAAGCGTGGCGAGCACAAGCCGGATCACGAACCCGAGAACGCCGGCAGCTCCCTGGATCCCGTCGGTCACGGCATCCTCGAGGCCCCAGTCCTCGCCGTCGGGCCGTACGACCGCCTGCTCCTCGGTGAGTTCGATGGTCACGGTGGCCATGGCGGCCTGACGTTCCAGGTAGGTGACCTGGGCCTGCATGCTCTCGATCTCCTGGCGGACCCTGTTGAGTTCCGCCTCGATCGCCAGCATGTCGGTCACATTCTGTGCGGCGTCGAAGAACGTGCGCAGCCTGACCTCCTGTGCCTGCAGGTTGGCCAGGCGGGCGGTGAGGTCTACGTGCTGCTCGGTCACGTCCTGGGTGTCCTCGGCCTGGTACTTCACGCTGCCGAGGGCCATGGCCCCGGTGACGAACGCATCAAGGGACTCTGCGGGCACCCGAACGGTCATCCAGCCCCGCAGCGCCGCGCCGTCGCCCACGGAGTATCCGTACTCGTCGTAGCGGTACAGCCACTCGTCGGTGTCGGTGGCCACCTGGAGGTCGGTGATCACCGCGCCGTTGGTCTTTGCCAGTCCGCGGAGCGATTCGACCGCATCGGGCGTGCTCTCCACCTCGACGCGCATCGTTTGCGTGCGGATGATCAGGCGATCGGTTTCAGCAGTCGTGCCTTCCGCAGACGTGGTCTGCACGGCCTTGTCCGACTCGGCGTACTCTTCGGAAACGCCGGCATCGGTAGCTGCCATGGGCTCGCTGCCCCCCACGGCACGGCCGACCTCATCAACGGCGGCTTCTTCGCCCGCACAGCCTGCAAGGACGCTGACGAGCAGCAGCGCCGTCAACAGTCCCGCAGCCACCCGTGTTCCTGTCCTGCGCTTCATGACCGGGCTCCTCCTTCCGGGCGGTGCACCTTTGCCGTGAATGCACGAACGCCCTTGTGACCTTTGTCTGACAGGTCAAAGGGCGTTCGGTCGAGACAGTGAGAATGGAGTGGAGCTACTCGCCCTTAAGGGAGGCGATGGTCTCCTCGGCCTTCTTGAGCTTCTTGGCGGCGTAGACGAGGAAGCCTATCGCGAGCGCGACGACCACCCCGAAGACGACCATCACCATGTTGAACATGATGCCGGAAACCTCGTTACCGATGTTGAACCATCCGTACATAGGGGCTGTTCACCTCCATCGGATTCGTGTGCTAGCCGGATTCTACCGTGAGCGCCCTGCACGGGCAACCGCGGCGAGAGACCGGTGCTGTCCCTACTCCATTCCACTGTCAAGGTCCGATTCCTGCCTGTCGTTCCGTATGACGTGCGATCAGGGGGTCTGGGTTCATCAATGACGTACCCGATTCCGGGAACGGCGACGCACGGCCGGTGAGGACCGGCGCGTGATGGTACGCGTCGCACCTCCGAGGGGACCCCGGGGGGTGGGGTAGGCCGCAGTGGAGGAAATGCGCAGAAAGTGTTGCAAAGTGGGATGTAGTGGCATACATTAGGCACAAGCCGGTGCCTGTGGGGCACGCATTGCGGGATGAAGTGGGGAGGGACAGGGATGTTTCTCGGCGAGTACCAGCACACGCTGGACGCCAAGGGGCGCCTGTCGCTGCCTGCGAAGTTCCGCAATCAGCTCTCCGGAAGCTACGTCGTAGTACAGGGCATCGAGAAGTGCCTCTACCTGTTCGATCCGACGGAGTTTGAAGCCTTCCTTGCCAGCCTCGTCAGCCAGATGGACTTTGGCGAGGACCTTCGGATAGCCCGACGTCACTTCGCGGCCCACGCGAAGGATGACGATCTTGATTCTGCAGGGCGCATCAGTATCCCGGTGAAGCTCCGTGAGTGGGCGGGTCTCGAGCGAGATGTGGCCGTCATAGGTAACGGTAATCGCGTCGAGATCTGGGACTCCGGTGCGTGGGAGGCCTATAACAAGGCCGCCGAAGGCCGGATCGAGGAAGTGACGAGCAAGCTCGCCGAACTCGGCATCCTTTAGGGTCCTTGAGAATGGAATACCGGCACACCCCAGTTTTGCTGGCCGAGGTCACGCAGCAGCTGACCTTACACGACGGCTCCATCTTCGTTGACTGTACCTTAGGCGGGGCAGGACACACGGAGCGGATCACGCAGCTTGTAGCACCCACCGGGATCGTGGTGGGAATCGATCAAGATGACGCCGCACTCACCGCAGCAGCAGACACACTACGCCTCGGCCAGCAGGAACTTACCCCCATCGTGCTTCTCAAGGGGAACTTCGGGAATCTCGACGAGGTACTGCTTGAAGCCCGCATCCCGTACGTGGACGCGTTCCTCTTCGATCTCGGCGTCTCATCTCCCCAGCTCGACCATGTCGGCCGCGGCTTCACCTACCAGGAGGATGCTCCGCTCGATATGCGGATGGACTCCTCTACGTCGCAGCCTACCGCGGCTGACATCGTCAATACGTACTCCGAACCCGAGCTCACGCGAATCCTGCGCGAGTACGGTGAGGAACGGTGGGCCTCGCGCATCGCAGCATTCGTCGTAGCCGCGCGAGGCCAACACCGCCTTACCACCACGGGTGAGATCGTCGAGATCGTGAAGGCGGCGATCCCGGCGGCGGCACGCAGGACCGGGGGCCATCCGGCACGGCGCACGTTCCAGGCGCTGCGCATCGAAGTGAACCGGGAGCTCGAGGTCCTCGAACGAGGGCTGCGCGCGGCCGTTCGATGGCTTGCTCCGGGTGGTCGCATCGCGGTCATCAGCTACCACTCTCTTGAGGATGGGATTGTCCGCGACATATTCAGCGAGCTCGCGCAGGGGTGTGTTTGCCCTCCCGACCTGCCGGTCTGCAGGTGCGGGCAGGAGCCGGTACTCCGGATCGTGACCAAGCGGCCGCTCGTTCCGACGGACGACGAGGTGGAACGGAACCCCCGGGCGCGGAGTGCGCGCTTGAGGGTCGCAGAGCGAGTGTAGTGAACCAAGGGGACCCGCCTCAGGGCGGGGAGCGTAGCAGGAAGGAGGCCCACGGGACGTGGGCTCAGCGGCACACAAGATCATGCGCGACGCCCGTCCGGCCCGTGTGGCCCGTCCGGTGTTGCGTCTCGTGCGTGGCGGACGCCGCAAGAGCGCCGCGCGCACAGCGGCCGCTGCCTCGGGCCTGTTTCGCGCAGCCACACTGTGCCTCGCGATCCTGGCGTTGGCTGGCGCTGCCCGGGTGACGTTTGCCGCACAGGCGGCGGAGGCATCGATGGACGCCTGGGAGCTCAAGGCGGAGGTCAAGGCCGAACAACTCGCTGGACGTGCCCTCCAGGCCGACCGCAGCGCGCTCGCTGCTCCCTCGCGCATCGAGGCGGTGGCCTGTCAGACGCTGAACATGGCACGGCCGGCCCAGATCGCATACCTGCAGTTGCCTGGGGAGGACAGCGCCCCTGCGGAGCCGACTGCTCCTGTGGCGGCACCGGACTCCTCCGGCGGCGCTGAGCTGCTCGCCACTCTCATGGATCTGGCAGCGGGAGAGGCCGAGGTCATGCTGGTCGGTGATGTGGGACTCGGCTCGTTCAGATGAGCGCGCCCCGTCGAACAGCGGCGCGCAGGACACCGAGCGCCAGCAGCAAGCGCCCATCGCGTTCAGGGCGCTTTTCGTCGCTTCTGGTGGTTCTCGTTCTTGGGCTGACGATCATCGTGGGCAGGCTCGTCTACATCCAGGCGATCAACGGACCCACGTACGCAGCGGCCGCCGAAGAGCAGCGCACCAGCGACATCGTGCTGAGCCCCCAGAGGGGATTCATCCTCGACCGGGAGGGTGAAGTCCTCGCCGAGACTGTGGAAGCAAGAACCGTGTACGCGGTGCCGTCGTCGATAGTGGACAAGCAAGGCACCGCGAACGCAATCGCCTCCACGCTCGGCGGCGATCCCGCAGTCTATCTCGAGAGGCTCTCACGGGACGCAAGCTTCGTGTACATCGCGCGGAAAGCGGATGTCGGCGAGGCGAAGGTGCTCGCCGATCTGGGCATCGAGGGTCTCGGCTTCATCGAGGACTCGAGGCGGGTGTATCCGAGCAACGAGCTTGCATGTCAGGTGCTCGGCTTCGTCGGCGTGGACGATGAGGGTCTCTCCGGACTCGAGTTGTACTACGACGAACTCCTCGCCGGTGAGGAAGGTAGGCTGATCGCCGAGCGGGACACGCAGGGCCGCCCGATTCCCGGTGGCGTCACCTTCGAGGAGGAGGCCATCGACGGCGAAGACATCATGCTCACGATCGACAAGGACATCCAGTATCAGGCGCAGATCGCACTCACTGAGGCCGTCCAGAAGTGGGGGGCTGCTGCGGGGTCGGTCATCGTGATGGATCCGAGGAACGGAGAGATCCTCGCGATGGCGTCGGTACCGCAGTTCAACCCCAACGACTTCGGCTCATACGGGACGGACAACTACCGCAACCGCCCGATCGTCGACACCTACGAGCCCGGGTCCACCATCAAGTCGTTCACGGCAGCGGCGGTCATGGACACCGGGCTGTTCGCACCCACCAGCATGTTCGAACTGCCCCCGACTATCGAGGTCGGCGGACGGACGATTCATGAGTCACACGACCGCGGGACCGTGAACTGGTCTCTGACAGAGATCGTGACCAACTCATCGAACGTCGGCGCGGTCGTCTTAGGCATGGCGCTCGGCGAGGATGACCTCTACGGCTACTTCTCGCGGTTCGGGATGACGGAGAAGACGGGGGTCGATTATCCGGGCGAGGTCAAAGGCTGGCTTCCGACGACCGATCAGTGGTCGTCCTCGTCCATCGCGACGATCCCGTTCGGCCAGGGCGTGTCGGTGACGCCGCTTCAGCTGTCGCGCGCGCTTGCGGCCATCGCAAACGGGGGTTCGCTCGTGACGCCGCACTTTCTCGCGGAGGTTCCTGAATCGTCCGAGGCGATGGCCGAGTGGCCGGTGACAGACGGTGTGATCACTCCCGAGACCGCTCAGGCGATGCGCATCGTGCTGACTGACGTGGTGAACGAGGGTACAGGCTCGGCGGCCGCGGTTGCCGGCTATCAGGTCGCTGGCAAGACCGGCACCGCGCAGAAGGCGCGCACCGACGGTCGGGCGGGCTACGAGGCGGGCAAGTACGTGGCCTCGTTCTCGGGTTTCATACCTGCCGAGGACCCCCGGGTCCTCATCATCGTGACCCTCGACGAGCCGTCCAATGCGATTTACGGAGGGACCGTGGCCGCGCCGACGTTTTCGAGGATCGCGCAGTTCTGCGTGGAGCATCTGAAGGTCCCGCCAGGCGACCCGGTAACGGGAGTGTCACAGCCCTGATGCCGACGAAGGCGGGCGCGAGGGCGATGGTAGAATGATTCGGCTCTGGAGCGGCAGGAATCGGTGACAGAAGCGAACCTCTTACAACTGCTCGACGGATGCGGTGCGACCGGTCACGACCGGTCGGTCGGCGTCTCAGGCATCGCGTACCGCTCGGACACCGTGCGGCAGGGCGATGCCTTCTTCTGCATTCCCGGCTTCCGCCATGACGGTCATGACTTTGCAGCTGATGCCGTTGCCCGTGGAGCTACGGCGGTCGTGTGCACCCGGGAGCAGTCCCTTGGCGTTCCCGAGTTCGTGGTCCCGGACACGCGCCGGGCACTTGCGGTAGCCTCCGCCCGCTTCTACGGCGAGCCGAGCCGGGCCTTCGATGTCGTGGGCATCACGGGCACCAACGGCAAGACGACCACCACGTACCTGCTGGACAGCATCCTGCGCGCCGATGGTCGGACGACCGGTCTCATCGGCACGGTGGAGACCCGCGTCGGAGGACAGCGACTGCCGTCGGCGCGTACCACACCCGAGTCCGCCGATCTGCAGGCGCTGCTCGCGCGCATGCGCGACGACGGCGTTTCCGGTGTGTCGATGGAGGTGTCGTCTCATGCGATCGACCTGCACCGCGTCGACGGCGTCCACTTCGCCGTAGCGGCATTCACGAACCTCACGCAGGACCATCTGGACTACCACAACACGCTCGAGGAGTACTGGACGGTCAAGCGGCGGCTGTTCACCGAGATGGATGTGGCCGAACGGGTCGTCAACATCGACGATTCCTGTGGTCTCGCGCTCGCCGGAGAAATCTCGTCGTGCTGGACCGTGGGCAGGGATCCACATGCCATGGTCAGAGCCACTGACGAGTCGCCAAGTCCCACCTCCACGTCGTTCACGCTGGTCACACCTGTCGGCGAGGCATGCGTTGCGCTGCCTCTGGCCGGGGCGTTCAACGTGAGCAACGCGCTTGTGGCGGCGGCATCCGCTCTCGCGCTCGGCGTGGATCTCGGCATCGTCGTCGGCGGCCTTGAGCAGGCGCCTCAGGTGCCGGGTCGCCTCGAGCGCATCGACGAGGGACAGCCCTTCTCGGTGCTCGTGGACTATGCGCACACGCCGGACAGCCTCGCGAAGGCGATTCGCGCTGTCCGGGAGGTCACCCCGGGACGCGTGATCACCGTCTTCGGATGCGGAGGGGACCGCGACCCCGACAAGCGCTCGCTGATGGGTTTCGCCGCGGGTGAAGGCTCCGATGAGGTCGTTGTGACGACTGATAACCCGCGGAGCGAGGATCCGGTCGGCATCATCCTCAGCATCGAAGACGGCCTTCGCCGGACTGCCACACAGTACAGTGTGGAGGTGGACCGGCGTGCAGGCATCCGTGCTGCCCTGGAGCACGCACGTGAAGGCGACGCCGTGCTCATTGCCGGGAAGGGCCACGAGGACTATCAGATCTTCGCGGACAGGACCGTTCACTTCGACGATCGCGAAGTGGCGCGCGAGGAGTTGATATCGCTGTGCTGACACTCTCGGTGGAGACACTGCTGGAAGTGACCGGTGGCGAGCTGCTCGAAGGGCCGCGGACCACTATGGTGAACGGGCTGGTGATCGACTCGCGCAGCGTGGAGCCCGGTGCCGCGTTCGTCGCGTTCCCGGGAGAGCATGCAGACGGACACGCATATGTCGCGCAGGCCTTGGCCGGCGGCGCCCGCGCCATCGTGGTGACCCGGGACGACGACGAGGTTCGTGCCGCATTCACCGGCGGCGCACGGGCGGAGACAGTCCTCGTTCGGGTGGACGACCCGCTTGCGGCAGTCGAGGCGCTTGCGCGGCATCACCGGGCTCGGCTGATGTGTCCGGTCGTGGGCGTCACAGGCTCGACCGGCAAGACCACCACGAAGGACTTCCTGCGCAGCGTGCTCGCGACCCGGATGCGGGTCGTAGCGACCGCCGAGAACCGCAACAACGAGCTTGGGGTCCCGCTCACCGTCATGGATGCGGGTGCGGAGACCGAAGTGCTCGTGGTCGAGATGGCCATGCGCGGTCCCGGACAGATCGAGCACCTCTGCTCGATCGCACGACCCACTGCGGGCCTCGTGACCAACGTGGGTGTGAGTCACGTCGAGGTGCTCGGCACCGAGGAGGCTATCGCCTCGGCCAAGGGAGAGCTGGTCCGCGCGATTCCGGACAACGGCCGGGTCTTCCTCAACGGCGACGACGGCTGGACCGATACGCTCGAGACGTTCGCCGCGGCACCGATCACCCGCTACGGCCTCTCGGCAGCTGCCGACGTCCGCGCTGCCGACGTGCAGGTCGCCGAGGACGGGACACCATCGTTCACCCTCGCGATCGCCGAGGAGACCGCCGAGGTCAACTTGCCCGTGCCGGGACGACACAACGTCTACAACGCGCTCGCCGCCGCAGCGGTCGGCGCACACCTGGGTCTGCCGATCGGCGACATCGTGCGCGGACTGCACGCTGCAACGTTCTCGAAGTGGCGGATGGAGGCCTTCCAGAGCGCCGCGGGCCTGACGGTGATCAACGACGCGTACAACGCCAACCCGACCTCGATGCAGGCTGCGATATCGGCGCTCGGCGACGTGCCCACGCGCGGACGTCGCATTGCCGTGCTCGGGGACATGGCCGAACTCGGATCGCTCACGGAGCTCGCGCACTTCCAGCTGGGTGAGGAGATCGCCGGATCGTCGGTCGACGTGCTGGTCACGGTAGGAGAGCGCGGGCGGCGTATCGCCGAGGGCGCGCTCGCGGCGGGTATGGACCCGGAGCGTGTCCGGCCATGCGGTACGGCAGCCGAGGCCTCCGAGGTGCTGGACGATCTTGCCGAGCCCGGTGACACGGTGCTCGTGAAGGCGTCGCGTGTGATGGGACTTGAGCGAGTGGTGGAGGGGATGATCGAGCCTCGTGTTCAACCTTCTGCCTGAGATAGGTCGGTACCCCACCTACCAGATCCTCGTGGCGGCCGTGCTGGCGCTCGTCCTTGCAGGCGTTCTGTTCCCGCTGTGGATCCGCCTGTTGCGGTTCCGGAACATCGGGCAGCAGGTGCGAGCGGACGGCCCCCAGGGGCATCTGGTGAAGCAGGGGACACCAACGATGGGCGGCGTGCTCATCCTGCTCGTGGTCGCGGTCGTCTACCTGAGCCTCGGCGAGATCGGCAGGGACGGGATCATCGCGCTGGTCGCGCTGCTCGGGTGCGGGCTGCTCGGGTTCGTCGACGATTATGCCAAGGTCGTCAAGGAGCGGTCGCTCGGCCTCACGGCGAGGGCGAAGATCATCGGGCAGACGCTCATCGCGTTCGGCATCGGCTTCCTCGCGGTGAATTGGGCGCACGTGAGCCCGCATGTGCTGATCCCGTGGCTCGGCGACGTGGACCTGGGTGTGATCACCTCTACGTTCGAGGTCGGACGGTTCAGCCTCGAATTCCCGTGGCTGTACCTGGCGTTCGTGGCGTTCATGGTGATCTCGTTCTCGAACACCGTGAACCTCACCGACGGCCTCGACGGTCTGGCGGCCGGCACCATCATGATCGTCATGCTGGTATTCGCCGCGATCGCCTTTGCCCAGGACAACCTGGAGCTGGCGATCTTCGCCGCCACCGTCGCCGGCGCGTGCCTCGGCTTCCTCTGGTACAACAGCTTTCCGGCCGACATCTTCATGGGAGACACCGGGTCTCTCGGGCTGGGAGCCGTCATCGCCACGCTGGCGGTGGTCACCAAGACGGAACTCCTCTCGCCCCTGCTCGGCGGCATCTATGTGGCCGAGGGGCTGTCGGTGCTGTTGCAGGTCGCGTCCTTCAAGCTCACCGGCAAACGGATCCTGCGGATGGCGCCTCTGCATCACCACTATGAGATGAAGGGCTGGAGCGAGACGAAGGTGATGGTCCGCTTCTGGATCGTGACCGGCATTCTTGCCGGTGCCGGATTCGCGCTGTGGTTCGTGACGAAGGCGGGCGTCTAGGATGCGGGACTGGACCGGACACCTCCTGGTACTGGGTCTTGGCAGGTCCGGTGAAGCCGCGGCATCGTGGGCGCTGGATCGTGCACGCGCGGGCGCGGACGTGCGGGTGACCGTGGTTGATTCGGGCGCAGGAGACGTTCTCGAGGCTCGCGCGGAATGCCTTCGCAGCGCGGGGGCGGAGGTCAGTCTCGGATCGTGCGATCTGCCGCCAGCCGATTTGATCGTTGCGTCTCCGGGCATCAAGCCACAGTCCGACCTCATGTGCGCTGGCCGCGCGCACGGAGCGCCCATGATCTCCGAGCTTGAGCTGGCGTACCGGGTCTCCGTGGCCCCCTGGGTGGCGATCACGGGAACCAACGGCAAAACCACGACGACCTCACTCGTGACGCACCTGTTGCGCGAAGCCGGCATCGCCGCCGAGCCCGCGGGCAACATCGGTCCTGCCGCGGTCGCGGTCGCCTGCGAGATCGGCGAAGCGGGCGTGATCGTGGCCGAGGTCTCCAGCTTCCAGCTGACGCTTGCGGACACGTTCCATCCGCGTGTGGCCGCGCTGCTGAACATCACCCCGGATCACCTTGACTATCACGGGTCGATGGAGGCGTACGCCGCCGAGAAGGCTAAAGTGTTCGCACACCAGGTGGCTGGCGACGTGGCCGTGATCGATATCGACGATCCGGGGTCGGCATCGTACGCGGAGACTGCGGGCGGGCGGGGCGCAACGGTCTGCCGGGTGAGCCGCCTTTCGACGCCTGCCGCGGGAGCATACCTGCACGGTGACATGCTCATCCTCGAGGAACTCGGCGAAGGGCATCCGCTCGCCTCTGTCGAGGACCTCGGCATCAAGGGCGATCACAACGTGAGCAACGCGCTGGCCGCGGCGGCGTGTGCGCGCGCTGCAGGGGCCGACCTGGACTCGATCCGTCGTGGTCTCGTGTCCTTCCAGCCGATCGAGCATCGCCTGGAACCGGCTGGCGTCATCGGCGGCGCAGAGTACTTCAACGACTCCAAGGCCACCAATCCGGACGCGGTGATGAAGGCCCTCACCGCTTTCGGGGAGCGCTCGCTGATCGTGCTTCTCGGGGGGCGCAACAAGGGGATCGACATGCGCGTGCTGGCCGAGCGGGTCTCGGCGCGGGCGAGGGGCGTGGTGCTGTTCGGCGAGGCGCGGGAGGAGCTCGAACGGGCCTTCGAGGGCCTCACCATCGAGAAGCGGTCGGTCGGGAGCATGGCCGATGCGATCGACGCGGCCCGCGAGATGGCTGCGCCCGGCGAGGTCGTCGTGCTCTCACCGGGGTGCACGTCCTTCGATGAGTTCTCGGGTTACGAGGAGCGCGGCAGACGCTTCAAAGCGCTTGTCGCTGCAGCCGGGGCAGGTGAGGATTCCGATGCCGCGCAAGCCTAGACTCACGCCGATGGCGTACGTGCTTCTCGGGGTCACCTGCTTCCTCGTCGTAGGTGGGGCGCTGATGGTCTACTCGGCTTCGTCGGTGGCGGACTATGCCGACCCGGCTATCGCCGACAGTGCGTATCACCTGAAGAAGCAGCTGCTCTTCGCCGGCATCGGCGCTGTTGCGCTCTACCTGGGGTCGTTGTGGGACTTCCGCGCAGGCAAGCGTGGCTCCATGGACATCAGGCGTCCCGAGGTCGTGGCCTGGGGTCTGTGGGGCGTCTCGCTGCTCGGCCTGATCGTCGTCGAGGCCATAGGCGTTGGGAAGTGGGGCGCGACGCGGTCCATCGACCTCGGCTTCGCGTACGTGCAGCCCTCGGAGTACGCCAAGCTCGGGTGCCTCGCGGTGATCGCGGTGCTTCTCGTGGCGTGGCGCAAGGGACACATCGACGACCGTACGCTGCTCATCCGCATGGCGACGGTGCTCGGCCCGGTCGTGCTGCTCATCATGTTGCAGCCCGACATGGGCACGACTGTGTCGCTCCTGCTTGGCGTGGTGGTGCTGCTCTGGCTCGGCGGGGTCAAAGGACGCTGGTTCGGGCTCATGGCAGCCATCGGCATCCCTTCGGCGGCGTTGCTTGTGCTCGTAGCGGGCTATCGCGTGGACCGCGTTACGGCGTTCCTGGACCCGTGGGCCGATCCGCAGAAGGGCGGCTATCAGATCATCCAATCGTTGTACGCGTTCGGATCGGGCAGCTTCTTCGGTGTGGGGCTCGGCCTGTCGAGGCAGAAGTTCTTCTATCTTCCTGCTGCCCACACCGACTTCATCTTCGCCGTCATCGGCGAGGAGCTGGGCCTTGCCGGAACGCTCGCCGTGGTGGTGGCCTTCGGCCTCTTCGCGTACGCCGGGTTCCGGATCGCGCTCGACTGCAAGGACCTCTTCGGCCGTCTGATCGCGGGCGGTCTGACCGCCATGATCGTCGTGCAGGCGGTCATGAACATGGCGGCTGTGACCGGACTGATGCCCATCACCGGCATCCCGCTGCCGTTCGTGAGCGCCGGCGGGTCGTCGCTCACGCTGACTCTCGCGTGCGTCGGCCTCATACTGGCTGTAGCCCGGAGTAACTCGGGGACGCGCATGCGACTGGTGCGACCGACCAAGACCAGGGGGTCAGAACGTGCGAGTACTGCTGAGTGGCGGCGGCACGGCGGGGCATATCTACCCGGCGCTGACCGTGGCCGGCCGGCTGGTGGCCGACGGGCATGAGGTCCTGTTCGTGGGGACGCCCGACGGCCTGGAGTCACGACTGGTGCCCGAGGCCGGGATCGAGTTCGTTGGAGTGCCGGCGAAGGGCTTCGACCGCGGCAACCCGCTGACCATCATCTCGTCGACCGCCTTGATCGCGACGTCGATCGGCAGTGCGGCGCGGGCGATCCGCACCTTCGGCCCTGACGTCGTTCTTGGCGTCGGCGGCTACGTCTCGCTTCCGGTCGGACTCGCTGCAGTGCTCAAGCGCGTGCCGCTCGTGTTGCACGAGCAGAACTCGGTACCGGGACTCGCGAACCGCGTTCTGTCACGTTGGGCGCGGGCAGTGGGCGTCACGTACGAAGAGTCGCTGCAGCACCTGGCTCATCCCGAGCGCGGCGTGGTGACGGGCAACCCCGTGCGCGAGGCTGTGCTGGGCGCGGACAGGCTCCGCGGCAGGGCCGCATTCGACCTGGATGCCGAGGCCACCGTGCTGCTGGTATTCGGCGGGAGCAGAGGCGCCCGCCACATCAATGACACGTTCGTCGGCCTGGCGCCCCAACTGATGGGGGAGCCGTCGTTGCAGGTGCTCCACTCGGCAGGTAGGATTGAGGCCGCTTCGGTGGCGTCGCGCGTTGCAGACGCGCTCGGCCGTGACCAGCGCCGTTACAGGGTCGTCGACTACATCGATGCCATGGGCGACGCGATCGCGGCGGCTGATGTCGTCATCTCGCGCGCAGGCGCTACATCGATCGCCGAGATCACGGCGATCGGGCGCGCAGCGGTCCTCGTGCCGTATCCGTACGCGACGGACGATCACCAGACGCTGAATGCGCGTGCTGTTGCCGAAGCGGGTGGTGCCGAACTCGTGCCCGACGATGAGCTGGGAAGCGAGCGGTTCCGAGAGGTTGTGCTTGGAATCGTACAGGACGCCGGGCGGCGCAGCGCAATGGCGGCGGCATCGGCAGCACTCGGCCGGCGTGATGCGACGGAGCGAGTCGTCGCTCTGCTGGACGGGTAGTCACACAAGTGAGAGGAGCTGCGGTGGAACCCACCGCGTACGCGCATTTCATCGGCATCGGCGGGGCGGGCGTGAGCGGACTTGCCCGCGTCTTGCATGACCGTGGGCTCGTGGTGACCGGCTCGGACCTCAAGGCTTCCCGCTATGCGACTGCGCTGCAGGAGGCCGGCGTGAAGGTGATGATAGGTCATCGCGCCGAGAACCTGGGCGACCCGGAAGTGGTCGTGGTCTCCTCGGCGATCCCCGAGAGCAATCCGGAACTTGCGGCAGCGCGGCAGCGCGGCATACCCGTGTGGCCTCGCGCAAGGATGCTCGCGCACCTGGCGGGCGATGATGTCGCGCTTACCGTCGCCGGTACGCATGGCAAGACCACCACGAGCTCGATGCTGGCGATGGCGCTCGACTCCATCGGACTGGACCCGACGTTCCTCATCGGCGGCGAGCTGAACGACATGGGCGCCAACGCACGCTGCGGAAGCGGCGGCTACTACGTCGTGGAGGCCGACGAGAGCGACGGCTCGTTCCTGTACATGAGTCCGAAGGTGTCACTCATCACGAACATGGAAGCCGATCACCTGGACCACTACGGCTCGTTCGAGGCGATCGTCGACACGTTCGCCGAGTTCATCAGCCGCACGGCAGCAGACGGCGTCGTGATAGCGTGTGCGGACGATGAGCGCCTTGCCGAACTCGCGCGCACGCACTCGCCCGCACGAGTGTTGACGTACGGTCTCTCCGAGGTCGCCGATGTTCGGTGCGAGAACCTCGAGCGCGACGGTCGGGGTCATCGTTTCTCGGTGACATTCCCCGATGGGTCGGGTGTCCCGGTGCGCATAGCCGTGCCCGGACGACACATGGTCGTGAATGCGACTGGCGTGCTTGCGGCCGCGTGGTCGCTTGGACTCGACGTGGCGGGCGCCGCGGAGGCTCTCGGTCGCTTCAGCGGCGTCCGGCGACGCTTCGACCGTGTGGGGGAGGTCGGAGGCGTGAGCGTCGTGGACGACTACGCGCATCATCCGACCGAAGTGCGGGCGACTCTCGCCGGCGCGCGTGAGGCCGGATACGAGCGGATCTGGGTGGTCTTCCAGCCACATCGGTATTCGCGCACGGAGGTGCTGGGGGCCGACTTCGGGTCGGCGTTCGGCGATGCCGACCGCGTGGTGCTTATGGACGTGTACAGCGCCGGTGAGACGCCGATTCCCGGCGTGTCCGGCAAGACGGTGCTCGACGCGCTTCTGCTTGTCGATTCGCGAGCACAGGCGGCGTACTTCCCGCATCGGGCAGACATCGAGGAGTACGTGGTGTCGCGGACCCGCCCGGGCGACCTGGTCATGACGATGGGCGCGGGTGACGTCACGACCATCGGTCCGGAGATCGTTCGGGCACTGGATGCACGTGCCGGAGTGACGCCGTGAGTCTGACCGAGACATACGGGTTGCTGCGGGAGCGGCTCTCCGGCGACGTCCGGGCGAACGAGCCGATGGCGCGGCACACGACGTTTCGGATCGGCGGTCCTGCGGACCTCCTGGTGACGTGCGACACGCTCTCCGACCTGTCGGAGGCGCTCGACATCTGCGGTGCGGCCGACGTGCCCTGGACGGTGGTTGGCAAGGGGTCGAATCTGCTTGTCGCCGACGAGGGCTACCGGGGCGCGGCGATCGTCCTCGGTAAGGAGTTCAAGGCGCACTCCGTCGACGGCGCCGAGATCAAAGCGGGCGCGGCGTGCATCCTTGCCTACGTCGTGCGCGATGCGTTCTCAAAGGCGCTCGCCGGCATCGAGTTCGCGGTAGGCATCCCGGGGACCGTAGGCGGCGCGTTGGCGATGAATGCGGGCACTCGTGGCGTGTGGATGCAGTCGATCGTGGAGTCGGTGACACTCTACGTGCCGGGGAAGGGCCTGGACCGGCTGAGAGGCGCGGAGGTCGCGTGGGGGTACCGGACGAGCGGGCTGCAGGCGCGCGGGGTGATCGTCGAGACCGTGCTGCAGCTCGAACAGGCCGAGAAGAACCGCATCCGTCACGAGATGGAGCGGAGTCTCGACCGCCGCAAGGCCACGCAGCCCCTTGGGGTCCCCAGCGCGGGCAGTGTGTTCCGCAACCCCGAGGGCGATTCGGCCGGGCGGCTCATCGAGGCGGCGGGGCTGAAGGGCACCCGCCTCGGCGGCGCGCGGGTGTCGGAGCTTCACGCGAACTTCATTGTGAACGAGGGCGGAGCGACGGCATCTGATGTCGTGGGTCTCATCCAGAAGATACAGATGACAGTCAAGGACATGTATGGCATCGAGCTCACACCGGAAATCAGGCTCCTCGGCTCGTTCGTCCCAGCGTAAGACGGTCCACGTCGGTCACGGGACGAACAGCCGCAAGGCATCCGCACATCCGCACGCCTCTATGGACGGCAGCGCTCGGGAGCCTGCGACAGAATCTGGCCGCAGGTCGCCGCGCACGACCGGCGCCGAGCCGAAGACGTCGCGCCCAGGACCCGGCAAGCCTGAGCGGAAGAACGCACGAGTGCCGAGCCCTAAACAGCTGGAGCGTCGGCAGAAGCGAGCGGAGCAGAGGCGCACACTCATGGTGCGCGCCGCCCTGGTTGTCGCTGCTGTTGCTGGCGTGTTGGTGCTCTGGGTGGCGGTCTCAGGCTCTCAGCTCTTCGAGATCGAGCGCGTGGATGTCGTCGGCGTCTCGTCAATCTCGTCGGAGGCTGTTATAGCGCGCGCTGCTCTCGGGGAAGGAGAGACGCTCCTCCGAGTGGACGGCGATGCGATCGCGGCCCGGCTCCTTGAGGACCCGTGGATCAAAGAGGCGTCCGTGCAAAGACGGCCTCCTTCGACGCTCCGGATCGAGATCACGGAGCGGGTACCCGCCGCGGTTGTGGACACCGGCGTTTCATTCTGGTTCGTGGAGAGCCAGGGGCGTGTGCTGACGGAGTCCGTGCCGAGCAGCGCCACTGTCGTCCCGGTGATACGCGACATCCCGGACTTCGTTGCGGAGCCGGGCGTGACGAGCGAGTCGGCCACACTTCTGAACGCCCTCGACGTGCTGTCCGGTCTCTCGGAGGAACTGCGCTCGACAGTCCGATCGATCACGGCGCCATCGATAGACAAGACGACGCTTCTCACCACGACGGGCGTGGAGATCATGGTGGGCGAGGCAGTGAACATGAAGGAGAAGTCCGTCATCGTGGGCGACATCCTTGCTGCCGAAGGCGATCGCGTGGTGTTCATCGACGTGCGGTCCATCGAGAGGCCGATCTCGCGGAAGCTTGGCGACTGAGCTGCCGACAGAGTCACGACCAGCGCCATGCATGGTGTCGTGCGAATTGGCGTTGCAAACCCCTTGCAATTAGTATAAGGTTCGTGTGAAGATTGACCTTTGCCCAAGCACAGTAGACATCAAGTAGAGGTTGAGACTACATTACAAACGGGCAGCTCAGGAGGCGTGCGATGCTGGAAACTGGAGCTAACTACCTCGCAGTCATCAAGGTGGTGGGCGTGGGGGGCGGCGGCACGAACGCTGTCAATCGCATGGTAGAGGCGGGTGTGAAGGGTGTGGAGTTCATCGCGGTGAACACCGATGCCCAGGCGCTTCTGATGTCGGATGCCGACTACAAGGTGCATATCGGCGTAGGACTCACGAAGGGTCTCGGGGCGGGCGCCGACCCCGACGTCGGTTTCCAGGCGGCGGAGGAGAACAAGGCCGAGATCAAGGAGGCGCTCCAGGGCGCTGACATGGTCTTCATCACGGCAGGCCAGGGCGGCGGCACCGGCACAGGTGCTGCACCGGTCATCGCGGAGATCGCCAAGGAAGAGATCGGGGCACTCACGGTCGCGGTTGTCACGCGGCCGTTCGCGTTCGAGGGGCGCAAGCGCGCCATTCAGGCCGAGGAAGGCATCAAGCGCCTGAAGGAGCACGTTGATACGCTCATCATCATCCCGAACGACCGTCTGCTGCAGGTTGCCGAGAAGAAGACGTCCATTCTGGACGCGTTCCGCATCGCCGACGATGTGCTGCGCCAGGGCTGCCAGGGCATCACGGACCTCATCACCGTACCGGGCCTCATCAACCTGGACTTCGCCGACGTGCGCACGATCATGAAGGACGCCGGAACCGCGCTCATGGGCATCGGCGTTGCCACCGGCGACAACCGGGCGCACGAAGCCGCGAAGGCCGCGATCGCAAGTCCGCTGCTCGAATCCAGCATCGAGGGCGCCAACGGCGTTCTGCTCTCCATCTCCGGCGGTAGCGATCTTGGTCTGTTCGAGGTCAACGAGGCCGCGGAGGTCGTACAGGCGGCCGCCCACCCGGATGCGAACATCATCTTCGGAGCGGTCATCGATGACTCCATGATGGATCAGATCCGGGTCACCGTGATCGCCACAGGCTTCGGCGGGAAGCGGCGCCAGGAGACTATCGAGTTCGAGACGACGGATGCCGAGGACGAGGGTCCGCGGATCCCGACCTTTGACATGCCGGCCAGTGTGGCCGAGGACGATCTGGACATCCCCGCGTTTCTGAAGCGCCGCAACATGTAGGTACCGCGAGCAAGCGGCACCACGCCGCTTAGAGATATGCTGCCGTGTGACGAGTCAGGGAGCTCGTCACACGGCAGCAGTGCGTCGTGGGTGCAAGGGTCGCGGCAGGCTAGGAGCGGTTCTCGAGCGAGTAACAGAAGGCCCGCTGCGTGCTGCAGCGGGCCTTCTTCGTGACGTGCAGTGCGTGCCTAACCGATCGGCGGCGCGGGTGGTGCCGGAGGAGCCGGCGGTGCGGGTGGCGAGTACGGTGCCACCGGGGGAGCCGAGGGCATCTGAGGCGGAGCCATAGGCGGAGCCGCTGCCGGCTGGTAGCCGCCAGGACCTGCCATTGGAGGCTGGCCTCCCTTGCCGCGCTTGATCTTCTTGTAGACCATGAAGTAGTAGACGATGGCCGCAATGAGTGCTGCGCCCAGTATCCACGAGGCGAACATGATGATCATCCAGGTGGTCTTGCTGTTGCCCGTGGAGTTCGGGAATTCGTGCTCCTGGCGGGCGAACACATCGATGATCATCCAGACCCAGAACACCAGGCTGAGCAGGCCGAACACGCCAAGGCAGCCGTAGACTGCGCACACCACACCGGCGGCAGCCTCACTGCCGGCGTCGTACGAGTAGTCGTAGGTGTAGTCCTGTGCCCAGGCGGGTACGGCCCACAAAAGACTCATGGCGCCGGTGGCGAGGGCGGTGGTAAACGAGAATGACCGCTTCATTACGCGTCACCCCCCTTCGGTGAGCAGCCATATGGCATCATCTGAGCAACGGGTCCCCATCAGACCGCTGCTGTTCATCGAGTGTGACGTATGCGGCGCTGGTTGACTAGCGGTGCACGGCAGCTTGCGTCCAGCGGGGGCTTCGGGCGGTATGAGCGGACGTTCGCTGAGGAGGAGCGGCATGTTCGAGCGGGTCGAGCGCGACGGGATCGCGATTCACACGGCGCCATCGCTCTTCGAGACCGCAGGCGTCGGCATCGCCTTCTCGGAGCGCGGCGGCGGGACGAGTGCGACTCCGTTCGAGTCCCTGAACCTGGCCGGGCATGTGGAAGACGGCCCGGGCGCTGTGGACCGCAACAGAGCGCTGTTGCTCGAGAGTATCGGCATCGCGGCGCTTGCCGACCGCCTCACGACGGGCGAGCAGGTGCACGGCACCAGTATTGCCGAGGTGACCGTGGCGACAGCGGGCTCGGGGGCCCGCGTCACGGGTGGACGGCCTCCGATCCCAGACGCGGATGCGCTCTGGACGCGCGAGCGGGGGATTCCGCTCATGCTGATGTTCGCCGACTGCGTCCCGGTGGTGCTGGTGAGGCCGGGAATCCCGGCTGTGGCAGTCGTGCACGCGGGATGGCGCGGAGCCGCAGCCGGCATCGTCGGACACGCCGCGACACTGCTGCGTGCACTTCCCGGCGATGACGATCTGATCGCCTTCGTCGGCCCGCACATCGGATCGTGCTGTTACGAGGTGGGACCGGAATGCGTGTCGCATTTCGATAACCGCTTTGTTACGATTACCGCGGCCTCGTCCCATCTGGATCTTGGCGCGGTCGTAGGCGCAGACCTAAAGCGATCGGGAGTCCCGGAAGGTCGCCAGTGTCACCTCGGTATCTGTACCGCGCACAACACCGATCGCTTCTACTCGCACCGCGCCGAGGGCCGAACCGGACGGCACGGCGCGCTCGTCGTTATTCTCTGATCGCCCTCGCGCTCGTTCCTGTTGTCGCGACAGCGCTGCTGTCCGGCTGCTCCGACGGCGGCATCACGCACCAGGAAGTGATCGTGACGGGGTCGACCACGCTCCTGCCGATCGCCGAGGTCGCCGGTGAGATGTACGCCGAAGGACACGAGGGCACGTCGATCCTCGTTTCGGGCCTGGGTTCCTCGGCAGGCATCGAGAGCGTCTCGAAGGGATCCTCGGACATCGGCACCTCGTCCCGCGAGCTCAAGGAAGAGGAGTTCGACCTCGGCCTGGACGACACGCCCGTTGCGTTCGACGCGATCGCGGTCATCGTGAATCCCGACAACCCCGTGACCGGGCTCACCACCGAAGAGGTCCGGGCGATCTTCGCGGGCGAGATCACGAACTGGCGTGAGGTCGGTGGCCCGGACATGGAGATCGGCCTGGTGAACCGCGACGAGGCCTCCGGCACGAGAGAGGCGTTCCACAAGATCGTGATGGGGGATTCGCTGTTCGATCGTGGTGCCGTGGTGCTGCCCGGCACCGGTCAGGTCCGCGCAGTCGTGGCACAGGTCGAGGGGGCAATCGGCTACATCTCGCTCGGCTTCGTGAACGAGGAGGTCAGGGCGATCGCGATCGATGGCATCGAGCCTTCGGAGGCCACTGTGGTCTCGGGTGAGTATCCGGTGCAGCGGGTGTTGCATTTCTTCACCGAGGGCGAGATGAGTGACGCCACGGCCGACTACATCGAGTATGTCCTGTCGCCTGACGTTCAGGATGCGATCGTGCGGGACGCCGGCTTCATCCCGATCACCGCCAAGGAGGGCCTCGGTGGCTGAGCAGGAGCAGATGCCGCAGCCCGCCCGGTCCGGCACGCTGAAGATGATGTCCCGCGCCACGTACATCAGAGAGGCGCTGCTCAAGAACACCTTCCTGGTCTGCGCTATCGTCGCCGTTGCGGCCGTGGCGCTCATCTTCGTCTTCACCATGTGGCGTGGATGGCCCGTCGTGCAGGAGCCGGGACTGGCGGATTTTCTCGGGGGAACCGAGTTTTCCTCAAGCCTCGACCTCTACGGCATCCTTCCCCTTGTGAGCGGCACGCTTGTCATCACGCTTGGCGCGCTGCTTCTCGGAGCGCCGCTTGCGATCGGTACGGCGGTGTTCCTTTCCGAGATCGCTTCACCGCAGATGCGCAGGATCGTGCGCCCGGCGGTGGAGATGCTCGCGGGCGTTCCTTCGGTCGTGTACGGCTTCTTCGGGCTGGTGATCGTGCGACCGATCGTCGCGGAGATGACCGGCGGGATGGGTTTCGGCACGCTCACGGCATCATTGATCCTCGCGGTGATGATCGTTCCCACGATCGCGACGCTGACCGAGGACGCGCTCGGTTCCGTGCCGCCCGGCATCCGTGAGGCGAGCTACGCGATGGGCGCCACCACATGGCAGACCATCCACAAGGTGCTCCTGCCGGCCGCCAGGATCGGGATCATCGACGCCACAATCCTCGGCATGGGCCGCGCAATAGGGGAGACCATGGCAGTCGTCATGGTCGCCGGCAACGCGCCGCAGTTCTTCAAGGGTCTCGGCGAGCCGATCGCGACCATCACGAGCCAGATCGTGATCGACATGAGCTATGCCTCGGGCACACATCGGACCGCGCTCTTTGGCATGGCGATCATCTTGTTCCTCATCTCGATGGGACTCGTCGCGCTCGTTCGCGCGCTCTCGCGACTGAACGAGAAGAGGGCGTAGGCGATGGACAAGCGCTGGGCGAACCGAATCGCGGTCGGGACACTGTGGCTCTGCGGCATCACCACCGTCGCGGTGCTTGGCGCGGTCATCGTGTACGTCGTCGTGCGGGGCATCGGCCAGATCACGCCGGAGTTCATCTTCACGCGGCCGCACGGCGTGAACGCCGAGGGAGGCATCGGCCCGACCATCGTCGCGACCATGTACGTGACCGGGCTTGCGATGCTCATCGTCACGCCGATCGCCGTGCTTGCGGCGGTCTATCTGGCCGAGTATGCGGTACAGGGTCGTCTCGTGAACACGATCCGGTTCGCTGCTGACACACTGGCAAGCGTGCCGTCGATCGTCATGGGCCTCTTCGGCTTCGCCTTCTTCACCGAGGCCATGGGTCTTGGGTTCTCGGTGCTCTCGGGTGCGCTTGCGCTCTCGTTTCTCATGCTGCCGATCGTCATGCGCGCCACGGAGGAGGCTATCCGCTCTGTCCCGCGCTTCATCAGGTGGGGCAGCTACGGGCTCGGCGCGAGCAAGTGGCAGACGGTGAGCCGGATCGTGTTGCCTTCGGCGATGCCGCGTATCCTCACCGGAGTCATCCTCGCGATGGGGCGCGCGGTGGGCGAGACGGCCGTCGTCATCTTCACGATGGGCGAAGCGATCAACACCCCGATTTCACCGCTCGACCCCGGCCGTTCGATGACGGTGCATCTGTACCGGCTCGCGATGGACGGCATCAACATGGATGCGGCGTACGGTACCGCGCTGCTCCTCATGGTGATGATCCTCTTCTTCAACCTGTCGGCCCGGTGGCTTGCCGCCCGGAACAGAAGGGTCACGGAATCATGACACCGCCATTCTCGGCGCCCAAGGCCGAGGCGCTCACCGGCGCCGCCAAGTTCGCGGTTCGGAACCTTGAGTTCTACTACGGCGACTTCCACGCGCTCACCGGCATCAACATCGATGTCCGGGAGAACTCGGTCACGGCGTTCATCGGTCCGTCCGGCTGTGGCAAGTCGACCTTCCTGCGGTGCCTGAACCGGATGAACGACCTCATCCCCGGCACGCGCCTCGAAGGCACGATCACCCTCGACGAGGCCGATATCTACGGGCCGGGCGTCGATCCGGTGGACCTCCGCCGGCGGGTGGGGATGATCTTCCAGCAGCCGAACCCGTTCCCGATGTCGATCTATGACAACGTGGCGTTCGGGCCGCGCCTGCACGGTGTGACCAAGAAGGCCGAGCTCGACGAGATCGTCGAGAAGGCCCTCGTCCGCGCGAACGTCTGGAAAGAGGTCAAGGACATCATGGCCCGGGGTGGGCTGACGCTCTCCGGCGGTCAGCAGCAGCGCCTCTGCATCGCTCGCGTGCTGGCCGTGCAGCCGGACGTGCTCCTGATGGACGAACCGTGTTCGGCGATCGACCCCACGAGCGTGCAAAAGGTCGAGGACCTGATGGCCGAACTGAAGAACTCGGTCACGATCATCATCGTCACGCATAACATGCAGCAAGCGGCGCGCGTCTCCGATGAAACGGCGTTCTTCCTGCAAGAACGCCAGGGCGAAGCGGCCGAGCTGATCGAGTTCGGCCGGACGGCCGAGATCTTCACTAGTCCGCACGATCGGCGGACAGAGGACTACATCACCGGTCGGTTCGGGTAGGGAGAGTGTAACGGGCGTGCAACCTCGTAGGCGCCGGCGCTGACTATAATCGGGTTTTGCAGAAGTCACCCGACTGAGGAGATCCACATCATGCGCGAAGGCTATCGCAAGGAACTCAAGGCCACCAAGGCCGAGGTCGTCGAGATCGGGCGCCTGGTCATCGAGATGACGCGCGACGCCATTACCTCGCTCGTCGAGGGCGACGTCGACTTGGCCGAGCAGGTCATAGCCAGCGATGACGTGATCGACACGCGCTGTCTGGCGCTCGAGGAGCGCACGCTCGAGATCATCGCCACTCAGTTCCCGGTAGCACGCGACCTGCGCCTGCTGTACTCGCTGGCGCACGTCTCGATGCATATGGAGCGCATGGCCGATCTCGGCGTGAACATCGCCAAGGCGGCGCGTCGCACCGCTGCACGCCGGGGGCCGCGCACGCTCTACGACCTCATCCGCGCGCAGGGCAATCTCGTGCACCGCGTGCTCGAGGCCATGCTCGAGGCATTCGAGACGAACGACCTCGAGCTCGCGTACAAGCTGAAGGAGATGGACGAGCCAATAGACCACCTCTTCAAGCAGTTCTTCCGCGAGCTCAGCAGGTTGCAGGACGAGGACGACATCGAGTGGGCGAGCAGCATGGTGCTCGCGTCACGCTATCTCGAGCGCATCGCCGATCACGCGGTCGACATCGGCGAGCGGCTCGTCTACATGGTGACCGGTGCGTTCGAGGCGTTCGATGAGTCGGCCGAGGGTCAGGAGCCGCAGGGCGCGTGAGCCAGGTAGCCGAGCGATACGAGTCGGTCCGGACGCGGGTGTGCGATGCCGCGGACGCTGTCGGTCGCGACGCCGATGACATCACGATCGTCGCGGTTGCCAAGACGGTTGGTCCGCCCGAGGTCCGCGACGCGATCGCTGCAGGCGTGACGGACTTCGGCGAGAACCGTGTGCAGGAGTTCGAGGCCAAGCACGGGTTGTTCCCGCAAGCGCGCTGGCACTTCATCGGCACACTGCAGTCGAACAAGGTGCAGCACGTGGTCGGCAAGGCGTTCCTCATCCACTCGGTGGACTCGCTCAAGCTGCTCGAGCGCATCGACCGGGTTGCGGGTGCGCTGGGGGTCGTGCAGCCGGTACTGCTCGAGATGAACGTGTCGCGCGAGGCGTCGAAGCACGGCATGGATCCAGGGGAGGCCGAGGAACTCGTGCGTGCCTCGCTCGAACTGCCCGGCGTTGCCGTGCGCGGTCTGATGACCATCGCCCCCTATGCGCGACCGGAGTCGGTGCGTTGGGTCTTCCGCGACCTGCACGACCTGTTTGAATCCCTTTCGGCTATGCGTTTCAATGGGGTTGAACTAACCGAGCTCTCCATGGGCATGACGAATGATTTCGGCGTGGCCATCGAGGAGGGTGCTACCATCGTGCGCATCGGCAGAGCTATCTTCGGCCGGTGACACGATAGGCCAAGCGAGGCGAGGAGCGAACCGTGGGCTTCATCCATGACATCAAAGCGAGACTCGGCCTCGGCGATGACGAGTACGACGAGTACGACGAGTACGACGACGAAGACGACGGCACGGAGGCGCGCGACCTTCCGCGCAGCCCGTACGAGGGCGAGCCGCAGTCGATTCGTCGCGTGACGCGTGAGCCGGACCTCGACAGGGCGCGCGAGGCGGCGCGGCAAGGGTCGGTGGTCGCGGGCCCCGGTGTGCAGCAGGTTCCGCAGGTGAAGATGCAGATCGTCGAGCCACGGACGTACTCCGAGGCGCAGGCGATCGCCGACAAGTTCAAGCAGGGCATTCCGGTGATCATGAACCTCACGATGACCGACCAGGACCTGGCGAAGCGGCTGCTTGATTTCGCATCGGGCCTCACGTATGGCCTCAATGGCGGCCTCCAGAAGGTCTCCGACAAGGTCTTCATGCTCACACCTGCCAACGTGGACGTGAGCGACGCCCAGCGCGCCGCGATGCGCGACAGGGGCCTCTTCGGCATGGATCGGTGAGCGCGGCTGTGAGCGCTCCGTACACGCTCGTCATCATCGGCGGCGGCCGCATGGGCGAGGCCATCGCAGCCGGTCTCGTATCGTCCGCCGCGCTCGAGGCGAGCAGCATCGCTGTCGTGGAGCCGTCGGCGCCGCGACGGGACGTGTTCGAGCGGCACGGGATCGCTGTGTTCGCCGACGGTCACGATGTGCTGGCGGGCGCCGAGATTGTGCTCTTTGCGGTGAAGCCGCAGGTCATCGATGCGGTGGTCGCACATCTGGCTGATGACATCGAGGCCGGTGCGATCGTCGTCTCGATCGCCGCCGGGATCACCACTGCACGCCTTGAGGCGCTGCTGCGGGGCGGAGCCGCTGTCGTCCGCGTCATGCCGAACACCCCGGCGATGGTGGGGGCCGGCATGGCGGTCGTAAGCGGCGGTCGCGCTGCGGATCCGGCGCAGGTGGAGCGGGTACGCGAGCTGTTCGAGGCGGTCGGCGATGCCCTCGTCGTGGACGAGGCGGTCCAGGACGCGGCGACCGCGATCTCCGGTTCGGGACCCGCGTACGTGGCGCTGTTCGCCGATGCGCTGGCGGAGGCGGGCGCAGCCCAGGGCCTGGAGCGCGACGTCGCGCTGCGTCTCGCGGTCCAGACGTTCAAGGGGACGGCCGAGCTGCTGCTCGCGAGCGGCATGGAGCCGCAGGAGCTCATCGATGGTGTCTCGAGCCCCGGCGGCACGACGGTTGCTGCTCTGGAGGCCCTGGAGGCAGGCGGCTTCCGGCCGACTGTCGACGCGGCCGTCGCGGCTGCCGTGCGGCGCGCAAAGGAGCTGGGCTCGTGAGCGTCAAGGACATCATTCTGGGACTCATGGACTTCTACGGAATGCTGATCATCGTCTACGTGCTGATGTCGTTGTTCCGCCCGTCGTCGGGGATCCTGTACGACGCGTACGTGGCTCTCGGCACCGTCGTTGAGCCGTGGGTCGGCATTTTCCGAAGAATCGTTCCGCTCTTTGGGATGATCGACTTCTCGCCGCTCGTCGCAATCCTCGTCTTGCGGCTCATCCAGAGGCTTCTATCGTCTCTCCTGTAGTGCCAGTTGGGTTAGAATCGCCTAGTAGTCCATGCGGTCGAGGAAGGGTCCCTCATGAAGCTCACGCCGCTCGATATACACCACAAGGAGTTCACCCACGCGCTGCGTGGATACAACGAGGCCGAGGTCGACGCGTTCCTCGACCAGGTGGCCGATGAGCTCGAACGCCTGTTCAAGGAGAACATCGACCTCTCCGAGAAGAACGAGGCGCTCGAGGCCAAGGTGCGCGACTACCAGGACATGGAGCGCACGCTGCACAACACGCTGCTGTCCGCACAGCGCTCGTCGGACGAGATGATGCACAAGGCGCAGCGCGAGGCCGATGCCGTGCTCAAGGATGCAGAAGTGAAGGCCAAGGAGGTCATTCACAACGCGCTCACGAGCAAGCAGAAGGCAACGGCCGACCTCGGCCGGATCAAGCAGGCCGAAGAGGAATTCCGCGGCAACTTCAAGGCACTGCTCGAGCGTCACCTCCGGTCGCTCTCCGAGTTGACCGTGCCCGAGGACGTCAAGCTGATGATGGGTCAGGCCGGTCAGGAGACCGTCGTCGACGCCGACGTCTTCGAGCCTGTCGCCAGCTTCGCTCCGGCCGAGCCGCTTGACGTGCCCGCCGAGCCGCTCTTCGACCAGGTGGCGGAGCAGCCGGGGGCACCGCCTGCGGCAGCACCTGCGGCGGCGCCTGTCGCAGAGCCCCCGTCGGCGACTCCTGCCGTGGTTGCGAGCCTGCACCTCGGCGATCTCGGCACGCCTGATCTTGAGCCCGACGCCACCATGGAGTTCGATGTGGCGGAGTTCGGGTTCGGAGAGCGCGACGAGGACGTCGACATCGAGGAGATCGACTAGGTCCGGGGCACGATGCGGATCGCCGTTCACGTCACCCCCAGGTCGGGCCGCGACGAGGTCGTGGGCTGGCACGGGGGTGAACTGTCTTTGCGGGTGACGGCCGCTCCCGATGGCGGCAAGGCCAACGCCGCTGCATGCGAATTGCTGGCGCGCGCACTCGACGTCCCCAAGTCCACGGTGCGTGTCGTGCGTGGCGAGACAGCGCGACACAAGCAGGTGGACGTGGCAGATGCTACCGCCGAGGACGTAGCGCGGGCGTTTGGCGAACCCCCTGCGGACGTACGGGGGTAGCGATGGGCGTCCGTCAGGTGCCGGTGGAGTTGCCCCTCGGAACGTCCGGCCGGCTGTCGGTCGAGATGACACCTGATGGTTTGGCGATCAGAGGGCCTGCCGCGCACGATCATGCCTGGACGTGGACCGCAGCCCTCTTTGGCGTTCCGTGGCTCGTTGTGGTCGTCGTTGCGAGCATCTGGTATCTGGGTTGGGGAGTCCCCGACGGCATCGTAGCGCGCGTGCTGCTGTGGATCGTCATGCTCGCATTCACCGTGGCGCTGCACGCCCTCGCCCTGCTTTCGATATGGTCGGCGGTGTACGGGCGGACGGGCACCGAGACGCTCACGATAGACGCCGAGCGGATCACGATCATGCGGCAGGCCGGCCGTGTGCCGATCAGGCTGCACATCCGTCGGACGATCGTGGAGCGCGCCGAACTGCTGCCCATGCGGGCGGGGAAGCCGCATCCGCGGATCGAGGTGAAGTCGTGGCGGTCCGCGGTGCGCTTCGGCGCGGCGCTGGATGAGGGGGAGGCGAGCGCCTGCGTGAGCACCATCAACGCTCTCTTCGAACGTGATGAGGCGGAGCGACACGCGTTGACCCCCGATGATGCTGGCGCTACCATCGCACGTACGCGGCCGGAAGGCCGAGTGTTCGACCCAGCGATGAAGGGGACGAGTAGGGCCAAGTTCGGCCTCGGCAAGCGAGCGGGGACAGTGAAAGCCCGCGAGGCACGACGGCACCGAACATCACCCCCGAGCTTCGGCCCGAACGGCCCCAAGGCCAAGTAGACGCCGACGGATCAGCCCCCGTTACCGGGCTACCGAGTGGCGCAGCCTCGTCTTGAGGTGCGCAAGCTGGGTGGTACCGCGGAGTGACCTCATCCGAGGCGCGCTTCGTCCCAGATGCGGACGGGCGCGCTTTGCTGTTGTGTGGCACCGCACGTAGGCGAGAGGACAGGCTCCATGGCCGAGAAGAACGACTACAAGAGCACGATGAACCTGCCGGAGACCGACTTCCCGATGCGCGCGAATCTGAGCACGCGCGAGCCGGAGTGGCTGAAGTTCTGGCAGGACATCGACGTCTATGCCCTGACCCTCGAAGCGAACAGGGACGGGGAGCTGTTCGTGCTCCACGACGGCCCTCCGTACGCCAACGGCCACATCCACATGGGCACCGCGTACAACAAGGTGCTGAAGGACCTCATCGTCAAGTACAAGTCGATGCGCGGGTACTGCGCGCCGTACGTGCCGGGCTGGGACTGCCACGGCCAGCCGATCGAGCACCAGGTCGAGAAGAACCTCGGTCCCGAGAAGATGGCCGCGATCGGCCAGGCGAAGCTGCGGGAACTGTGCCGGGACTACGCGCTCAAGTTCGTGGACGTTCAGCGCGAGGAGTTCAAGCGCCTCGGCGTGCGCGGCGAGTGGGAGGATCCCTATCTGACGCTCAAGCCGGCGTATGAGGCGGGCAACGTCGAGATCTTCAAGAAGATGTACGCCGACGGCGCGATCTACAAAGGCGCGAAGCCGATCCACTGGTGCATCCGCTGCCACACGGCGCTTGCCGAGGCCGAGATCGAGTACGGGGATGAGACCTCCAACTCCATCTATGTGGCATTCAGGTTTGCCGATGCGACGCCGTGGGATGCCGAGGGTGCGGTGTCGGTTCTCATCTGGACGACCACGCCGTGGACGCTGCCTGCCAACGTCGCTGTCACGCTTGCCGAAGACGCCGACTACGTGGGCGTGAGAGTCGTCGGGGGCCGTGTGTTCGTGATGGCCGAAGACCTGGTCGAGCAAGTGGTAGCGCACGCCGGATGGGAAGGTCACGAGGTGGTCGGGCCCCGCGTCAAGGGAAGTGCCCTCTCCGGTCTTCACTACGCGCAGCCGATCCACGAGGGCGTGCAGGGCGTCATCATCACCGGCGACCACGTGGAGCTCTCGACCGGTACCGGCGCCGTGCACACCGCACCCGGACATGGCGATGAGGACTACCTCGTGGGCGTGAAGTACGGCCTGCCGATGCCGATGCCGGTACTCGACGATGGAAGGTTCGATGCAGGTGGTGGCCCCTTCACAGGCATGAACGTCTGGGACGCCAATCCGAAGATCATCGAGTGGCTTTCCGAGCGAGGATCGCTCGTGGCTACGGGAAACATCCTGCACAGCTACCCTCACTGCTGGCGCTGCAAGCAGCCGGTCATCTTCCGCGCCACCGAGCAGTGGTTCGTATCCATGGAACGCACCGGCCTCAGGGATCACGCGATGCGGGCCATCGGCGAGGTGCAGTGGATCCCCGGCTGGAGCGTGAACCGCATCTCGGCGATGGTGGGTGACCGTCCCGACTGGTGCATCAGCCGGCAGCGTGCATGGGGCGTTCCGGTACCCGTGTTCACCTGCACCAAGTGCGGGGAGACGGTGGCTACCGAGGCGACCTTCGATGCGGTCATCCGTCTGTTCGAGACAGACGGCGCAGACGCGTGGTTCACGAAGCGCCCGAGTGAGTATCTGCCCGCCGACACTGCCTGTGGTCGTTGTGGCGGCGGCGTCTCCGATCTCAAGCCGGAAGACGACATCGTCGACGTGTGGTGGGAGTCCGGCGTATCCCACACGAGCGTTCTCGAGAAGCGTGTGGAGCTACACCGTCCAGCTGAACTTTACGTTGAGGGTTCTGATCAGCACCGCGGCTGGTTCCAGTCGAGCCTTCTTACGAGCGTGGGCGCGTACGACGCCGCGCCGTTCAAGGCCGTGCTCACGCACGGGTTCATCGTGGACGGCGACGGGCGCAAGATGTCCAAGTCGCTCGGCAACGTGATCTCGCCGCTCGACGTGATCGCCAGGTCGGGCGCTGACATCATCCGTCTGTGGGTCGCCGCGTCGGACTACTCGCAGGACGTGTCGGTCTCGGATGAGATCCTCGACCGCATGGGCGAGGCGTACCGCCGCATCCGCAACACGTTCCGCTTCCTGCTCTCGAATCTCGCCGACTTCGATCCGGCAGATTCGGTGGCGTGGGCCGACATGCCCGAACTCGACCGTTTCGCGCTCGTGCAGCTCGCCGATCTCACCGAGCGAGTGACGGCGTCGTACGACGACTGGAAGTTCCACCAGGTCTTCCACGCCGTTCACGGCTACTGCGTGACCGAGCTCTCGTCGTTCTATCTCGACGTGCTGAAGGACCGCCTCTACGCGGACGGCGCCCGTTCGGCGGGCCGGCGGAGCGCGCAGACGGTGCTCTCGCAGGTGCTGCTGACGCTCGTGCGCCTCATGGCGCCGGTGCTCTCGTTCACCACCGAAGAGGTCTGGCAGTTCATGCCCGCAGCGCTCCGCGGAGATGTCGTAAGCGTGCATCTCGCAGGCTGGCCGACACTCGACGTGCCTGCCGAGGAGGCCAGAGAGCTTCGCGACGCCTACACGGTCGTGCTGGAGGCGCGCGAGACTGCCACGAAGGCTCTCGAAGAGGCCCGCAACAGCGGGATCGTCGGGAAGAGCCAGGAAGCCCGGCTCGTCCTCTCCGTCCCCGAGCGAGCACTCGGCGTACTCGAGGCTCGCGGGCGGGAGTCCCTCGCGGAGATGTTCATCGTCTCGGAAGTGGAACTGCTTCCCGCCTCGGATGACGTGGTCGGCGTCCGGGTCGAGCGCGCAAGTGGCGAGAAGTGCCCGAGGTGCTGGAACCTGCGTCCGCTCCGCGATGACAGCCTGTGCGCACGGTGCTCGGAGGTCGTCGCTTCGCTCCGCTGAGAACGGCTGCTCAAGGAGAGCTTCGCGCGTCGGGTGGTATACTCAACGCAGCACGTGACGTGCAGAGCTCTGGCGCCCCCTCGGCGGGGCGCTTTGCCATACATCCCCCAAGTGCGAGGGAGGACCCGCGATGGACGCGGCGACCATGAAGAAACTCAGAACGGCGCTCGAGGCAGAGCGTGACCGGCTTGTGGGCGAGATCGAGGATTACGAGCGCGAGGATCAGGAGACGCTCTCCGACGTTTCGGGCGAGAACAACTACCGCGACCACATGGCCGACCAGGGCTCGGCGACTTTCTCCCGTGAGCTCGACATGACGCTCGAGGGGCAGGCGCGTGAGAACCTCGCGCAGATCGAGCGCGCGCTGGCGCGGATGGACGACGGCACGTACGGCGTCTGCGCTCGCTGCGGGAACGTGATTCCGCCGGAGCGGCTGGAGGCCATGCCCGAGGCCGAGCTGTGTGTTTCGTGCAAGGAACGCGAGGAGAGCGTTTAGTGACCAAGCGTCGCGTGGCGGTCCTCGCGGGGACGGTGCTGTGCATCCTGGCGGCAGACCAGATCACCAAGGCGCTCGTGCGAGCCTCCTTCGAGATCGGCGAGTCGCATCCGGTCGTCTCAGGCGTACTGTGGCTGACGCACGTGCACAACACCGGCGCTGCCTTCGGCATGTTCCGCGGGCAGCAGTGGTTCCTGATCGGCGTGGCGATTGCGGTCCTTGCCGCCATCGGGTGGACCGCCGTGCGCGTCAGACTCGAGAGTCCGCTCGCGCGCACGGCGCTTGCGATGATCGCAGCCGGCACGCTCGGCAACCTCGTTGACCGCGCGGTGTCGGGCGGTGTCACCGACTTCCTGGATCTGGGTTGGTTTCCGGTCTTCAACGTGGCGGACATCTCCCTCGACGTGGGCGTAGCGCTTCTGGTGTGGTGGCTGCTGTTCAGTTCCGAGCACGCCAAGGACGCGGGCGTTGCTGCTGCGGTGGTAGCCTCTCCGGAGGAGCCGGACCCGGCCGAGGGGCAGACCTCGGCGGAGGTCGAGTGAAGATGCGTGAGGCGTTCACCCACAACGTGCGTGGCGAAGAGGCGGGGATGCGCCTTGACGTCCTCCTCGGCCAGCTTGAGGAGTTGCCGAGCCGCTCAGCAGCGCAACGACTGCTCGAGGGCGGGTACGTGCGCGTGAACGGCGAGATCGCGCAGAAGCGACACATCACGCGGGCGGGCGAGCGGATCGAGGTCTTTCCGGCGCCTTCCGAGGAAGCGACCCTCGAGGCCGAGGACATCCCGCTCGACATCCGGTTCGAGGACCCGCACCTGATCGTGCTCTCGAAGCCGGCCGGACTCGTCGTGCACCCTGCGCGCGGTCACTCGACCGGTACGCTCGTGCATGCGCTCCTGGGACACACCGCCGACCTCGGCACGCAGCAGGGCGACGAACGTCCGGGCATCGTGCACCGCCTCGACAAGGACACCTCGGGACTCATGATGGTGGCCAAGGACGACGAGACGCAGGTGGCGCTCTCGGAGGCGCTCAAGATACGCACTATCGAACGCAGGTACGTGGCGCTCGTCCACGGTTATATCGCGCCAGACACCGGCATCATCGACGCGCCGCTCGCGCGCAACTCGAAGGACCGGATGCGAATGGCGGTCAGCGATCACCCGGACGCGAAGCAGTCGGTCACGACCTTCCGCGTGCTCGAGCGTTTCATGGCCGGCAGGTACGACGACGGCTACACACTGGTCGAGTGCAAGCTCTACACCGGGCGCACGCATCAGATCCGCGTGCACATGAACTACATCAAGCACCCGGTCGTGGGTGACGCGCTCTACGGGCGCAACCATCCCAAGGCGGACCTCGGGCTCGACAGGCAGTACCTCCACGCGTACCGGATCGGGTTCGACCATCCGATCACCGGCGAGCGGATCGACCTTGTCGACGCTCTGCCCGAGGAGTTGGCGAAGCGCCTGCGGGCGCTCATACCGGACTCGATGGGGCGGACCGAGGCGGGCGACGAGGTGCTCCCGATCGTGCTGCCGCAGGGCGCGTAGCATTCCGGTAGCCGTTCTCAGGCTCCACACAACCTCCACATCTCGTGCGCGGGGCCGCCAGACGGCGGTACTATCCTCGTCAGGAGGTACACGAGAGGAAGGGCCGCCTGTGGAGACGCGCAGGATCCTGCTGGTCGAGGACGAGGCACAGACGCGCTCGGTGGTCGAGGCGTACCTGGAGCGCGACGGATACTGGGTCACGGCCGTCGGTGACGGCGCGCGGGCTCTGGAGGCCTTCGGCACACATCAGTACGATGCCGTGGTGCTCGATCTCAACCTCCCCGAAGTGTCGGGCGAGGAGGTCTGCAAGCGTATCCGCGACACCTCCGACGTGCCGATCATCATGCTCACGGCCAAGGGTGCCGAAGAGGAGCGCATCGCCGGACTCGACCTCGGCGCGGACGACTACCTGGTGAAGCCCTTCTCTCCGCGCGAGCTCGTGGCGCGCGTAAGGGCGCTCCTGCGCCGTGCGCGCACTGAGACCGAGCCGCAGCGCTCGCGCGTGGCGTATGGCCCGCTTGAGATCGATCTCGCAGGCCACCGGGTCTACGTCGACGGCCAGGAGATCGAGCTGACCGCAAGTGAGTACAAGCTGCTCACGACACTCTCGCGCTATCCCGGCCGCGTGTACTCGCGCATGGAGCTCGTGGAGAAGGTCCTCGGGTACGACTTCGAAGGCTACGAGCGCGCAGTCGACTCCCACGTGAAGAACCTGCGCGCCAAGCTCGATGACGACCCGAAGGTGCCGCGCTTCATCCACACGGTCTTCGGCGTGGGGTATCGCTTCGAATCGCCGGAGACTTCGTGAGGCGAAAAGACCTCACCTTCCGGCTGGCGCTCGCGTTCGCGTTCGTGGCGATCGCCACCGCGGCCATCTCCGCGATCGTGATCACGGTGACCTGGCAGCGCCAGTTCGAGGTCTACGTGCAGCGGGGCGTGCAGGAGCGCGCGGACGCGGTGGCCGAGGTGTTCTCGGAGGCGTACGGAGAGGCCGGCAGCTGGGACTCGGTTGCGTTCGTCAACATCGCGCATCTCGGACTCACGGGCGACTACAGCGTGCAGGTGCTCGACGCCGACGGTGATCTGGTGGCCTACACGCAAGACCGGATGGGCCGCATGATGACCGGCGGCACGCCCGCCGACAATGCCGAGGTCACGGCGCGCGCGGACATCGTGGTGGATGGTGAGGTGGTCGGGGAGGCGCTCGTCGTGCGCATCACGCCCGGCGGCCTGCTGACCGAGCGCGACGTCTGGTTCCGGGCAGCATCACTGCGCGGCCTGGCGCTGGCGGCGTTCATCGCGGTCGCGCTCGCCTCGCTTGCAGGCGTCCTCTTCTCGCGGGGAATCGTGCGGCCGATCGCGGCGGTGACCCGCGCAGCCGAGGCGCTTCGGCACGGAGACCGCTCGGCGCGCACCGGTATGACCGGCGGCGACCCGATCGCCGACCTCGGGGCGACGTTCGACGAGATGGCGGATGCGGTGGAAGCCGAGCGTGCCTTCGAGCAGCAGCTCACCGCCGATGTAGCACACGAGCTCCGGACACCGCTGCAGGCGATCCAAGCGACGGTCGAGGCGATGCAGGACGGCGTGCTGCCCACCGATGAGGAGCGCCTCGCGCTCATCCACGATGAGACGGTTCGCCTCGGCAGGCTGACCGGTTCGATCCTCGAGCTCTCGCGTCTCGAGAACGGGTCTGCCCCGATGCCGCTCGTGCCGATCGACCTGGCCGAGCCGGTGACGGCTGCGCTCGAGACCTCGCGCGCGCTGATGGAGTCGACCGGACACACGCTCGAGGACGCGGTTGAGCGCGGGATCGTGGTGATGGGCAACGCGGACCGCCTCAGACAGGCCGTGGGCAACTTGCTCTCGAACGCGGCGCGCTACACGCCCGAAGGGGGGAGCGTGCGGCTGCGGCTGCTGCGCGACGGCGACGAAGCGGTCATCGAGGTCGCCGACTCGGGCATCGGCGTGGCCGACGAGGACCGCGAGCGGGTGTTCACGCGCTTCTGGCGCGCGGATCCCGCCCGCGCCCGCACGAGCGGCGGGTTGGGGATCGGCCTGGCGGTCGTGCGCGAGGTTGTCGATCGTCACGGCGGGAGGGTCGGGGTCCACCGCTCGGACCTCGGCGGCGCCTCGTTCGTGATCCGCATCCCCGTCGCGCAGGACCGTCGCTGACGCGCGGCCGGGGGATCCCACGCCTGTTGTCCGCTCGTCGGGAGGCTCCCACGCGTGGGTTGTGAGGCGGCCGCTGTCCTGGTACCCTCTGACAGACCTTTAATACCGGTCCCGTGAGGCCGGCAAGGAGCCAACAGCATAGATGAGCCGCAGCCGCCCCCAGGGTTGGTCGCGTGCAAGCCGAAGCAGACGCCTTCTTGCCAGCCGCAAGAGGGCGTTATCTGTGCCCGGGGGGAACCGGCCGACGCCAAGCCAGGGAGGTGCCGCACGTGAGCTACCGGGAGAAGGCCGAGGTGATGGACGCCGAGGCGATGGACCGCGCACTGACCCGGATCGCACACGAGATCCTCGAGGCGAACAAGGGGGCGGGGAGCATCGCGCTCGCGGGCATCATGACGCGCGGCGTGGACATGGCCAACCGCCTCGCCGACCGGATCGCCGCGATCGAGGGGACCGTGGTCCCCGTAGGAAGCCTCGACATCTCCTTCTACCGCGATGATGTGGCCACCCGGCTCAGTCCCGAGGTGCACACGACCGACATCCCCTTCACTGTCGAGGACCGCACCATCGTGCTCGTGGACGACGTCCTCTACACAGGGCGGACCATCCGGGCCGCGATGGACGCCATCATGGACTACGGCAGGCCTTCGGCGGTCCAGCTGGCTGTGCTCGTGGACCGCGGCCACCGGGAGCTCCCGATCAGGGCGGACTTCGTGGGCAAGAACGTGCCCACCGCCCGCCGGGAACGCGTGAAGGTGCTCCTGAAGGAACACGACGGTCGCGAGGCGGTCGTCATCCTCGAAGACGACGGGAAAGGGGAGTAGCGTGCTCTCAGGCAGGCACATCATGACGATGGACGATGTCTCAGCCGAGGAGATCGCACTCATCCTCGACACCGCGGAATCCTTCGCCGAAGTGAACCAGCGCCGCATCAAGAAGCTCCCGACGCTTCGCGGCCGCACCATCGTGAACCTCTTCTTCGAGCCGTCCACGCGGACGCGCACCTCCTTCGAGATCGCGGCCAAGCGCCTCTCGGCCGACGGCATCAACTTCTCGGCATCGGCTTCGGCGACCGTCAAGGGCGAGACGCTGCTCGACACCGCCAAGACGCTCGCGGCGATGAGCTGCGACTTGGTGGTTGTGCGCCACAAGTACGCGGGCGCGCCGCAGATGCTTGCCGAGGTGATGGGCTGCTCGATCGTCAACGGCGGCGACGGCGTGCACGAGCACCCCACGCAGGCGCTGCTCGATCTTTACACGATGCGCCAGGCGCTCGGGAAGCTTGCTGGACTGCGTGTGGGCATCGTGGGCGACATCTGCCACTCGCGGGTGGCCGGCTCGCTCGTCCCCGCGCTCCGCAAGATGGGGGCGACGCCGATCGTGATCGGCCCACCCACGCTCATGCCGGCCAGGCCGGACGTGCTCGGCGCCGAGGTGGCGTGGGACCTCGATGAGGTACTGCCCACGCTCGACGTGTGCTACCTGCTGCGCGTGCAGTTCGAGCGCGCCGAGGTGATGCCATTCCCGAGCAACCGCGAGTACGCGACGCTCTACGGCATGAACATGGCGCGGATGGCCAAGCTGCCCTCGCACGCGATCGTGATGCACCCGGGTCCGATGAACCGCGGCGTGGAGATCTCGGCCGATGTGGCCGACTCCTCGCGCAGCGTCATCCTCGGCCAGGTCGAGTCCGGAGTGGCGGTCCGCATGGCCGTCATGTACCTGCTGCTGGGAGGTGCCGACAGTGGCGCTGCTGCTTAAAGGAGGGCGGGTGGTCGACGCCGCCATCGGGCTCGATGCGGTGCTCGACATCATCGTGAAGGACGGCCACATCGTCGGCGTGGGCACGGACCTCAAGCTCGAGCGTGGCGAGACGGTCGACTGCGCCGAGAAGGTCGTGCTGCCGGGCCTCGCGGACGTGCACGTGCATCTGCGCGAGCCGGGTCGTGAGTACAAGGAGACGATCGAGAGCGGTACCCGCGCTGCGGCGCACGGCGGTTTCGCCGCGGTAGCCTGCATGCCGAACACCGACCCCATCTGCGACAACGGCTCCAAGGTCCGCTTCATCGTGGAGCGCGCGGCCGCGAACGGAGCGGTGCGCGTCTATCCCGTTGGCGCGATCACCAAAGGGCAGGCCGGCGAGCAGCTCGCCGAGATCGGCGACATGATCGCCGAGGGTGCGGTTGCCTTCTCCGACGATGGCAAGGGGATCCAGTCGGCAGGCATGACCCGCATCGCGATGGACTACATCAAGCGCTTTGGCGCCACGCTCATCGCACACTGCGAGGACGAGTCGCTTGCAGGACACGGCGTGGTGAACGAGGGCGTCGTCTCCACGCGCATGGGGCTGCCGGGCATCCCGGCTGCTGCCGAGGAGACGATGGTCGCGCGCGACATCGCGCTTGCCGAGCTCACGGGCTGCAGGTTGCATCTCGCGCACCTCTCGACTGCGGGCTCGGTCGCGCTCGTGCGGGAAGCGAAGGCGCGCGGCGTGCGCGTGACCTGTGAGGTCACGCCGCACCACCTGTTCCTCGACGAGGACGCGCTTGCGACCTACGACACAAACCTCAAGATGAACCCGCCGCTGCGCACGGCAGAAGACCGCCAGGCGCTCGTGGCAGGCCTCCTAGACGGTACGGTGGACTGCATCGCCACGGACCATGCGCCGCACGCGCCGCATGAGAAGGAGCTTGAGTTCGAGCTCGCGCCGTTCGGCACCACCGGCCTGGAGACCGCGCTTCCGCTGGTGATCACGAACCTCGTGGCTGCCGGCACGCTCGGCTGGACCGAGGTCACGAACCTCATGTGCCACGGGCCGCGGCTGGCGCTCGGCCTGCCCGAGGTCCGCCTCGAAGCCGGCTTTCCGGCCGACATCACGATCGTAGATCCCGAAGCGCGCGTTGAGGTCACGGCCGACTGGTTCGTCTCCAAGTCGCGCAACTCGGCGTTTGTGGGCAGCAGCCTGCTCGGTAAGGCGAGCGACGTGCTCGTGGGCGGGAAATGGGCGCTCCGCAACGGGAAGGTGGTCGGTTAGGTGGCTTCCGGCAACGACACCCGCGCCCGCGCGCTGCTTGTGCTCGAAGACGGCACGTTCTTCGAGGGCTTCAGCTGCGGCGCGCCCGGCGAGAGCTTCGGCGAGATCGTCTTCAACACCTCGATGACCGGCTACCAGGAGATCCTCACCGATCCTTCCTACACCGGGCAGATCATCGCGATGACCTTCCCACACATCGGCATCTACGGCGTGAACGCCGCCGACGTGGAGTCGCGCAGCATCTTCGCGTCCGGGCTGGTGGTGCGTGAGCTTTCGGCCACGGCCTCCAACTGGCGTTCCGAGGAGACACTGGGCGCGTACCTTGAACGCCTCGGCGTGGTCGCGATCGAGGGCGTGGACACGCGGCGCCTCACGCGTCATGTGCGCGAGGCGGGGGCGATGCGCGCGGTGCTCTCGACGGTGGACCTCGACGTGGCCTCGTTGCTTGCGAAGGTGAGAGCGTCCGAGTCGCTCGTGGGGCGCGACCTTGTGAGCGGCGCGGCGGCGGGAAGCAGTTACCGTTGGGGCGCAGAGGCGCCACCCGAATGCGAAGTGCCTGTGGACACGGGCGTGCTCGCGGGGCTGCCACGCTACCGCGTGGTGGCGTACGACTCGGGCCTCAAGTACAACATCATGCGTCGGCTGTCCGAGGCAGGCTGCGAGGTCACCGTGGTGCCGCCGTCGACGACCGCAGACGAGGCGCTCGCGCTCGAGCCCGACGGCATCTTCTTCGCCAACGGCCCGGGCGACCCGGCGGCCGTGGCGTATCTCTACAGCACGCTCAGGGACCTGCTCGGCGTGCGGCCGATCTTCGGCATCTGCCTCGGACACCAGATGCTCTCGCTCGCGCTCGGCGCAGAGACGTACAAGCTCAAGTACGGGCATCGTGGGGGCAACCAGCCGGTGAAGAACCTCGTGACGGGCGCGGTGGAGGTCACGTCGCAGAACCACGGCTTCTGCGTTGACTTCGGCTCGATCGGCCCGCTCCTGGCCGAGGACTCGCGGGGGCTCGAGCTTGACCCGAACGATCTTGGGGCGTGGGTGCGCGCAGGTGTGGCACCGGTGGTACGCTCGTCGGTGCACGGTCGGGTGCAGCTCACGCACGTGAACCTCAACGACATGACGACCGCGGGGGTGCGCACGCTCGACCTGCCCGCGTTCTCGGTCCAGTACCACCCCGAGGCGGCTCCCGGCCCGCACGACGCACGGTACCTGTTCCGCGCGTTCACGCGACTCATGGACGGTCGCCCCGACCTGTTCGGCGAGATGGACGGAGAGTGAAGATGCTGCGAACAGTACTCCTGCCGGTCGACTTCACCGAAGACAACGCGCTCATACTGGCGTTCGCCAAGGGACTGCCCTCTATCGGGGTCCGGCGGGTCATCCTCGCTCACGTGGTCGAGGTCCCGGGCGTGGAAGGGCATCTCATCGCACAGCGTGTGGACGAGGCGCTCGAGGCGATCCGCGCATTCGCTCCCGAACTGGAGGCGGCGGGACTGCTCGTCGAGGTCCGGGTCGCCACCGGCGACACGGTCGAGGAGATCGGTGCGCTCGCGATCGAGAGCCAGGTAGACGGCGTCGTCTACGGCTCGCACGCCAAGACGGTGATGGACCAGCTGCTCGCAGGCTCGGTATCCGAGCGCCTGCTGCGCGACGCGACGATCCCGCACCTCGTGGTGCGCTTCGACCTGCTCCGCAACCAGAGTTCGCCCGAATCGCTGCTTCGGCACTTCGGAGAGAAGATCGTGCTCCCCACGGACTTCTCGCTGTCGGCCGCACGTGCGTTCACGGTTGCGATCGACCTGCCCAAGGGCGTCATCAAGCACCTGTTCCTCGTCCATGCGATTGATCCGGCGCTCACCGGCGAGAAGCTGCGGCGCGCTTCGGAAGGGGCCGAGTTCCAGCTCAAGAACCTGCAGGCGATGTGCAGTCAGCAGGGGATCACGTCGAGTCCCACGACCACGCAGGAGGCCCCGATCCCCGGGATTCTGAAGGAGATCGACGAACGTCGCGCGACCGGCGTGATCGTCGGAACGCGTGGCCGCAACGCCGTGCAGGAAGTGCTGCTCGGCAGTGTCTCGATGACGCTGCTGCGGCAGGCGAGCTGCCCCGTTCTCATCGTGCCGTAAGGCAGGTCCCGCCAGCCCTCGACCGTCAAGGAACCCATGCCCCGCAGAGACGACATCAAGAAGATCCTCATTATCGGCTCCGGACCGATCGTGATCGGCCAGGCGTGCGAGTTCGACTATTCGGGCGCCCAAGCGTGCAAGGTGTTGCGTGAGGACGGCTTCGAGGTCGTGCTCGTGAACAGCAACCCGGCCACGATCATGACCGACCCCGAGTTCGCGGATCGCACGTACGTGGAGCCGATCACCGTCGAGTTCGTCGAGAAGGTCATCGCCAAGGAGCGTCCTGACGCGCTTCTGCCCACCCTCGGCGGGCAAACCGGACTCAACTGCGCGGTGGCACTCGCCGAGGCCGGGATCCTCGACAAGTACGGTGTCGAGCTCATCGGCGCGACGCTGCCGGTCATCAAGAAGGGTGAGGACCGGAGGCTCTTCAGCGAGGCGATGCGGGCGATTGGGCTCGACACGCCGCGTTCGGCGTACGTCTATGCGATCGCGGATGCCGAGGAGTTCGTGGCCTCGGTCGGCTGGCCGGTAGTCGTCCGGCCGAGCTTCACGCTCGGCGGCGCGGGCGGCGGCATCGCGTACAACATCGACGAGCTCCGCGAGATCTGTGCGGGCGGCATTGCGCTCTCGCCAGTAGGCGAGGTGCTCGTGGAGGAGAGCGTGATCGGCTGGAAGGAGTTCGAGATGGAGGTGATGCGCGATCGCAAGGACAACTGCGTGATCGTGTGCTCCATCGAGAACTTCGACGCCATGGGCGTCCACACCGGCGACAGCATCACCGTGGCGCCCGCGCTCACGCTCACCGACCGTGAGTACCAGGTGCTGCGGGACGCCTCCTTCGCGATCATGCGCGAGATCGGGGTGGAGACCGGCGGCAGCAACGTGCAGTTCGCGGTGAACCCCGCCGACGGCCGGCTGTTCGTCATCGAGATGAACCCGCGCGTGTCGCGCTCTTCCGCGCTGGCGTCCAAGGCCACTGGCTTCCCTATCGCGAAGATCGCGGCGAAGCTTGCGGTGGGCTATACCCTTGATGAGATTCCCAACGACATCACGAAGGCCACGCCCGCGAGCTTCGAGCCATCCATCGACTACACGGTCGTGAAGGTGCCACGCTGGGCGTTCGAGAAGTTTCCCGGAACAGACACCACGCTCACCACGCGCATGAAGAGCGTGGGTGAGGTCATGGCGATGGGCCGGACGTTCCCCGAGGCGCTCGGCAAGGCGCTGCGTTCGCTCGAGAACGGTCGCGGAGGCCTGGGCGCCGACGGCAAGGACTCCTTCGACGAGCATCGCTTCGACGAGCACCTTGCGGTGCCGAACGAGCAGCGGGTGTTCTACATGGCCGAGGCGTTCCGCCGGGGACGCACCACGGACTGGGTTGCCGAGATCACGCGGATCGACCCGTGGTTCTGCGAGCAGGTGCGCCGTATGGTCGAGGTGGAGAGTTCGATCCGTGATCGCTCGCTCGATTCACTCGACGGCTCTGAGCTGCGGAAAGCCAAGCAGCACGGGATGTCGGATGCGCAGATCGCGTACCTTACAGGAACGCTTGAGGGTGACGTCCGGCGAGCAAGGCTCGACCTGGGCGTGACGGCTACCTTCAAGGCGGTCGACACCTGCGCAGCGGAGTTCTTTGCGGCCACACCCTACTACTACAAGACGTACGAAGAGGAGAACGAGGCGCATCCCTCGGAGCGCAAGAAGGCGATGATCCTCGGCGCGGGACCGAACCGCATCGGGCAGGGCATCGAGTTCGACTACTGCTGCGTGCACGCGGCCTACGCACTGGCCGAGGCCGGGTTCGAGACCATCATGGTCAACTGCAACCCGGAGACGGTCTCCACCGACTACGACACCTCGGACAAGCTCTACTTCGAGCCGCTCACCTTCGAGGACGTCATGGACATCATCGAGGTGGAGCGTCCCGACGGCGTGCTCGTGACCTTCGGCGGGCAGACGCCTCTCAAGCTGGCTCACGCGCTCGAGCAGGCGGGCGTGCCGATCCTCGGCACCAAGCCTGAAGCGATCGACCTGGCCGAGGATCGGCAGCGGTTCTCGGAAGTGCTCGATCGGCTCGGGATCGCGTATCCGGCGGCCGGCACCGCGCGCACACTCGAGGAGGCCGTGGAGGTCGCCGCGCGCATCGGCTACCCGCTGCTCGTGCGTCCGAGCTACGTGCTCGGCGGGCGCGGCATGGTGATCGCCTACAACGAGGAATACCTGCTGCGCTACGTGCAGAAGGCCACGGAGGTCTCACCCGACCATCCCGTGCTGCTCGACCGCTTTCTCGAGGGCGCCATCGAGGTCGACGTGGACGCGGTGTGCGACGGTGAGACCGTCTACATCGGCGGCGTGATGGAGCACATCGAGGAGGCGGGCATCCACTCGGGTGACTCGGCCTGCTGCATCCCGCCGTTCTCGCTCGGCGAGGAGACCGTCGAGCGCATCACCGAGCACGCCCGCGCGCTCGCGCTCGAACTTGGCGTTCGCGGACTGATGAACGTGCAGTTCGCGGTGAAGGACGAGGCCGTCTACGTGCTCGAGGTCAACCCGCGCGCCAGCCGGACCGTGCCGTTCGTGAGCAAGGCGACCGGCGTGCAGCTCGCCAAGGTGGCGGCACGCGTGATGGCGGGCGAGAAGCTCGCCGAGATGGCGCTGCCCGCCGAGGGTCGCGAGCTCGGGCGGTACTGCGTGAAGGAAGCAGTCATGCCCTTCGGCCGCTTCCCGGGCACCGACAGCGTGCTCGGCCCGGAGATGAAGTCCACCGGCGAGGTCATGGGTGTGGCGCACGACTTCCCGAGCGCGTACGGCAAGAGCCAGCTCGCGATCGACTACTCGCTGCCGCGCGAGGGCGCGGCGTTCATATCGGTGTGCGATCGCGACAAGCGTGCCATGGTGCCGGTGGCGCGCCAGCTGCACGCGCTCGGCTTCCGCATCATGTCCACCAAGGGTACGGCGCGCCTCCTGCAGGCCTCGGGCATCCCGGTCGAGAGCGTGCGCAAGGTGCACGAAGGCCGCCCGAACGTGGTCGACAGCATCGTGAACGGCGAGGTACAGCTGGTCATCAACACGCCGTTCGGCCGCGAGACGCGCTCGGACGGGTACCACATTCGCACCGCCGCCGTGCAGCACGGCGTCAGCAACATCACGACGCTTGCCGCCGCACAGGCGAGCGCCGCCGCCATCGAGGCGATCATCCGCGGCAATCTCGACGTGATCGCGCTCCAGGACTTCAACGGGGAGGCGGAGTGAGCGACACGCGCCAGCGACCGGCGACCGAGCACGCCACGATCGTTGCGAACGAGCGCGTCGCCGAGGGCGTCGGGATGGTGGTGCTGGACGCACCGCGCACGGCGGCCGCGATCGCTCCGGGGCAGTTCGTGCATCTGCGCATAGCCGAGGGTGCCGACTTCATCCTGCGCCGCCCGTTCTCGGTCTACCGCGCCGAGGCGGGCCGCCTCGAGATCCTCTACCAGGTGGTCGGGCGCGGCACGCGTGTGCTCGCCGAGGCTGCGCCCGGCGTGGTCATGGACCTCATCGGCCCGCTCGGACGCGGGTGGTGGGTGCCCGAGGGCGTCGCACACGCGCTCGTCGTGGCCGGCGGCCTGGGTGCAGCTCCCATGGGCATGCTGGTGGAGGAACTCGCTCGCCTGGGCGTGGCGACGACGCTCGCACACGGTGCGCCCACAGCCGATCGCCTGCTCGCGCGCGACCTCTTCGAGGCCACGTGTCGGCGGACCGAGGTAGCCACTGACGACGGTTCGGCGGGCACGTGCGGGTTCGTGACTGCACTCACCGACGGCCTCATGCGCAAAGCCCGGCCTGATGTCGTGTACGTGTGCGGCCCGGAACCGATGCAGCGCATCGTGGTGGCTCAGGCGGCCGCGGCGGGCATCCCATGTCAGGTATCGCTCGAGCGCCTCATGGCGTGCGGCGTAGGCGCGTGCCTGTCGTGCGTGGTAACGACGGTGAACGGCCGCAAGCGCGCGTGCGTGGACGGCCCGGTGTTCGACGCCGCCGAAGTGCTGTGGGACCCGTCCGAGGACCCGGAGGCAGGGGAGTGACCGGCACCGTGGACATGCGCGTGCGGATTGGCGAGCTCGAGCTTCGCAACCCGGTGATGACCGCCTCGGGCACCTTCGGCTCGGGGCGCGAGTACGCGGACTTCATGGAGCTCGCGCAGCTCGGCGCCGTGGTCACCAAAGGCGTGTCGCTCGAGCCCTGGGCGGGCAACGACAGCCCCCGCATCGCCGAGACGCCTTCGGGCATGCTCAACTCCATCGGCCTGCAGAACCCCGGTGTTGCGGCCTTCTGCGCGAATGACCTGGCCTGGCTCGCTACCCAGAACGTGCCGGTGATCGTGAACCTCGTGGGTCACAGCGTGGCCGAGTACGTGGCCGTGACCGAACGGCTGGATGCGGAACCGGACATCGCGGCCTTCGAGCTCAACATCTCGTGCCCGAACGTGGACGCCGGCGGCATGGCCTTCGGTACGTCGTGCCCGGCCGCCGCCGAGGTCGTGAGGGCGGTGCGGGCAGCCACCACCAAGACGCTCATCGTGAAGCTAAGCCCGAACGTCACCGACATCGCAGAGATCGCGCGTGCAGTTGAGGCCGAAGGTGCAGATGCCGTGAGCCTCATCAACACGCTACTGGGCATGGCGATCGACACGCGCACCTTCCGGCCGAAGCTCGCACGCGGCGTGGGCGGCCTCTCGGGGCCGGCGATCCGGCCGGTGGCTGTTCGGATGGTCTGGCAGGTCGCGCGCGCGGTGGCCGTGCCGGTGATCGGGATGGGCGGAATCATGTCGGCTGCCGATGCGGCCGAGTTCATGCTCGCGGGCGCGACGGCCGTGGCCGTGGGTACGGCGAACTTCGTCGACCCGACGGCATCTGCTGCGGTTGCCGAGGGCTTGCGGCACTTCTGCGAGGAGCGCGGGATCGCCCGCGTGAGCGACCTGACCGGTGCAGCCTGGCCCGAACGCCAGGCCTGACAGAGTCGCGGCGACCGGCGAGGCGGCCGGATGCCGCGTGCGAGTGCAAGGGGACACTATGAGAGACCGGATCATCGTCGCACTGGACCTGCCCGACGCCGAGCGCGCGCTCGCGATGGCGCGCACGTTGCGCGGTCGCGTGGGCTGGGTGAAAGTCGGCATGACGCTCTACTACGCCGAGGGCCCGCAGATCGTGCGGGACCTGCGCGCGATGGGCTTCAAGGTGTTCGTGGACCTCAAGCTCCACGACATCCCGCACCAGGTCGAGGGCGCGTGCCGTACGCTCACCCGCGCGGGCGCCGACATGTTCACGGTGCACGCCTCGGGCGGGCGCGCGATGCTCGAGGCCGCTGTGGGCGCCACAACGGCGGCCGCCGAGAAGTTCAAGGCGCCACGACCGAACATCCTCGCCGTCACCGTGCTCACCAGCCTCGATGACGCCGCGCTTGCCGAGATCGGCGTCTCGACCACCTCGGCCGAGCAGGTCGCCGCGCTGGCGACGCTTGCGCGCGACACGGGCTGCGACGGCGTGGTCTGCTCGCCCGTGGAGGCCGAAGCGATGCGCACGCTCCTCGGCACAGACGCGCTTGTGGTGACACCGGGCGTGCGTCCCGCCGACGAGGACGCGGGAGACCAGGCCCGGACTGCGACCCCGGCCGAGGCGATCGCTGCGGGTGCGTCGCATCTGGTCGTCGGGCGGCCCGTCACCGGCGCCGCGGATCCGGCGGCAGCAGCCGAAGCGATCGTGAAGGAGATGGCCTCATGACGATGACCGACGCAGACGTCCTCGCGGCGCTCAAGGAAGCGGGAGCCATCCTGCACGGGCACTTCCAGCTCACGAGCGGGCGGCACTCGGACACCTACGTCCAGTGCGCGCGCGTGCTCGAGGATCCGGCGCTCACTACGCGACTCGCCCGGGCGATGGCCGCATCCGTTGCTGACCGGCAGATCGATCTTGTGGCCGCTCCGGCGGTCGGCGGCATCATCATCGGCTTCGCCGTGGCTCAGGCACTCGGCGTCAAGTTCATCTTCAGCGAGCGCCAGCAGGGCGTGATGACGTTCCGTCGCAGCTTTGCCGTGCGTCCCGGCGAGCGCGTGCTGGTCGTGGAAGACGTGGTCACGACAGGTGGGAGCGTGGCCGAGGTCATCGAGCTGGTGCGCGAGGGCGGGGGAGTCGTCGCTGCGGTAACGTCGATCATCGACCGCGGCGGAGACAAGGCGTTCAACGCCGAGTACCGCCCTCTCCTTAAACTTGAGGTTGAGTCTATGGAGCCGCAGAACTGCCCCCAATGTGCGGCTGGAACGCCCATCGATTCGCCCGGAAGCCGCCGTCTTGCGTAACACAGGGTTGGCATCCTCGCAGGTCAGGGGTATCATCAACCCGCTGTGACGCAACGGTTCCCGTTCGCCGCGGCGATGGTGGAACCGACCGTGTGCATGTGCACGAACCCGCGAGGAGGAACAATGGCTCTGCCGAACTTGTCTCCGGAGGACCGCAAGAAGGCCCTCGAGAAGGCCGCCCAGGCGCGCCAGGCACGCGCTGATCTCCGCCAGAAGATCAAGAGCGGGAAGACGTCGTTTGCTGACGTCATGAAGAAGTCGGACGATCCCGTCGTCGCGCGCATGAAGGTCGCCACGCTGCTCGAGAGCCTCCCGGGCTACGGCAAGGCCAAGGCAGCCAAGATCATGGCCGAGTTCGAGATCTCCGACAGCCGCCGCGTCCAGGGCCTTGGCGCCCGTCAGCGCGAGCTGCTCATGCAGCGCCTCGGCTAGAGCGTCTGCCTCTATGCCGAAAGGCTCACTCGTCATCATCTCCGGTCCTTCGGGCGCCGGAAAAGGGACCCTGGTGGACCGGCTGGTCGCCAGGGTTCCGGGTCTGTGGGTGTCCGTGTCCGCCACCACGCGTTCGCCGCGCCCGCACGAGGTGGAGGGCGAGGACTACTACTTCCTCTCGGCCGAGGAGTTCGCCGACAGGATCGAGGCCGGCGAGTTCCTGGAGTGGGCCGAGGTCCACGGGAACCGCTACGGCACGCTCGCTTCCACCGTGCGCGAGCACTGCGATCGCGGGCTGGATGTGATTCTGGAGATCGACCCGCAGGGTGCCATGCAGGTCAAGGAGCTCATGCCGGATGCCGTGCTCGTGTTCATCATCGCACCGTCGATCGAGGAGCTCGAGCGCCGGATCAGGGCGCGTGGCGCCGAGAACGACGAGCAGATCAAGACGCGTCTCGCGACCGCCGTTCGGGAGCTCCAGCTTGTGGAGACATACGATCATGTGGTAGAAAACGATGATGTTGCCCGGGCCACCGATCAACTGGTCGGCATCATCGAATCCCTCCGAAGCGGCGAAGGATGTTCATAAACCATGGTCATCAAGCCTGAGATCGATCTCTTGCTCGAGAAGGTCGACTCCAAGTACACGCTCTGCATCGTGGCCGCCAAGCGTGCGCGCCAGATCAACGACATGATCCACGGTGTTCGCGACCAGGCACTGCTCACCATGCAGGCCCCGCAGATCGCCCAGATCACGAGCACCAAGCCGCTCACCCTCGCGCTCGATGAGATCGCGAGCGGTGACGTGAGCTACGAGCGGGTCAAGGAGAGCTACAAGTAGCCCCACCGCCCTCTGCTCTGCGAACATGATGCCCCGGCCGCATGCGCGGAACCGGGGCATCGTTGCTGATGAGGGGTGATCGTCAGGTGCGTGTCGCGCTCGTTCACTACCACGAGATCGGTCTCAAGGGCCTGAACCGCGGCTCGTTCGAGCGCCGCCTCGAGACGAACATCAAGTGGGCACTCCGCGACATCCCCTCGGCCGAGGTCGGGCGCATCGCGAGCAGGGTGCTCGTGCGCATCAACGACGACTCCTCGGCTCCGGACGTGGCCGCCGCGCTCGCCCGTACGCCCGGCATTTCCTACGCGGCAATCGGCATGGAGGTCGAGCAGACACCCGAGGCTATCGCGTCGGCCGCACTTGAGCTCGCCCGTGCCGAGATCGCTCGCCGGGGCGGGGCGATCCGCACCTTCGGGATCGAGGCGCGCCGCTCGGCCACCGACTACCCGGAATGCAGCATGGATATGAACCGCAGGGTCGGCGACGTTGTGCGTGAGGGCACCGGGCTTGCGGTCGACCTCTCAGCGCCGGACCTCATGGTGCGCATCGCGGTGGTCCAGGGTGCCGCGTACGTCCATGCCGAGCGCGTGGACGGCCCGGGTGGCCTGCCCGTGGGCACGTCGGGCAAGGTGATGGCGCTGCTCTCCGCCGGCATCGATTCTCCGGTGGCGGCATGGCGCGTCATGAGGCGCGGGGCGACGATCGTGGGCGTGCACTTCTCGGGGCGGCCCCAGACGGTGGGCACGTCGGAGCGCGCGGTGGAGGATCTGGCGCGCGTGCTGGTGCCGGGCGGGGGGATGGGCCGCCTCTTCGTGATCCCGTTCGGCGCCGTGCAGCGGACGATCTCACTCGACGCGCCGCCGGATATCAGGGTGCTTCTCTACCGCAGGTTGATGGTTAGAGTCGCCGAGGCTCTGGCGCGAGTCGAGGGTGCCAGGGCGCTCGTAACGGGGGAGAGTCTGGGACAGGTTGCATCGCAGACGCTCGAGAACATCGCGGTCGTGGATGCAGTCGCCACGCTCCCGGTCTTCCGGCCGCTCATCGGCAGTGACAAGCAGGAGATCGTGGCTGAGGCCCGCGCGCTCGGCACCTACGAGCTCTCGATCGCAACCGATGACGACTGCTGCACGCTCTTCATGCCGCGTCGGCCGCAGACGCATGCGCGACACGAGGAGATCGCCGAGGGCGAGGCCGGTCTCGACATCCCCGCTCTCGTCGCCCAGGCGCTCGCTGGCGCCACGCATGTGGACTTCCCGTCGGTGTCGTACCGCGCGCCGCGCATGGGGCAGCGATGAGCACGGGGCCGCTGCGCGTACTCGCGCTCGAGCCGTACTACGGCGGCTCGCACCGCGCCGTGCTGGACGGGCTCGTTGAGTGCCTCACGCCGCTCGGCTTCACATTCGACCTGCTCACGCTGCCTGCGCGCAAGTGGAAGTGGCGCATGCGCGGCTCGGCGATCACCATGGCCGAGGAGGTGCGCTCGCTCGCCGGCACCTGGTGCGAGGCGCACCCCGTCGGCGAGCCGGGGCGTCGGCGTCCCGATCGCGCGTGGGACCTCATCTACGCCAGCACCTTCGTGAACCTCGCCGAGTTCGTGGCGCTCGCGGGAGAAGCGGTGGCAGGCGTTCCGCGCATCGTGTACTTCCACGAGAACCAGCTGCTCTATCCGAACCGCCACACTGCCGAGTGGGACTACCAGTTCGCGCTCACCAACATCACGAGCGCGCTCACCGCGGACCGCTGCCTCTTCAACACGCGGTACAACCTCGACGGCTTCCTCGCCGAGATTCCCGGCTTCCTGCGCGAGTTCCCCGATCACCAACCGAAGGGCGTCCCGGCGCGCATCGCCGGGCACGCAGAGGTGCTTCCGCCGCCGTTCGACCCTGCCGTCTTCGATGCCGCACTGCCAGAGCGCGGCGCCCGCCCGCGCATCATCTGGCCGCACCGCTGGGAGCACGACAAGGACCCGGAGGCGTTCTTCGCAGCCGCAGGGACGCTCGCCGCCGAAGGCCTCGACTTCGAGGTGGCCGTGGCCGGCCAGTCGTTCCGCGAGACCGAGCCGCTGATGGCCGAGGCGGCCGCGGCGCTCGGCGACCGGCTGGTGCACCTCGGCGAGCCCGAGTCGCGTGAGGCGTACGCACGCCTGCTGGCGAGCGCGGACGTGGCGGTCTCCACTGCGCGCAACGAGTTCTTCGGCCTGGCGATGCTCGAGGCGTGCTACGCGGGTTGCACACCGGTCGTGCCCGACGGTCTGGCGTATCCGGAGCTCTACCCCGCCGAGTGCCGCTACGCGTCGCCGGGCGAGCTCGTGGCCCGGCTGCGGGGTGCGATCACCCACCGCACGGAGCCGGGCGGATACCGCGCGCTCGCGGAGCCGTTCACGTTCGATGCGCTCGTACCGCGCTACGCCGAGGTGTTCGAGGCTGTCGTGCGAGGTTAGGGCACGGTCAGCAGCGTCACCCGTGCTTGACCCGGCTCTGCAGCTCGCCCTACACTCTGCATGGTTGTAAACCGTTAGAAACGGAGCGATCATGCCACGCATCGCAAAGACGATCGGGTTCTCCGTTCCACCCGAGGTCATCGAGGACGTCGAGAGGATCGCCGCCGCCGAGGGGCGCACCCGCAGTGAGCTCTTTCGCGAGATGGTGCGCGTGTACAAGCGCGACCGGGAGCTTGTGGCCTTTGAGGACCTCGCCGCATATGGGCGTGAGCGCGCGCGTGTGCGGGCGGTGCGCACCGAGGCAGACGTGGAGCGACTGATCCATGAGGCGCGCGGTGTCTAGGCTCGTTCTCGATACCAACGTGCTTATCTCAGCGTACGGATTCGGCGGCAAGCCCGCCGAGTTGATGCGTGCGATCATCGACGGCCAGCACGGGCTGATCACCTCACCGGCGCTACTGACGGAGTTCGCGGACAAGCTCTACGACGTGCTCGGCTACGATGACGATCGCGTGCGCGCGGCGCTCCAGCAGCTCGCGCGGCTCGCGGAGATGATCCGTCCCGAGGTGACGCTGCATGTCATTGCCGATGAGGCCGACAATCGCGTGCTGGAGTGCGCGGTGGAGGGTGGCGCCGAGATGATCGTCTCGGGCGACCACCATCTGCTCGACCTCGGCGAATACGAAGGTGTGCCGATCGTCCGCGTGTCCAGCCTGATCATCGGGTAGGAACCGCACATGGACGAACTCACCATCGGCACACGCACACTCCGCCTCGTAATCGACGACATCACGCGCCAGCACGTGGACGCGATCGTGAACGCCGCGAACCCCGGGCTGCTCGGCGGCGGCGGCGTGGACGGCGCCATCCATCGCGCCGGTGGCTCCGCCATCTACAACGAGTGCAAGGCGATCGTGGCCCAGCGGGGCTCGCTGTCGCCGGGGCAGGCCGTGAAGTCCGGTGGCGGCCATCTGCCGGCGAAGCACCTCATACATACCGTGGGCCCCGTGTGGCACGGCGGCGGGGCAGGGGAGGCCGTCACGCTCGCGAGCGCGTACCGCGAGAGCCTGCGCGTGGCCGAGAGCTACAGTCTGCGCACGATCGCGTTCCCGTCGATCTCGACCGGCGCGTACGGCTATCCGCTCGCCGAAGCCGCGGAAGTCGCGCTGGCCGAAGTGAAGCGCTTCCTGCGCGACGAGGCGCGTTCGGTGCGTGAGGTAACGTTCGTGCTCTTCGACGAGCGAACGTATAGCGCGTACCGTGCCGCGCTTAACGATCTCCGCTGATCGCCCGGCGCGCCGGCGCGGTGAGCTCCGAACCCTTGCACGTCCGATTCGAACGCTATCTTGCATCACCAACTAGCATGTGATACAAGGTAGTTGGCAGTACCAATCACTTCGGCAGGACGGACGAGAACGCCACATGGCCGCCGAGCGCGACAGTCGGGTCTCGCAGTTCCGAAAGGGCGCGCTCGAGCTCGTCATCCTTGCGCTGCTGGACTCCGGCGAGCTGTACGGCGTGGAGATCGTGGACCGCCTCGGCGAGCACGCGGGGCTGGAGGCGAGCGCGGGCACGGTGTACCCGCTGCTCTCACGCCTCAAGAAGGCGGGGTCGGTCGAAACCACCTGGCGCGAATCGCCGGTGGGGCCGCCGCGCAAGTACTATCGGCTCTCCGCGCAGGGCAAAGGCGAGCTGGCGGAGATGAGCGCCTCATGGCGCGATCTGTCCGAGACGGTCGAACGGCTGCTCACGAGGGCCGAGGGCGATGACTGAGCCGAGCACGATAGCAGGATTCGTGACCGCCGTCGGCGCAGATCTGGCCGGGCTCCGGAGCCGCGACCGTGACGAGGCGCTCGCCGAACTCCAGTCGCTGCTTGCCGACGATGCGGCGCGCGTGGGCGAGGCGGCCGCGGTGTACGCGCTCGGCGACCCGCATGAGTACGCGCGGAGTATCCGCGAGGCGCTCGGCGGGTCGGGCGGGGAGCTGGACGACGCTTCATCGCAGCCGCAGGGCCGGCTGCTCGGGATGCCGTACGACTTCCGTGGCGCCTCGGTCGACCGGATCAGCAGCCGCATGTGGAATCCGGCAGATCCCCACATCTTCACGCCGCGCCTCTTCGGCCTGGGCTGGACCATCAACTTCGGCGCGCTCGCGGTGAAGCTTGGCTTGCTTCGGCCGGACGACGTGGGCGATGAGCTGTTCGAGCGCATCCCGTCGGCCGCCGTGTGGATAGCGTTCGCGATCCCTGCGGTGATCGCCACCGCGACCGCGGTGCTCATGGCGGTGTCGTGGAGCTCGCTTCCCGCCGAGGTGCCGGTGCACTGGGGCCTCTCCGGAGCACCGGACGACTGGGCGTCGAAGGCGTTCTCGTTCGGGCTCGTGGCGGTGCTCACCGTGCTTCCCGTTGCGATCACCGACGTCCGCGCGCTGTGGCGGCGCGTTCCCGCGCGTAGCCTCGTGCTCTCGTCGGCCGCACTCGGCCTGATCGCGCCGCTCGGCCTCGGCCTCACGATCATCACCGTGGCCGATGCGGACGGCGGTGCCAGTGGCAACCTCATCGTGGTGCCGATCCTCGTAGGACTCGCGCTCTCGTTCCTGCTTCTGTACGTGCCTGTTCGTTTGGGGCTGCGCGCCGACTGGCGTGCGAGCCTCAACGATGATCGAGAAGGGAACTGATGATGGGTACGCAAATCGCATGGGGCGACATTCCGGCGGGGCTGCAGATCGGGCTTATCGCGCTTGCCGTGGTGCAGATCGGCGTGGAGGTCTTCGCGCTGTTCAAGCTGTTCCGGACGCCGGATGAGCAGCTCGTCTTCGGCAAGAAGTGGCCATGGGTGATCATCATCCTGTTCGTGAACCTCGTCGGCGCGATCGCGTTCCTCGCGGCCGGTCGCAAGCCCGCGGCTGCGGTGGACCCGCTGTCTACGGCTGCCGAAGGCGCACCTGCCGCCGGTGACCGCGCCGCGCGTGCGGCCGACGTGCTCTACGGCAGTGGAAGTGACGCCGAGTGAGCGCTGCAATCGAGATACGCGGCCTCACGAAGGCCTACGGCGAGAAGCGCGCGCTCGATTCGGTGGACCTCACGGTGGCCGAAGGGTCGGTCTTCGGGTTCCTCGGCCCCAACGGCGCGGGCAAGACCACCACACTGCGCATCCTGACCGGGCTTGCGCGGCCCACGTCGGGTGAGGCCCGCGTGTTCGGCCGCGACGTGGTGAGCGCCACCAATGCGGTCCGTGCCGACATCGGCTATCTGCCCGACGTCCCCGGCTACTACGGGTGGATGACCGCGCCCGAGTTCCTGCGCTTCGCGGGGAGGCTCTTCGGCATCGATGCCAAGACGCTCGACGCGCGCGTGGAGGCACTGCTCGACCTAGCCGGCCTTGCGGACGTGCACGCCAAGATCGGCGGCTACTCGCGGGGCATGAAGCAGCGGCTCGGCGTGGCGCAGGCGCTCATCAATGCGCCCAAGCTGCTGATGCTCGACGAGCCGACCTCCGCGCTCGATCCGATCGGGCGCAAAGAGGTGCTCGAGATGATCGGGTCGCTCGGCGGGAGAACCACCGTGTTCTTCTCCACGCACATCCTCGCCGACGTGGAGCGCGTGTGTGACACGGTCGCGATCCTGCACGAGGGCCGCGTGGTCACACAGTCGCCGATCGACGAGCTCAAAGCGCGCTACGGCGCCTCGCGGTTGCTCGTTGAGGTCACCGAGGGCGCCCACGAGTTCGCCGAGCGATTCGCCGCCGAAGCGTGGGCGGGCGAGGTCACCCGTGTGAATGGCGGCGCGCTCTCGATCTCGGTGAGCGATCTCGAGGCCGCGCGTGTGGCGATCCCCGCGGCGGTTGCCGAGCGGGGCGTGGGTCTCGTGCGGCTCGAGGCGGGCGAGGTCTCGCTCGAAGAGGTCTTCGTGGACCTTGTGGGAGGTGAGGCGTGAGATGAACGGATTCACGGCCTTCCTCGGCAAGGAGCTCCGCGAGATCCTCCGCACGTGGCGCATCTGGGTGCTGCCCGGTATCGTGCTCTTCTTCGCGATCTCCGGTCCGCCGCTCGCCAAGATCACCCCCGAGCTCCTCGGCTCGCTCATGACCGACCAGCAGCCGGGCGTGGTCATCCAGCTCCCGGACCCGACATACGTGGACGCGTACATGCAGTGGACCAAGAACCTGTCGCAGATGGTGCTCTTCGCGGTGATCATCATGTTCGGCGGCATCATCTCCTCCGAGACGAAGTCGGGCACCGCGGCGCTCGTGCTCACCAAGCCGCTCTCGCGCACGGCGTTCGTGCTCGCCAAGTTCGTGTCGCAGGCCGCGCTCGTGGCGGTGCCGGTCATCGTCGGTGCGCTCGCCACCTGGGGGATCACCTACGCCATCTTCGCCGAGGCGCCGCTTGGCCCGCTTGCCGAGGCCACCGGGGTGTGGCTCCTGTTCGCCCTCATGTTCGTGGCGCTGATGGAGCTGCTTTCGGCGGCGCTCGACTCGCAGGCGGGAGCAGCGGGAATCGGCTTTGGCGCCTACATCCTTCTCAGCCTGGCAACGCTGTGGGCGCCGATGCTCGACTACTCGCCGGCCGGGCTGGTGGGCGCGCCGTCGAACCTCGTGATGGGCGAGGCCGCATCGCTCGGGTGGCCGATCGTGACCACAGTCGCGGTGATGGCGCTCTGTGTGGGCGTCGCAGTGCTCGTGTTCCGCCGAAGGGAACTCTAGAGGCTTACTCGCGGGCGGGGCGTGATGCCCCGCCCGGAGCATCAGATGTACGTCAGCGCGAGGTCGTCGAGTGTGACGTGGTCGGCCTCGACCTCCGAGATCGCCCGCCACACCTCCCGCAGTCGCGGGTTGGTAGCCCGCTGTGCAAACTCGGCGTAGAGCGCCGTGGCGCGGTTCTCGCGCTTGAGCGACTCCTCGATGTCGGTCTTCCAGGAGTCGGTGGTCTCGCTCGGGGCGAGCAGGTCAGTCGGCTTGTGCACCTTCGCGAGCTTGCAGAACACGCTGCAGTGCTCGGCCTCCACTTTTGCCAGACGCTTGTACGTGGCCCGCAACGTGTCGTTATCCTTGCGCCCGGTCATGCCGAGGTAGAACCGGGTGTTCGAACGCTCGATCTCGATCGAGCTCTCGAGGTCGGCGCGCTCGGTCTCGGTGACCGTGATGTCGTTGATGTCCTCAGGGTATTTCTCCGGCGCCTCGAGGAACTCGGCCTTCACGCCGCAGAACGGGCAGTTCTGAGGCGCTTCGTAGCCAAGGTAGACCTCACCGCAGATGCGGCAGCGGTAGATGTGAAGCTGCATGGTCGCGTCCTTTCGTCGAGCGTATCAGGGCAGGCCGAGCGTATCGGCGATCTCCATGCCGAAGTCGCGGGCCGCGTCGGGGCCATTGGCGGTAACGATGGCGCCGTCCACCTCGACCGGCCTGCCGGTCCAGATGGCGCCGTGGGCAACCAGGTCCGCGCGCTGGCTGCCGAACGCGGTAGCTCGCACGCCCTGGAGCAGTCCGGCGCGGGCGAGGATCGAGGGCGCGATGCAGATTGCGCCGAGGACGCGGTCCGCCTCAAGGGCCCGCCGCGCGAGCCGATGGGCGGCCGGGTCGTCGAAGAAGACCTCGGCGCCGCCGCCGCCCACGAACACGACCGCATCGTAGTCGGCGGCTTCCACTTCGGCGATCGCCACCGTTGCTTCGGCGGTCATGCCGAGCTTGCCGTGGCAGATGCCCGGTGTGCGGCTGGCAGTGATCACCTCGGCGCCGCGCGCTTCGAGCACGGCTTTGGGCTGGGAGTACTCCTCGTCCCGGAAGATCGCGGGCGCGATCACCATCAGTACGCGTGCCAAAGGAGGTCACCTCCGTGGGAAGCGGTCACCTCCGATGATACCCGTAGCGGGTGACACGCAGGCGTGGGTGAGGGCGGGCGTGCGGGAGTCCCGCGCACATGCCACGTGAACGTCCGGGTGGGCATGACAGCGCACCGCCCCCCGCCTATACTTCGGCCATACGAAGAGGGTCCGCGCGATACATGCCGTCGTGGTCCTGTTCGGGTATCGCACCGCGGCACAGGAGAGCGTGTGACACAGGCGCCACTTTCGGTAGCGGAACGCCCCGTCAGTCCAATGGTGGTCGCCGGCTTCGTGACGCTCGCGGCGTGCTTCGTGCTGGCCCCCTCGGTCGCTCCCGTCCCGTCCGTCGGGGCGGCGGTGCGACTGGCTGCGTATGTTCTGCCCGCCGTTCTCGCGCTCGTCATGTCGCTTCGAGTGGCAAGGCGACTGCGGTCCTCGGAGCGTCGTGTCTGGCTTGGCATCGCCGTCGGCGCCGGCGGGTTCGCGCTCTCGACGCTCGCGGCATCTTCCGAGGTGATCGGTGGTGTGGTTCCGCCGTGGCCATGGCTTTCCGCCCTCGGGATCCTGGGTGGGGCGTTCGTGACGCTGGTTGCGACCCTGAGTATCAGCGGGTTCCGCGTGGGTTCGTGGGCGGTTGTGGTGCGCCATGTGGTGGATTTCGTGGCGGTTGGCGTGCTGGCGTACGTTGCCGGCTATGCCTTCGTGTGGCGGCACCTGGCCGCGCTGTATCCTCCGTCGGTTCCGGCCGAGGTCACTGTGGTCGGTCCGCTGTTCTCGGTACTCGGGCTCGGCATGCTCGCGGGCATGCTCGTCAACTACGCCGGACGCAAGTTGCGGAAGCGTTCCCGGTGGGGTTCGTTCATCGCTGTCGGGCTGGGGCTTGCGGGCGGGGCTCTGTTCTTCTGGCCGCTGTGGTATCTCGGTGCGGTCGTGAGACCGGCGCTGGTGTACGACGACGCAGTGCAGTTGTTCTGGATGGCCGGCGCCTACGCGCTGTTCGTTGCGGGGCGCGAGCGGCTGGCTGCTCCTGCCGACGGGCGCGACCTCGCCGGAATGCCGCGGATGCGCCCGCGCTCGCATATGGTCCCGGGCATCATCGTTCCGGTCGTCTACACGGCGCTCATCCCCCTCTTCTTCTGGCTCGCGTTCAGCCGACCCGAGGGCGGGCAGGAAGCATCCGTCTACCTCGGAGTCGGCGTCACCTTCGCGATCGTTCTTGCCGCTCGCTCGGCGCTCACGGCCATCGAGAACGGTCACCTGTTCAGTCGCGCGGTGAGCGACCCCGTGACGCAGCTGCTCGGTCACCGGTACTTCCACGAGCGATTGGCCTGCGAGCTCGACCTGGCCGAGCGACACCGTGAGGAACTCGGCGTGGTGGTCATCGACATCGACGACTTCAGCCGGGTGAACAGCGTGTGCGGCCATGCGGGCGGAGACACATTGCTGCGGGCGCTCGCCAGTGAGTTCGCCGCGTGTTGCAGAGCCTCGGATACCGTGTGTCGTCTTGGCGGAGACGAGTTCGGCATGATCCTACCGGACGCGGGGGAGCGAGGCGTGCTCGAGGTCTGCGAGCGCATTCGCAATCGCCTCGGCGGCGTGAAGACGCCCGATGGACGACCGGCAACAGCATCGATGGGAGTTGCGCTGTACCCGCGAGATGCCACGGTGGTGGCCGAGCTGCTGAGACGCGCGGATGGCGCGCAGTACTGGGCCAAGTATCACGGCAAGAACGCGGTGGTGTTCTACGACAGCGAGGTCGTGGAGGCCCTTGATGCCGACGAGCGCATCCGCAAGTTGGAGGAGCAGTCGGAGCTTGCGGCGGTGCGGGCGTTGGCCGCCGCTGTTGACGCCCGCGATTCCGCGACGCAGTACCACTCCCGCAATGTTGCCGCGCTTGCCGTGCGCGTTGCCCAGTCCCTCGAGCTCTCGCACGACACCACCCGGCTGCTCGAGGTGGCTGCGCTCCTCCACGACGTGGGCAAGATCGCCGTGGCCGATGCGATTCTTCGGAAGAAGGGCGCCCTCACCGCCGCGGAGCGACGTGACATTGAGGAGCATCCGGCACTCGGAGAGAAGATCCTCGCCTCGAACCGGTTCGACGAGATACTGCCGTGGGTGCGGGGCCATCACGAGCGGTGGGATGGCGCGGGTTACCCCGACGGCCTCGCCGGGGAGGACATCCCTCTTGAGGCTCGCATCCTCGCCCTATGCGACGCCTACGACGCGATGACCTCCGAGCGGCCGTATCGCAACGCGCTCTCGACCGACGCCGCGATCCAGGAGCTGGATCTGTGCATCGGTACCCAGTTCGACCCCGCACTGGCCGACGTGTTCATACGGATGGTCAGCGGGACCCGTCGGAGCGATAGGCGATCATCACGCATGCCGCACGCTGCAGCGGGCCCGGATCCGCAGAGTGCGCTTCGCTGAACGCGCGCACCTCGCCGGGTGAGCGGTAGGCAGAGCCCACCGCATCTTCCTCTGCGTCCAGTCTAATGGCAGGACCCTAGAGTGAGCGGCTCAACCGAAGTGGACTCCAACGACTTTGCATTCGGCCAGAACCTCAGCCAGCCGTAGCATCCGTCCTACTCGTTCCCCTCTGCTTCCTCGAACGCGCCGACTTCCCAGGTGTCGACGACCGCGGGGTCCTCGTAGTAGGCCGCGATGAACGCGCGCACCTCGCCCGGCGAGCAGCCGTACGCGTCCTTGAGGTCCTTGAGTGCCGAGTCCATCTCACTCTCAGGCACGCCGTAGACCTGCGTGAACACGCTTGCCGGGATGCCGCTCGCCTCGACGACCTCGGACAGCGGCGTGCTGCCCTTGATGAGAGCGGTGTCGAACGGCAGGCCTTCGATGCTGCCGCCGGTGCCCTCACCTTCGCCGGAGCCCTGACCGCTTTCGATCTGGTCGCGCAGTGAGGCGACCTTCCAGTCGAAGTTGTCGGTCACGGTGGCACCCGCTACGAGCACCGCGAACGTCCCCACGGCGAGCACACCTGCGGTGACGGGGGAGAGGCCCTTCTTGCCGCGTGCGCTCACCGCGAGCGTGTCCGCCACAGGGCATGCGCTCACGCATTCGCCGCAGTCGATGCACTCGGGGCTGGTGACGGTCTCCACCTCGGAGACGATCACGTTCACGGGGCACGCCTTGTCGCACGCCTTGCAGTCGATGCAGGTCTCGGTGTTACGCCGGACCTTGAAGATACTCACCTTCGAGATGAGGCCGAGGAACGCACCCATCGGGCACGCGTACTTGCAGAAGAAGCGGTCGTAGACGAGCGATCCGGCGAGCGCGATCACGAGCACGGCGAGGCCGATGCCGTTCTCGGTGAGCAGCTCGGCCGACGTGAGGTGGTTGTACGCCACCCACGGGTCGTAGGAGCGGATCACGAGCTCACCGGCGTTCCAGGTGAGCAGCAGGACGGCGGCGAGCACCACGTACTTGAGGTAGCGCGCGGGGCGGTCAAGCACCTTGGGCATCTCGAGACGCCGCTTGAAGAGCTTGCGCCCGATCCCGCCGAAGAGCTCTTGCAGGTAGCCAAGCGGGCAGATGCGCCCGCAGAACGCGCGTCGGAAGACGAGCGCGGTCACCACGGCCGCAACGAGCAGCGCCACGCTGGAGGCGGCGATCTTCTTGATGAGCCCGGTGCCAGCGATGAGTGAGAACAGCGTCTCGAGCCCACCGAAGGGGCACAGCGCGTCCACGCCAACGGGCTTGCCAACACCCACGACCTGGTGCAGGTACCCGAGCACGGTCACGAGTACGAGCACGGCCGCAAGCACGGTCCAACGGACAATGCGTGCCGTGGCGCGGGGGCCCTTAGGGGCCTTCTCGACGGCCATTCTGCCTCCTGTGTCGGCTGCCCGGCTCCGTGCCAGGCGTCGGCGTGCGTATACCCTACTAGGTATGCAGCATCATCGTGTAGTGAACATGCCGAAGTTGTGTGCGTCAGATGGAGATGGGGGCGGCCCGTCGCCGCAGCGCGGTAACGCTACTGCAGCGCGGTCGTGATCGCCGCGTACGTACCCGCGCGGTCGTGCAGGCCCTCCACCACGAGCCGGTCGAGGGCGGCGAGAGCGTTGTGCTGGTTGGCGAGGTCGTTGCGCCGATCGGCCGCTGTGTTGAACTCGTCCACGAGTGCGTTGTACTCGGGCACCGCGGCATTGTACTCGGCGGTGCGTCCACTCGACCTGAGCGAGTTGAGTTCGGCCTGTGCGGCTGCGAGTTCCGCCTGCAGGCTGGCGAGTTCGGCATCAGCCGCATCGATCTGCGACGCCAGATCCGCTGCGCGCGCAATCGCTTCGGTGCGGCCGTCGAGGATGCCCCGCACGTCGTCACCGGCGGTGTAGGCAAGCGTGCCGCCGTCCACGCCGAACACGCGTGGCTCGCTGGTGAGCGTCACCCCGCTGCCAAAGCTGTCCGGCACCATGCCGATGAATCCTTCGGCGGTCGTCTCCACGAACGCGTAGCCGGTGTCGAGGTAGCCGATGTCCTCCGAGCGGATGCCGAGCGCCACGTGCTGTTCGGGCTCGAACATGAGGATCGCCACGTCGTACCCCTCGCGCGAGAGCAGCCCCGCGAGCAGGAGCGTCTTGTCGTCGCAGTCGCCGGCTCCGTCCACGAACGTCTCCACCGGGAACTTGGGCTCGAGGTCGACCGGGTCGGTCTGGTAGGCGAGCGACTGCACGTACACGGTCATGAGCTCGCCATACCGGTCGGCATCGAGTCCCGCGTTGTCGCGCACCTGCCTGAGCGCTGCGAGCAGCGAGGCGTAGAATTCCTCCTGGTGCTCTTCGTTGATGAACGCCGGCCAGTAGTCCTCGATCCAGTCGTTCTCGCGCGCATTGCCGAAGCGAGTGACGGTCTTCTCGGCGGCCACCGCACCCGCGTACAGGCTGCCGTCCACGGTCACGTTGAGCGTCACCTGTTGTCCCTCGAAGACGAACGAGTGGGTCACGGGGATGTCGTCGGTGACCGTCTGGTCGAGGGTTATGGACGGGTAGATGACGCCTTTAGGCAACCCGACCGAGCAGCCCGCGAGCAGGGCGGGCAGCAGCAGCGCGATCACGAGCGTTCGGCGCACAGAGGGCCTCCATCGGAGCGGATGAGAGTGCGTGCAGCAACACCGATGCCGAGCATACCCGAACGCGAGCTACTCGCGATGGGGTACCTTCACTTCTGTCCGGTCGTCGTCGCGAGGAGCCGCGCTATGTCCGCACGTTTCGGGTTCGTTCCGGTCGTCCCGCCGTTTGCCGGCGCCGGTCAGGAAGAGGCCGTCGTGGCCATGTACATGGCGCAGCTCGAATCGTTCGGCGGCGTGCGGTGGCATGCCGGGGACTTCGGCGATCCGGATCCGCTGTGCTTCGTGATGGCCACCGGCGGCACCGAGCGCGCGCTCCTCGATCTGCACGAGCAGCGTGAGGCGGCGCACCCCGGCGAGCCGGTGCTGCTCGTGGCGCACCCGGGCAACAACTCGCTGCCGGCGTCACTCGAGGTGCTCGCGCGCCTGCACCAGGACGGCGCACAGGGGCGCATCGTCTACCTCCGCGGTCCCGACGACACCGAGGGTCTCGCCGCGCTCGAGAGCGCGCTGCACGACCTGCGTGTGCGTGCGGCGCTCCACTCGGCGCGGATCGGGCTTGTGGGTGCGCCCTCCGACTGGCTGGTGGCAAGCTCGCCCGACCCTGCGGTGGTCGCCGAAGTGTGGGGCCCCGAGGTGGTGCCGATCCCGCTCGACAACCTGACCGCCGCGATGGATGCCGCTGCCGAGACGGACGTGGAGGCGGGCGTGGCTTCGCTTTCGCGTGACGCCACCGAGACGCTCGAGCCTTCGGCGGATGACCTCACCGCGGTTGCGCGCGTCTACGAAGGCCTGCGCGCGCTCGTGGCCACACACCGGCTCGACGCGCTCACGCTTCGCTGCTTCGACATCGTGCTTGAGCGCGGCACGAGCGGCTGCTTCGCGCTCTCGGAGCTCACCGACACCGGCGTGATTGCCGGCTGCGAGGGTGATCTCGTGAGCACGGTCGGCCTGATGTGGGCGCAACTGCTCACCGGCCAGACGCCGTGGATGGCCAACCCCTCGGGGATCGACGAGGAGGCCAACGCGCTCTTGCTCGCGCACTGCACCGTGCCGCGAACGATGGTGGACGCGTACCGCCTGCGCTCACACTTCGAATCCGGCCTCGGCATCGGCATCCAGGGGATGTTGCCGCTCGGGCCGGTCACGTTGCTGCGCATCGGCGGCTCGATGATGGACGCGCTCTGGCTTGCCGAAGGGGAGATCGTGGCCACTGGTGACGCCGAGAACCTGTGCCGCACGCAGGTGCGCATCGCGCTCTCACGTGGCGACGTGAGCGACTTGCTCTCCTCGCCGCTCGGCAACCACATCGTGCTCGTCTACGGCCACCATGCGGACAGGCTCGCGACCTGGTGGGAGAGCATGCTGTGACGGACTGGGCGCCTCCGAGTACCGTGCTACGTAGTCCTCGCCGGGGGCCCCCGCGGCGCGTTCGGAGGACATGCCTCCTCGGCGCCTTCCCCGGCTGCGGAGTGACTCCGCTTAGGTCTGGCCATCCCGCGCGATTGTCGCATCCTCATCCAGCACTCGTCGCTCGTGAAGAACCATTGTGACGGTGACCGAATCGGGATCCCTGCGGTAGATCAATCGGTAGGGGCTGATGATCAGCTCGCGGATGTCCTTGCGTGCCGCTTCTGGGACAACGCGGCCCAGATCGGGGAAGTCGGCCAGGTCTGTCGCGGAGTCGAGTATGCGATCGAGCCACTCGGCCGCGACCTGCGGCTTGTCCCGCGCGATGAAGGCCATCGCCTCATCCAGCTGCGCGTACGCATGCTCGGTCCACGCGACTCTCACAACCCGTACTTCTCCCTGATGCGGCGGACGACATCTTCGTGGGCGATGACCTCGCCCGCGGCCAGCTGAGTCTCAGAGATCGCCAAGTGGCGGAGGAGCTCGTTCTCAGCGACGAGATCCTCAAAGACCTGAGGATCCAACAGGACCGCCGCGCTCCGCCCATGCTGCGTGAGGATGAGTGGACGTCTCGTCGAGCGCACGTGTTCGATGATCGCCGAGGCATTGGCCCGGAACTCGGTCACGGGTCGGACGTCAGTGGAAGGTCGGAGCTGGGGCATGAGGCACCTCCAAGATTGCACACTAGTACGTACAGGTTAACGTATTTGAAACCGTATGTAATCTAGAGTATAGCGGTCCTGGGCGCGATGAAGCGCGAATCGAATCTCTAGCCGTCTTCAGCTTGCGTCTTGACTGCGGCGGCAGTATTCTCGGGAGGTAGTACCTATAAGGTAGTACCCTGGGAGCGCGCCATGGCCAAAGTGAACGTCTACATACCCGATGACCTGCTCGAACACGTGGACGCCGACGCGCTGGCACTCGGACGGAGCCGCAGCTCCATCGTGCAGGAGGCGTTGGCCGAGTACGTCACGTCGCGCGCTGGTGACAAACGGCGTGCCGGCGTGGAGCGCGCCATCGCCATCGCCGACGAGGTCGCGGCCATGTGGGCCGACAACGACATGATGCCCGAGGTCAGCGCCAGCGAGTTCCTGATCGGTTTGCGCCACGCCCCTGACGGCGCAAGTGACGCAGAGGTCATTCTGCGGATCATCGAGGAGCGTTCGGGCGGTTCGGATGCCTAGTCGGCTCGTCGTGCTTGACGCATCTGTCGGCGTGAAGTGGTTCACTCTGGAGTCCGGTCGCGCGGAGGCACTCGCGCTGTTGCACGCGGCGGCCGAGGGTGAGGTGACCCTCGTCGTCCCGGATCTGTTCGTGTACGAGGTCCTTCGCACCGTGAAGCGCAAAGCGGGCGATGTGCCGGCTCGCCGTGCGGCTGAGCTCTTCTCCACGGCCGGGATGGTCACCGTTCCGCCGGTTGCCCATGTGATGCGAAGGACGCTTGATCAGGCAGCCGCACTCGGATGCGACGTATACGACGCCTGCGCTCCAGCGATCGCCGCGATGCTGGATGCGGAGCTCTTCTCGGCCGACAGGCGGGCACATGCCGCGTTCCCCGGCGTCACGCTGATCGAGTAGTACTTGTGGGTTCGAGGGACTGCTTGGGAAGGCCTCGGACGCGGGTCGGGGTGTCCCGTACGGAGTCACTCCGCAGCAGGGGGAGGCCGAACGCGGCGCGGGCGAGCGCCGCGAAGGCCGAGGGCCCCCTGCGAGGACTACGCAGTACGGGACACCCGGGCCCGCCGGTTACTCGTACTTCTCGAGGATCGCCGAGATGTCCCTCGGCTCGGATGCATGCTTCCACATCGGCCGGTCGAGTTGCGGCAGGCCGTCTTGGTAGGTGAACGAGTCCTCTTCGCGGTAGAACACGCCGATCGGGATCTTACACTCGTCCGGCGCGCAGGTGAGCTCGTGGAAGGTCGACATCGATACGTCGAACGCCTGCGTGCGGTTCGTCGGGTCGTAGCCTTCGGTCTCCTCGAGCTTGTAGACGCGATCGCGGAACCACTTGAAGGTGTTGATCTTGTTCCAGGTCACGCAGGGCTGGTAGACGTCCACCACGGCGAAGCCCTTATGGGCGAGTGCCTGCCGGTAGAGGTCCTTCAGGTGTTCCACGTCGCCCGCGAAGCCGCGTGCCACGAAGGACGCGCCCTGCGCCACCGCTACGCCAACGGGGTTCACCGGCTCCTCCACCACGCCGCCCGGGGTGCTCGGCGTCTTCATGAACTGGTCCGAGGTGGGAGAGGCCTGCCCCGTCGTGAGGCCGTATATCTGGTTGTTGTGGAAGATCGCCACCATGTTGATGTTGCGGCGTACCGAGTGGATGAAGTGGTTGCCGCCGATGCCGTAGCCGTCGCCGTCACCCATCTCCACGATCACCTTGAGGTCGGGGTTGGTGAGCGCGATGCCGGTCGCGAGCGGGAGCGCGCGACCGTGCAGGCCATGGAAGCCCTGTGAGCGGTAGAAGTCGGCGCCGTTGCCGTGGCAGCCGATGCCCCACACCATCACGTAGTCCTCGAAGCGCATGCCGCTTTCGGCGAGCACCTCGGAAAGCGCCTTCTGCATTTGGAAGTTGCCGCAACCGGGGCACCACGTGGGCGCCAGCGCGCCGGTGATCTCGGAGACCTCAGGCATTCTCGGCCACCTCCTTCAGCTTCTCGTAGACCATCTCGGGCGAGAACGGCCGCCCGTCGTAGCGGTGGAGCGTGTCCTCCACGTCGCGCAGGCACTGTTCACGCACGAGCCCCTGCAGCTGCCCGGTGTAGTTGCCCTCCACGATCAGCGTGCGCTTGGCCGCGCCGAGGAACACCGATACGTCATCGGCGGGGAAGGGCCAGAGCGTCACGACCTGCATGGCGGCCACCTTCACGCCATCGGGTTCGATCCAGCGCATCGCCTCGAGCACGGGACCCTTGGTGGTTCCAAAGAAGAGCACCGCGACATCAGCCTCCGCGGTATCCGCGCCAAACAACGCCGGTCTCGGCACGAGCGTGCGAGCGAGTTCGAGCTTGCGCATACGCTTGTCGTTCTGGGCTTCGCGCATGTCGGCCGACTCGCCCGCGGAGCCGTAGCCGTACTCATCATGCTCGTACGAGTTGCCGAGCTGGATTGCTCCGGTCACACCTGGCAGGACGCGCGTCGAGACGCCGTAATCCGTGAGCTTGTACCTGAGGTAACGTCCAGCCTCATCTAGAGCGTCAGGGTGGTCCGCGACGTCACCTTCGGCCACGAGCTTCCCTCGGTCGACTGCAACCGCCTCAAGGTCGAAGTACGGCACCGTCTCCCGGTTGTCAGACAGGTAGCTGTCGCCGAGGATGACGACAGGCGTCTGGAGCTGGTCGGCGAGGTTGAACGCCCTCCAGGTTAGTTCGAAGGCGTCGGTGCGGTCGCCGGGGGCGAGCACCACACGAGGGAACTCGCCCTGCGCGGCGTGGAGCACGTAACGCAGGTCGGACTGCTCGGTCCAGGTGGGAAGACCGGTCGCCGGTCCGGGGCGGGTGAACACGCCCACGACGACGGCACTCTCGCTCACCGCCGCCATGCCGAACGCCTCCACCATGAGTGCGAAGCCGCCGCCTGCGCTCGCGCACATCGTTCGGGTGCCGGTGAAGGCCGCGCCCACGACCATGTTCATCGCGGCGATCTCGTCTTCGGTATGCTTCACGACCACACCTGCGTCGCGCTCGTGCGCCGCCATGAAGTGCAGCAGCGACGAGGCGGGGGTCATCGGGTAGGCGGCGTAGAAGCCGATGCCCGCTGCGAGCGCGCCGAGCCCCACCGCCTCGTTGCCGTCCACCAGGAGCCGCTTTGGTGCGTCCGGATTGGGCTCCACGCCCATCCAGAAGTCCCCGGCGAGCTTGGCTACGTAGCCGTATCCGACGGTTGCGGCCGCCACGTTCTGTTCGGCGATCTCGGGTGCCTTGTGCGCGAACTGCGCGCGCAGCGAGTCCACCAGAAACTCGAGCGGGAAGTGTACGAGCGCGAGCGCCGCGCCAAGGGCGACGGTGTTCGCCATGATCGGCCCGCCGGCTTCCTTGGCGAACTTCGCGAGCGGTACCGGCACCGGGCGGACCTTCGAGTTCGGCAGCCATCCCTCGGTTGAGGTGCTCTCGGGATCGAAGATCACCGCGCCGCCCTCGATCATCTCGTCGAGGTGACGGTCCACGGTCTCGCGGTTGAGCGCTATCAGCACGTCCACAGTCTCGACGTGGCTTGAGATGGCCGTCGGGCTGACCCTCAAGGTGTACGTGTTGTGCCCACCGCGGATGAGCGACGGATACTCGGTGAGGTCGAAGACCTCGAGCCCGGCGTCTACGAACGATCGGGCGAGCATCTGTCCGGCGGCCTTGATGCCAAAGCCCGCCTCGCCGCCGATCTTGATGCGAAGCTCGCTTCCTTTGGGCGGAAGTGGCACGGTGACGCCTCCTTGCAGTTCGGGAGCGGGTACGAAACGGTTTGTACCCCGGGCGGCGAGTTTGTGCCCCGCGCTGCTACTGTCGCATACTGCGGGGGTCGGGAGGAGGTGCCGCAGTGTCAGCCGAGAAGAAGACCGTCGTCGTGGGCGTGACCGGCGGCATCGCCGCGTACAAGACGTGCGAGCTCGTGCGTGCGCTCGTGAAGCGCGGCCATCGTGTGAAGGTCGTGATGACCGAGGCAGCAACGCGCTTCGTCTCGCCGCTCACGTTCCGCACGCTCTCGGCGGAGCCCGTCACGGTATCGATGTGGGCGGACGAACCGGACGCAAAGGTACATCACATCTCGCTCGCCGAGGAGGCCGACGTGATGGTGGTCGCGCCCTGCACCGCCAACGTGATGGCCAAGCTTGCGCACGGGCGTGCCGACGACATGCTCACAACGACCGCACTCGCGACTGAGGCGCCGCTCGTTATCGCGCCAGCCATGAACGTCCACATGTGGCGCAAGGACGTCACGAAGCGCAACGTGGCCGCGCTTGTGGCACGCGGCGCCGTGATCGTGGATCCCGAGCGCGGCGAGCTCGCCTGCGGCGACGTGGGCGAGGGGAGACTCGCACCGGTCGAGACCATCCTGGCGGCGATCGAGGCCGAACTCGGCCGCTCGCGCGACCTGGTGGGGAAGCACGTCCTCGTGACCGCCGGTGGCACGCACGAGCCCATCGACCCGGTGCGCTACATTGGCAACCACTCCTCGGGCAAGACCGGTTTTGCCATCGCCGAAGAGGCCGCGCGGCGCGGCGCCCGCGTCTTCCTCGTGACCGGCCCGTCGCACCTGCCCGATCCGTTCGGCTGTGAGGTCGTGCGGGTCCAGACGGCGCTGCAGATGCGCGCCGCAGTGCTCGCGCGTGCGGATGCGGCCGACGCGATCGTGATGTCGGCGGCAGTGGCCGACTTCCGGCCGGCGACGGCGGCCGTCGACAAGATCAAGAAGACCGACGCGCCCGGCGCGATCGAGCTCGAGCGCAACCCCGACATCCTTGCCGAACTTGGCGCGCGCGGCGGGAGGGCCGTGCTCGTGGGTTTTGCGGCCGAAACGTCCGATGTTGAAGCCAATGCGAAGGCGAAGCTCGTCGCGAAGGGCTGCGACCTCATCGTCGCGAACGACGTGAGCGACCCGGCGCTCGGCTTCGGCACCGACGACAACAGCGTCGTGGTCGTGAGCGCAGATGGCGTGGAGCCCCTCGGCGTTTTGCCGAAGCGCGCGATCGCTCGTGCGATCGTGGACCGGGTGGCGACGTTGCTCGGGGGCCGGCGCGCCGAGTGACCGGGTCGCAGCTGTACATCCACTCAGGGACTGCGTTCCTCGCCGCGGCTGCGCTCGCGGCGGTGCTCGCCATCCACGGCTGGCTCACGGGTGCCGCGCGTCGCACGATCCTCTCGCGCCTCTTTGGCGTCTTCTACGCAGCGCTGGTCATCTCGATGACGCTGCTGCCCGTCGAGATCGGTCCGCCCGGATCGGGAGTGGAGCTCGATCCCCACTGGCGCAATTCGATCAACCTCGTGCCGTTCGAGACGATCCAGCTCTATCTGGCGAGCGATCTTGGCCGAATCGCGTGGGAAAACCTCCTCGGGAATCTCCTCCTGCTCGTGCCGCTGGGCGCGCTCGGCCCGGTGGCGTGGCGCAAGCTCGACGGCTGGAAGCGCGTCCTGGCCGCTGGACTGGCCATCTCGCTCGCCATCGAGGGCCTTCAGTTGGCGAAGTGGTTCGTGGACGTGCTCGGGCGGACACGTTCGGTGGACATCGACGATGTCATCCTCAACGCAGCGGGGGCGCTTCTCGGCTATGCGCTTCTGCGCCTCGTGCAGCCGATTTGGCGTCGGCGGCGGCGCAGGAAGGCCGAAGCGGGCTGATCAGGCCCCTGCATGGCAGCCGCGCGCATCTCCCGTGTGGAGTTCGTGTGGATTCCGCCCGCTCAAAGCCTCACCAGGCCGGCTTGGCATCGGGCTTGCGTAGGGTACACGGCTGTCGCAGGCGTATTCCCGCCTTCGGCAGGGACCTGTTCCCGGCCTTTGGAGGCCCATGAGTTACCAGCGTAGAACCGCGCTTACGGCGTTCACCGCACTGATCATGACCGCGCTCCTGGCGCCGGCAGCCGCTCAAGCCGCCGTGCTGCCTCCCGAGAGCGCAACAACCACTCCCACCCCGACCGTCGCTTCGCTGACCGCTGAGTCAACGACCGCGTGTATTGCGGAGTCGCGGGCGGTCAACTCCCTGGAGTGGCACGACGCGCGGCTCGATTCCGCGCGCGATCGACTTGCCGGGGCCGAGGCCCGGCGGATCCGCAACGCCATCGCAAACGAAGTCTCGACTCTCGTGGCTGATCGGGCTGAGCTCGTGGCCGAGGTCACCGACGCGCGTCGCGAAGCCGACGAGGCGCAGGCCGCCCTCGCCGAGGCGCAGGCCGCCCTTGCCGAGGCGCAGGCTGCGGAGGCTGCACGTGTACGCGCCGAGCAGATCGCCGCTTGCGGCCTCTTCCCGGTGGCCGGACCGAACGAGTACATCGACAGCTGGGGCTTCCCGCGCAGCGGCGGCCGCAGGCACAAAGGTACCGACATCATGGCCACCGCTGGCACACCGCTCGTGGCGGTCAAAGACGGCACGGTGACCTCGGGTGGCAGCAGCCTCGGCGGGATCACGCTGTGGCTCGAGACCGACGACGGCACGCGCTACTACTACGCGCATCTGCAGTCGATCGAGGTCGGCTCAGGGCGCGTCGTGGCCGGGCAGGTCATCGGGTACGTCGGCAGCACCGGGAACGCGAGCGCGAGCGCGCCGCACCTTCACTTCGAAATCCATCGGCCGAGTGCCGTGAACCCCTATTCCGAACTGCAGCTGATGGTGCGTTAGTGCGACAGCGTGCGGTCCGGCGCTTGATGTGACGTCGCGCGAGCCGTACTATGATGCTTCGCTGCCCTCGGGTGGCGCAGATTCGGGCTGTAGCGCAGCTTGGTAGCGCACTTGACTGGGGGTCAACAGTCGTCCAGACGGGAACGCCCTGGCAGACAGGCAGAGATGCCATCTGCCAGGGCTTTGTTTTGCCCTCTCGGTCCACGCCCTCCCTTTCTTCAACTGGCTGTGGCGTACATCACTTCCCCTGTACAGCCCCAAGAATCGCCTGGAACGACCCCCCCCAGGCCCCCCCGAGGGTGATTTGTATTCGAAGGCGTTTTCGCGTGCGCGTAACATTTCGCGAAGGGGACTCCCGTATCGATGGCCGTGTCGGTGCGGACTGGTATCGTAGGGACGATGTGGGTGGGACACGACTCGCCCGCAACGCAACTCGCCCCACCATGCGGGATGGGAGCTCGGATGGGATTGCAGGGTTTGGACCTTCTCCGCAGCTACGATTCCGGAGAGATGGGCCGGTCGGTGCTGACCTCCTTCTACGTCCCGGCACTGTCTGCCTCACTGAGCTACGACCGGATTGCCGGGTTCTTCTCATCGACTTCACTAGCTGTGGCCGCGCGGGGCATCTCGGGGTTGCTCGAGAATGGAGGTCGCATCAGGCTGATTTGTTCGCCACGCTTGAGCAGCGCTGATGCTGTCGCACTAGCGGAGTTGTCGCGGGAATCGCTTGGCGAGCGACTTGGCGAGTTCATGCTCCAAGCACTCGACTTCGACACCCTGGGAGACATTCTTGCTCGTGACCACGTCCGTGCCATGTGCTGGATGCTCAGGAACGGCACGCTCGAGATGAGAGTAGCGGTACCCGCAGCCGCTGATGGCTCGGGGCTCTTCCATCAGAAGATTGGCATCCTCAGAGACGCCTCGGGTAATGAAGTGTCGTTCAGCGGCTCGATGAATGAGACTGCTTCTGGGTGGTTGGACAACCTTGAGCACTTCAAGGTCTTCCGCAGCTGGGAAGCGGTAGAGGCTGCATACGTGGCCGACGATGTCAGCCTGTTCGAACGCTACTGGAACGATGATGTCCCCGGTGCACGGGTCATGAGCGTCCCGGAAGCTGTGTCCCGCAAACTTCTCGAGTACGCACCGGATTCCCTAAGCGAGCTGCGCCTCGAGGCCTATTCTCCAGCGTCGGCAGTCTCCTCTTGCCCGGTTGGACTGTGGGAGCACCAACTTCGGGCGGTAGACGCATGGCTTGAGAGCGGGTGTCGCAAACTACTCCAAATGGCGACCGGGACGGGCAAGACAGTCACCGCCCTAGAGTGCGCGAGGCGCTACTCCGAAGCCAATCCCCACACTCTCCTCGTTATCTCTGTTCCGTATCAGCACTTGGCAACGCAATGGATGCGGGATGTGACCAGGTTCTTCCCGGGCGTGCCAACTGTCGTTGCTCACGGCGGAAACGCCAAGTGGAGAAGCTCGGTATTGGAGTGCGCCTCACGCGTCGCCTCCGGGACCCGGAGGGTCGGGGTGGTCGTCGCCGTCCAGAATACCGCTGCTGGCGACGATTTCCTGTCTGCCGTGGAGTTGGTGGGAAGGTCGCCGATTGCCGAAGCAATGCTGATAGGCGATGAGGTTCATGGACTCGGCGCCTCGAGATTACGCGCGGCGTTGTCGAGCAGTTACACCGCTCGACTGGGGCTAAGCGCGACGCCGTACAGGTGGTTCGACGACGAAGGCACGGCGGTTCTCGAGGACTACTTCGGGCACGAGCCATACTCCTTCATGATTGAGGAGGCTCTGAGGACTGTCATCCCCGGTACGTCCTTGACCATCTTGACCCCCTACACCTACAAGCCGCTGTTTGTATCACTAGAGGATGACGAGCTTGACGACTACGTGGCGCTGACGAAGAAGGCGGCGCAGGCGGGCTGGGCTTCGGGTGGGTCCGACGGCGATAAGTCGTTCGACGAGAGGTTCCTCTTCATGAGGGCGAGTGTGGTGAAGTGCGCGCGGCAGAAGCTGAATGCTCTGGACGATGTGCTTCAGGAGCTGGGTCCCGATGTGACTCGGCTCATCATCTACTGTTTTGACAGGCAACAGATGCTGGCGGTGGAGCAAGTCTTGGCTGGTCGTTGTTTGGTGTTCTCCGAGTTTACGGGTGCGGAGGGCACCAAGCCCGAAGCTCGATATGGTGGGATGAGCGAAAGGGAGTTCTTGCTGGAGAAGTTCGGGAGCGGCGACATTCCCGTGCTGATTGCCATGAAGTGTCTCGACGCTGGCGTTGATGTGCCGTCAGCGCGTGTTGGGTTGATTCTCGCAAGTTCGACCAACCCAACGGAGTTCATCCAGCGGAGAGGACGCCTACTTCGAAGAGCTCCTGGAAAGCATAGAGCCGTCATCTATGACGTGCTCGTCAGGCCGGGGCTTGGTGAGTCTGGCGATGCCCAACTGCGAGACGTGGAAATCAGACTGTTCAGGAAGGAGTTGGAGCGACTGAATGAGTTCGCATCCACTGCGGAGAACGGCGCAGAAGTGCACGCCAGAGTGCTAGGCGAGCTTGGGCAACTGTTGGACTAGTGACTGTGAGGATGGGATGAGCGACAAGTCGATAATCGAGAAGATTGAGCAGCTTGCTACTGACCCTGGCGTCAAGGAGTGTCTGCTCGAGCTAGTGGATTTCGAGCAGGGGTCCGAGAGCGGTCGCTCGTTCAAGAGCGAGTACAAGATGCTCTTGCAGAAGCACCTCCCCAGCGGACAGTCCTCTGCGAGCGGAGGCGCGCAATGAGGTTGGCCAAGATTCGCATACGGAACTATCGCCAGTATCGCGACCTGGAGCTGCCGAAGGACGGTGAGCTGAGTCAAGCTACGCTCCTGGTGGCCCACGTGGGAGCGGGGAAGACAAACCTGCTCAACGCAATCAACTGGTGCCTCTACGATGAGGAGCTCTACGCCGTCGACGGCAATAGGAGCCTGCCCTTCGTGAACAAGGGGAGGTTAGGGGAGGGTCTGCAACCGGGAGAGGAGCCGGAGGCTTCGGTCCAGCTTCTCTTCATGCTAGACGACCGAACTTCGGTGCGTATTACCCGGAAGCGGGCGTTCAGGGTTGTGGGTCCCACTCACGTGGAGCCGAAAGGCAAGTCGGAGTTGACGGTTCAGTTGAGTCAACCGAACTCCGACTGGACAACCCTCGGGCAGGACGAGGCCAGGGAGTGGGTCGAGAGATACCTCCCCAATCGCATCCGCCCTTACTACATGCTGAACCTTGAGCGCATGCAGCAGTTCATTCATGACACCGAATCAGACAAGGTCCAGCAGGCTGTCTTGTCCATCGCACAGATTGACGTGCTCGAGCGGCTCATCAAGCGGCTGGGGGACGTGAGACGAGACTGGTTCAGCGTCTCTGGCGGCGGGGCGGGCGAACACTTGGAACGCCTGGCCAAAGATGTGAGTGACTACACGGATAGAGTTCAGAACCTCGACGAGGCAATCGCCAAGAAGACTGATGCAGTCGACTCTCTGGCTGCAGAAATCGCGGAGCTTGATGCCAAGCTCGAAGTGCATCAGGACGCCTACGAGGCGGACCTGAAGCTGAAGGCGGCCCGGTCTGGTCTGGCTGAAGCAGAGCGCAACTACGTCGCTCTAGAGGAGCAGCTCAGGACGACAGTAGCTGCCTCCGCCGGATTCGTGTTGGCGCAGGATGCGCTGGTCAAAGCCGAGCGGTTGGTGGCGACCGAGAAGGCCGCGCACAGGTATCCTCCCCCAATCGATGCGGAGTATCTAAGAGAGCTACTGTCTCCATCAAGGCAGTCGTGCATCTGCCGCAGGCCGCTGACACCAGGCACCACAGAGTACGCCGAGGTCGAATCGCTCTTGCCCGAGAAGATGCGTGTTGGGGAGCTCGGACAGTTCCTGATGGAGCATGAGAGCGGGATAGCGGTTGGGCGAGACCGAGCCGCGACCTTCCAGCGTCAGACCTCGCAAGTCCGAGAACAGATGTCCACCCTGGACTCGGAAATTGCGAGGTGCCAAAACGCTGTAGTGGAGCACGGCAACACTCTCGATGCGCTGGGCGGAGTCAACCCCGAGGTGGGCCTTGTCAAGGACCAGAGGGCGAAGGCCCAGCACCTGCTGTCGGACGCTGACAAGGCCATAACCTCCGACAAGAAGGACAGAGACAGCGCGCAGGCACAGCTTGAGAAGACCGAAAAGGCTTACAAGCTTGAGTTAAGGAAGGACGCTTCAAGACAGAAGACTGCTGCATCCCTGGAATTCACCGAAAGGTGCCTGGATGCCGCCGAGCAGGTCTATGAGGACCTGCTCGGAACCGCTCGGGCGAGGGTCTCTGGGGCTCTAGACACGGCCTTCAAGCACATGATGGTATGGAAGGGCGAGACTTACACCGCGGCGACGGTGGATGACGACTATCACGTATCCGTGGACACGTCGGATGGATGGGAAGCTACTGGCAGCCTGAGTGGTGGAGAGAATGTGTGCCTCGCCATAGCGTTCGGCCAGGCGCTGGGGGAGGTATCCGGTTTCGATAGCCCTCCGCTCATCTTCGATAGTCCGCTCGTGAACCTGGACCCGTCAACACGAGTCAGCGTTGCAGAGAGCATTGGGGAAAACCTGAAGGACCGGCAGCTCGCCCTGCTTATGAAGCCCGGCGAATTCGATGATGCTGTCATCACAGCACTGAGGGCTTCACTACCTGCCCTGAAGGTCATGGACATGGCCTTCGACCAACGAGAACAGTCCACGAGTGTGACGGAGCGCTGAGATGGAGAGCAACGAAGCAACCAACCTGTACGTGGAAACCGACAAGAAGGCGCTCTTCGGCATCCTGGTCCAGGCCTTGTCTACAGAAAAGTCGAGAGCCGAAAACAAGGAGGCCTTCCTACTGGCCGCCTCGTACGGTTTCAGAATGTCGACCTCCAAGCCTCTGGGTCGCAAGGATAGCTACATCAAGACAAGCGGCTTGAGCGCAGCCGACCGCGGACTGATGGCGGCGATTGGACTCGCTAGTCAACCCTCGAGCTCTCCGCCCAGCATGAATGAGTGCTATGCGATTGCGGAGACCTACGCCAATGCAGGTATCGACATGCTGGAGGAGAAGCTCGCGGACATGGACGTCTTCCGCTTCTGGCTCAACGCGCAGGTCTTCACGGCCGCGAGCGAGTCAGAAGTTCAGTGGCCGTTCGCCCGGCAGGACGGGCAGGGAGAGTAGTGGCGCAGGTACTTCTGGTCCAGCCCCGTTTTCCGGTTCCCAGGAAGAGCCACTTCCACAGAGACTATCTGCCAGTCGGGCTCCTGAAGATTGGCGCCTGGCGCAGAAGCCTAGGCGACGACGTGAAACTTGTCGTCTGGGGTGACCCGCTTGACGGATTCACACCGGATGAGGTGTACGTCACATCACTGTTCACATTCTGGTCTGAGTACGTGCGCGAGGCCGTCCAAGGCGCTCGGAGCTTGTTCCCAGGTGCGTTGATTAGGGTTGGAGGAATCTACGCATCGCTGGCGCCGAAGGAGTGCAAGGAGTTCACGGGATCTGACGAGGTTCATGAAGGCATACACCCGGAGGCAGAGGCCGAGGCACCTGCTTTTGACCTGGTGGAGACTGACTACCAGATAGTCCACGCATCTCGTGGCTGTGTTCGTCGGTGTGACTTCTGCGGCACTTATCGAATCGAGCCAAAGTACAAGGCGAAGAAGACCATCAAGAACGAGATTGTTAAGCCCAAGGTGGTGTTCTATGACAACAACCTCCTTGCGAATCCCCACATCGAGAACATCCTTGAGGAACTTGCGGATTTCCGGCTGGACGGGAGGGTCATAAGTTGCGAGAGCCAGAGCGGGCTTGACGGCCGGATACTACAGGAGAAGCCTCACCTAGCGGCCCTGTTGAAGGCTGCGAGGTTCCGCAATGCCCGCATCGCTTGGGATGGCCCCTTGGCGGATGATGAGAACATCCTCACCCAGCTCGACATTCTGCGAGATGCCGGTTACTCAAACCGCCAACTGCAGGTGTTCATGCTGTACAACCATGACCGAGCTCCAGAGGAGGTCTTTGCAAAGGTCGAGCAATGCTCTGAGTGGGGCGTACAGGTGTCCGATTGCCGGTATCGGCCGCTGGATAGGTACGTGGATGGCTACGACCCACGCGCCAAGAGCCAGACCCGGGACGAGTACTTCTTGGCGGATGGGTGGCGAGATGAGCAGGTTAGGGGACTAAGGCGCACGGTCAGGCTCAACAACATCTGCATTCGATATGGCATCCCACGAGAACGGTATAGCTCCCAGCTCGAGCGCATTCCGCGGGCCGCGAGAAGTGCCGCAGCGGCAAGCCTTGGCCTTGACGCGTCGTCTCATGAAGAGGACGAGATTAGGGCAATCAACACGACACTACTAGGTGGCAGGAAGAAGTAGAGGATGTGCCCGAACGTACTCGACATTCTTCCCCTGATGCCGGTAGGTGTTCGAGTTGCCGACTTCCCCCGACGAGGGTATCCGCTTGCACCCTACGCCTTGGCACCATTCCTGACAGACGCCGAATGCATGCTTCCTTGCGCCGGTCTCGACCCGTCCAAGCATTATCTCTACCTATCTGAGCTCGATGCCTCGTACTGGAGCTCGGGGCTCGGTCTCCGCCCTGACGAGGCCGTCCGTCTGATTGAGGTCCAGCTAGCGCGTTCCGGATACGCCCTGCTGCGGGAGCTGGGAGACACTCGGCTTGGTGCTTACGCGAGTGCTGAATCCTTGGGGCGCCTGACACTCTCATCAGCCACCCTGGGCGTGCTGCACGGCGCTGGGCTGCTTGATTCACGGCGGGCGTTGCTCGCGACGAGGATTGAGTTTCTGCTCCGTCTTCCGGGATTCGGCCCACGCTGTCTGCTAGACCTCCTTGCGGGTCTTGAGCTTTGGGGCTTTGGTGCCGCTTTCGCGGTGGCTGCGGCGGACGCACGGAGACTGTGTACCGAGATGCTCGGGAGTTTTCGCAATGGGGAGGCGCCTACAGTAGGTGACCCTCGGTTTGGGCGACAGGTCAACGAGTTGTGCCGAGTGACAGGGCTGCATGAGGCGTCCTTGGGGGTGCTTCTGAATCGTGTTGCCGAGATTTCTGAACAGCTGCCGTATGAGAGGCTGCAGGCGACGAACCACCTGCTCGATGCGCTCAAGTCGGGCATGCAAGAGGCCCAGGCGCTCACCCTAGAGGAGGAGTTCACCGCAATCCTGGAGTCTTTCTCTGAGAAGTCCAGGAATATTCAGGTCACGGTGCACAGATACGGTCTTGACGGGACACCGCCTGAGGGGCTCGAGACTGTGGGGCAGCGCTTCGGGGTGACCCGCGAGAGGGTGCGTCAGATAGTGTATCGATTCGAGTCGAGTTTGGAGAGACTCGAGACCTGGAATCGGACGCAGCACTTCGCGGTCTATGCCCCGGTCTTGGATAGCGCGATTGCCCTTGTAAGGGACCGCAAGCTGACTCGACTGGAAGCGCCGGTTGCCCTTGCGCAAGAGGGTGTCACTTTGAACCCGTTCAGCATTGACAGTCTCGAGAAGGCATCCGCGCTACTCGGGCGGAGCTGCGGCTTTGGTGAGGAGACAGCGTTAGAGCTCCCGGTGGCGGTACATCGCATCTCCGCGTACCTGACAACGAGGCGAGGCGCTCTGACTGTAGAGGAGCTCGGTAGAGCGCTCGAAGCTGAGCTCGGAATGCAGCTGGGTGAGGCCTCGTTGAGGAGGTTCGTGGACGCAGACCCTGAGGCTTCGTGGCTCGACGCAGACTGGTACTGGATACCCAGCGCCGGGAGGAATCGGGTACTGAATCGGATGCGAAAAGCGGTCTCTACTGCTGAGATAGTGAGCTTCCACGACCTGCGAAATGCAGTCCGCCGAGACCGCAGAATGGCGAACTACGCACCCCCCTCGAGCGTCCTCAAGGCGCTCTGCATGACGCAGGAGTGGGTTGAGGTCGACGGGGACCATGCTCGTCCGAGAGGAATACGACCGGCCGAATGTATGGAGGGCGCGGAGCTTGGTATTGCGCTGACTCTCCTTGAGTTCGGACCGGCGATGCGCGCCCAGGATATAAGGGCCGTGGTCGAGTCGGAGACTGACTGCAGCGGCCAGCGGTTCCACCAAGTCCTGATGAACTCTGCATGCATCACCCGGTACGCCAGGGGTGTGTACGGTCTGAGGGGTCGTGAGGTCTCCGCTTTGGAACTCTACGAGTTGGCTGTCAACCCCGGGACAGTCCGACCAGATGCCGTGGCACAGGGGTTCGGTCAGGTCGATGAGGGCGGCTTCTGGCTGGCCTATCGACTTAGCGCAGCGAGCCTCAGGCGCAGGGACTTGCCTGTGCCTAAACGCGCAAGAGGCCTACTGGACGGAAAGTACATCCTTGACGACATCCTTGATGGGCGCCCTGTTGAGTTCACGGTTGATGGACGACTAGTCAGCGGCATAGGTCCGGCGCTCGCGCAGTGGGGGGTGGAGGTAGGTGATTGGCTTCTCCTAGTATTCGAAACCTCCGAGATGAAGGTCGCCGGATTCGCTGGGGACAGAGACCTGATAGCGGAGCGTGTCGAGGACCTGCGGGACGGGCAGGGTGAGTAGGAAGCCCGGTCCATGTGCATGCTCGGGGTCGTGCCAAAATGCCGAAACTGTAGGAAACGTCCGTATAATGGAAGACACCAGGGCGGTACGACGAGACTCGAATGGATTGGAGGAACGAGCTGTTAGTGGGCAAGTCAATGCATCGTGCCGTCTGGGAAATCCGCACATGATGAAGGGATGGAGTCCGTGGGAAAAGGCGGGTCTGGCTATTCGCCAGGGGTGATGACGGTTCAGGAAGCGGCTGACTACCTCAGAATCGGTCGCAACACGTGCTATCAGGGTATTCGACGAGGGGAGATTCCGGCGCTTAGAATCTGCGGCCGGATACTACTGTCCAAAGCGGCAATCGACAGCATGTTGGCGTGTTCGGGTGACCCTGGACACTAGTGTGACTGCATCGAACGAGCGCTTATTGACCGCGGCTGAGGCGAACGCGGCACCGACTACCAAGCGAGTCCAGCGACCACCGAATGAATGCGATACTGCGAGCCTTGCGAGCGCGTCCCAGACGCGCTTTTTCTATGCCCGCTCAGAGCTCCTGGAAGCTCGGTCAAGGCTCAATCTCAACCGAAACGAACTGCTGGTGTACCTGTTGCACTGCAGAGGCTACACGCCAGTTCAGAGAGTATCGCTCATGGGCGAGAAGGCTGCTCGAGAGCGTTTGTGGTTGACGAAGAAGCCATGGCGTCAGGCGACGGAGGGGTTGGTGAAGAAGGGTCTAATTATGGAAATGTCGAACGTCCGGTTCATTTCGCCGAGGACAATCGTCGGCTGTCCCGCCGCCCCATTCGACGGAACGGCTTCGGATGAAGAAGTCCTGCCGAGATTGCAGGACCGACACGCATATCGTGGACTCGGGAGCGCAGAACTGGTCAAGATGCCGTGGCGTCTATTGGATGGTCGAGGCGGCACAGAACCTGTCCTGGCGGAGGTTCAGGACGTCGCGGGACTTGTCATCCTACTCGCAATGTACCTGGTGGCCGCGGGGGACGGCCTGCTCCCCAGAGTGGCAGCGTGCCTCGAGCCTGATATGTACCTGAGACACGGTATCGCGGGCATGGTTCCGCACTTGTCGCTGGGCCTTTCGTCTGGCGAAATCGCTCATGCGCTGAGAGGTCTGCTTGACATCGGGTTGGTCTACCCGCTCTGCGAGGACAGCAGGGACAGGCACGTACTGCAACTGTTCCATCCACTGGAGGCGCCAGCTAACGAGGCTGAGCCGACCACGGCTCTCTAGCTCCCATAAGAACTAAGGAACTGAAGAACAGACGGACACAAGGACGTGGAACCAGGAACAGACTGGACTGGAGAACGAAGGCACTCCAAAACTCGAGTGTGTCACTGTTACCGACCCATCTCCGTGCCGGGTTTCTTGTCTCTTGACTCTACTGCCGGCCTGCCAGCGCTTTTCCGCTCTAGGACGGTCGATGCAGCCATGCGGTGTCATTGTTCGGTAGTCCTCCGAATGACTCACTTGGCTGTGACGTCGCGGCCACCCGGCACCCGCTGCGCGTCTTCCAGGCTGTCCAACCAGTCCTCCAGGTCGCCGACGCTGACTCGGAGGTATCCGCCCAGCTTTCGCAGTGGCAGGCCAGCCCTCACCGCTGGCGCGGGGTCTCGCTTGCTGCCGTAGAGCCATCCGGTGGAGACTCCGAGCAGTGATGCTACCTCAGGCGGCGATAGGAGAATCCTCCTAACGGAGGACACCTCTTCCGCGGCAGGCGAATGGGGGCCGGGCCAGGCGCGCGCTGCGTGAGGCCTTCCGACCGCCGGGTCCAACTTGCGCGCGCGAACCCTCAGGTATCCGCCGACCTTAATGACGGGGACGCCAGCTCGTCTCGCAGCGCCACTGTAGAACCAACGGATGGACACACCGAGTTGCTGTGCAGCGTAGTCGGCGGACAGCAACTGCATGTCCTCCAGGTACTGCTTTCGAAGCAATCCCAACCCACCAGCAGTAATCATGGCTCCTCCTATGGAGGCTCGGCCAGTGCGCGTGGTGGGCCCTGCAATCATCCGCTGCAGCGCCAAGGCTGTCCAGCCCGGGTGCCTGTGCACAGACAACGAAGAAGGTGATTCATGAGCTCCAAGGCGCGAAGACACGAGTGCGAGCATTGTGGGGACCCGTATCAGCCTCGCAGCAAGGCGCAGAAGTACTGCTCACTAGTCTGCCGAGCTACAGCGTCGAAGACGCATAGGAGGGCGAAGCGTCGCGTGGCTGCGGGGGAAAGGACCGAGGCACAGCGACAGGCAAGCCACCTCCAGTACGAGGCGGGGAAGGAGGACATGCGCCTTCGAATCGGTATGGCGGCGTGCCTGAGGGCTGAGGACACCGGCGATAAGGTGGCTGCGAGGCAGGCGGCGAACGCCCTGCTTGTACCGTACGAGAGGCCCAAGGCTTGCAGGGGCTGTGGGCTTCGACCCAAGGATGGGGTTATCGAGGCTCATCACGACGACTACTTCAAGCCACTGCAGGTTAGGTACCTTTGCCGTTCATGTCATCGAGAGGCGCACACAAGGCTGCTCGACGAGCAGGCTCAACAACACGTGGCATGAGGCCAGGTTGGAAGACGAAGCGCCAAGCGCACGTGGTGGCGAAGCGCAAAGCGCACGTGGCGACGAAGCGCAAACCGCATGTGGTGATACGATGGAGGGGCCAGGGCAGCCTGGCCCCTTTCCCGTCTGGACGACGAACTCGAAAGGGGTAGTGCATTGACAATCGAAAAGCGGGCAAGTGGCAAGTATCGCGTTCAGATATGGGATTCAACACTGTGTCGAAAGGTTCACGTCGGCACGTATCCGTCCCTGGCGGCCGCCAAGAACGCAGGGCGTCAGGCGGAGATTGCACTCAGGACGCAGGGGTTCATCGTCAAGCCGAAGGACACAACCCTGAGAGAACTGTGCACGACGGTCCTTCGGGAGAGTGCTCAGCTGCGTTCGACAAGCCGAGACTGGTACGCCCACGCGCTCAAGCCAGCACTCCGCTTCTTTGGCGAGGGGCAGAGCGTGCGGAGAATGACACGCGAGAGTGTGCAACAGTACGTTGCGTGGCTGAAGCGCTCCGGAAAGGCCGACAAGACGGTGAACGGCTACGTCAAGGCGCTTGGCACTGTGCTGGAACACGCCGTCGAATCGGGATACTGCGACGCAAACCCGGTGCGCAAGCTGCGGAATCTCCCTGCTGACAAACGGCGAGTGGGATACGTTCGAGTGCTGACCCGCGAGGAGCACCAGCGCCTAGTTGGTGCCGCTGATGACGGCTATCGCGTGATGTTCAGCGTATGGCCGTTCATTGGCCTGCGACGAAGCGAGATGCAGGGCCTGCTCTGGGAGGATGTCGACCTGGAGTCCGGATACCTGCACGTGCGTCGGCAGCTTCGTGAGGACAGTACCCTGGACGTGAACCTGAAGACGCAGAAGGCCTTCCGCGCAGTGAGGTTGTCGACCAGGGTAGTCGCCGAGCTAGGGCGCTGGAAGGTGGAGTGTCCAGCGACTCCGTTGGGGTTGGTGTTTCCAACTCCGAAGCGACTGCCCCAGTCCAGTAGGTCGCAGTTCTACAAGGTCTGGAAGCGGGCGTGTGCGGCGGCTGGACTGGTGGGCGTGCATCCGCACGACATGCGTCACACCTTCGCGACGTGGAACCTGGAGGCAGGGGAGAACCCCGTGTGGGTGGCGGCTCAGATGGGACACGAGAAGCCCTCGATGACTCTTGATACGTACTCACATGTCTTGTCGGGGCATCACGATGCAGGTGGGCTCAGGGTCGAGCAGTGGTACGACAGGCAGGTTTCCGTGGCATAGACAGGGGAGTGTTCGCCCCCTATACTTCCCCATGCGGCTTTGGTCGGCCGTCGACCTGTGGTCCCATTAGGGGGTTTCCGCAGGTCATCATTATCATCGGGCTGTAGCGCAGCTTGGTAGCGCACTTGACTGGGGGTCAAGGGGTCGCAGGTTCAAATCCTGTCAGCCCGACCAACTCTTGACAGGGCAGTCATTCTGACTGCAACTGACGAAGGAACGGGACTCCGAAAGGGGTCCCGTTCCTCGTTCCAGCCAGAAGTGACCGAAGGATTCTCAATACCACTTCAGAAGCCGGCGCCCTCGTGAGTCGGCTTCTGCGTTTGTGAGACTCGGCAACCCAACAGCGAGCCGAAGAGCGTTCAGACACACTACCTAGGGCGCGCTTGGAGTGTTGCTCGATCTCCTAGGGGTTCATCGTGCCGTTGCCTTGATCGCCACCCGAACCGTCGTTGTCCATCATGTCGTCGCCTGACCCGCCGTTATCCATCATGTCGCCCCCGTCATCTGAGCTGCCGTCCGAGTTGTCTACGCTCAAACAACCAACGATCGTCGCCGTCAGCAGCGCTGTCAGACAGATTGTGATGATGACCATCATTGTGCGTCGGTGCATGGCTACTCCCTTCATATCGTGAGTACGTACCCACTTCTGAACGGTTCGAGATGGGCGATTCTCCAGGTGCTCGATCGACTCAAGGTCGATATCTCCAGCGGGACTTGCAGTACTGCTGGTCGCCACAATTACCAGAGTGTCTCCGGCTCCCGCAGCATCAAGGGCTGGGAGCCGAGCTGCTGACCTCCACGGACTCCTAATCCCAAGGTCACGCTTCACTTGACACATGCAGCAGTTACAAACGCGTCCACGAAGTCCGGCCAACGCATTTCGAGGCACCCTTCGGGGTGCCTCGTTTCGCTCACCTGCCGGAACGCAGGCAAACCTGAACCGAGGCCCCTTTCGCCTATGGCCCTGGAGCGGCCGGACGCGGTCCCGCGAGTGCGCAGGTGGCAGGTAGGCTCGCCATGGCGGGCCATCTTCGTAGGTAGGCCGTCGACCGATACGGGAAGAGAGGAACAGTAGCCGAATCGGCTGTGGGGGCATGTATGGAGGCTGACATCGCGGGGCGGACATCCGAGTCGCAGCAGCGCCGCAAGTACAAGATCCACTGGCACGTAGTGCTGGTTCACTTCCCGGTGAGCGCTCTTGCCGGTGCTTTCTTATTCATGGCGCTGCACCTGATCACCAAGAACCCCTGCCTGGATTATGCGGCGTTCATCACGCTCCTGGTCTCGGCAATCGTCCTCATCCCCGTCACCCTGAGCGGATGGTTCACCTGGAAGTACCGCTATGGAGCGTCAAAGATCAAGCTGTTCAGAATCAAGATCTGGACGGCCGTCGCGATGATTCCTCTGAGCCTCGCATTGGTGGTCTATCATGCCCTCTACCCGTTCGACGTACTGGACGCGGCCCACGTGCTGCCCCACGCGCTCTACTTCGCCGGCGTGACGCTGCTGATGGCGGGGGCTTTCGTGGAAGGCTTCTGGGGTGGCCGGCTCAACCATAGGTAGCCGGGGCAGTACTACGAGTACCTCTACCGCAGCACGGATACGGCGTACTGGCGGCAGTTCGACATCGCCGACCTCGACGGCGAGAAGGAGCCCGATCTGTCCCTCGAGGACGTCTGCGCCTACTACCAGGAGCGCAGCGACAAGCTCGAGTTCGCCACCGACCGCGATGCGCGGATGCTGACCTTGAAGGACGGGAAGCACAGTGTGACGATCGCTTTCTATGAGGGCGGCCGTCGTGGCGTGCTGGAGATCGGCTGAGACTGGAAGGGGTGGCACCACCGCCGCGAAGGCATGATTCTCACTTCACTTGACACGTGCAGCGGTTACAGATGCGGCTGCTAAGTCCGACCAGCGCATTCGACGGAGTCCCGAAAGTTCAACGTGATCGTCCTCTAGAGTCGTCAGCCCGTAGGACTGGTTATCGTTGCGATACTCTGTGTTGCCGACGCGCAACAGCGTGCGATCGAGCACGCCGACGACGAGCGCGGTGACCAGGCGGCGATCAAGCTCTGGTCGGCGCAGCTCCCGGTCGACCTTCTCTTTCACGCTCGTCGTCTTCGCACCGCCTGTCGATTCTCGCTAGCGCGAGTTCCCCCCTGCCGCAGTTTCGTTACTTGTTGAAGAAGCGCAGGAGTAGGTTGAGCACGACCGTGAGTAGGAGCGAGAGTAGGATCGATGTCGCGATCGACACGTAGCAGCCCCAGCCGGCACCGTTGAGGCGAATGTCACCGGGCAGCGTCCCGAGTCCCATGCGCCCGCCCAACCACAGAAGCGCGCCAAGTACCAGCATCGAGATGCCAGCGATCTGGATGATTCGTCCTATGGTCTGAAGGTCCATCGCGAATCAACTCCCAACCGCGGAGCCTGGCGCGGCGTCACGTACGTACCTGCAGAGCTCCCCGCTCGGATACTCATTGATGAGAGGTTCGAGTCCGTCGTCGTTACCGAGCTGAAGTAGATCTTGGCTCGGGTCATCGCACACACGGTTGCTAGTGTATGGATCATGGTCGGCCACGGGCTTCATGGCGCCCTCTCGTCATGTCAGGCGGCTTCGTTCCGGCCGGCTACTCGAGTCTACCCCCGGCGACCCGCTGGCAACCGGCCCCACGCCGAGGCGGCGCAGCACTTCCTGAATGCGACCTTCGGGGTGCGTGGCTTCGTTTACCTGCGGGAATGCTCGCGACATGGACTCGAGCGCACGACTGGGAACATACCGACTATGCGTTCGCTCGACGGAGAGAGGTCACGATGGGATTCGACGACAAGATCAAGGATGCGGCTGAAGAAGCCGTAGGCAAGGTGAAGGAATGGGTCGGAGACAAGACCGGCAACGAACAGCTCGAAGCAGAGGGTAAGCGTGATCAGGCAGTCGCGAAAACCAAGGAGGCAGTCGAGGCCGTGAAGGACGACCTCGGCGACAAATTCGACGACGCGCGCGACGGGGTGAGCGAGAAGGCCGGGAGTCTGAGCGACAAGGTGGCCGACAAGGCCACTGCAGTGAAGGAGCGGGCAGACAGCTAGCCGTCTGACTGCTGGTCCGCGGTGGGGGGCATGGCCATGCCCCGGCACATCGCAGAGAACAAACGCGGCCGGTAAGCCCGACCACAAGGGGACACCAGAAGCGACCCCTTGTCGATGTCGCGTCCCCGCGGCGGAGTCAACATTCGCGCTCCGCGCCCGGTGCCGTATTCGGGTAGAAACAACGATGCGACTGTTCGCGCTGGAATGTGCCAACGCGGAGCGTCCAAGGCTCAAGTCCTTCCAGTCCCAGGTATCGGAGGCGACAGAAGTGGCCGAAGCGAAGAAGGCTGCCGACAGTAAGATCGCCGAAGCGAAGAAGGTTGCCGACAGCAAGAAGGCCGAAGCGAAGAAGGCTGCCGCCAGTAAGAGGGCCGACGCAAAGAAGGTTGCCGACAGTATGAAGGCCAACGCCAGAAAGAAGGCTGCCGACAAGAAGAAGGCTGCCGACAAGAAGAAATAGTGCGTGTATTGATGGGCTGCTACGGGGGGAGTAGCGGAGTTCGCTTCCCACGGCTACAAACCGGCCTAACAAGCCCGACCAGCGTACTCAGCGGGGTCCCGAATGGGGCCCCGTTTCGTTTGGCACAGGACCCTCCAGGGAGTGGAGACCGCAGCTCGAACATGCTGAGTCGGCCGTCTGGTGATTGCCACGCCGCTGCGATCGTCTTCAGTGCTGCGAAATCGGGGTAGAGGCTACTAAACGGACACCGCGACTTGCCGAAAGGGGCGAGGATGATGGGTGAGCACAAGGCGGAAGAGACCATTGGCCGACTGAAGGAAGCCGTCGGCGACGCGACGGGAGACAAGAGCCTGGAGCGAGAAGGCAAAGTAGACCGCGCCAGTGCGGCGACCAAGAAGACGGTCGACAAGGCAACGGATGCCGTGAAGAACGTCGTCAAGCCGAACGAGTAGCGCCGTTACTCCGGGTCCGCGAGCCCGTTTACGCCTGCCAGTACATCCGTCCGCAGTATCTCGCACGTCTTCGTCGGCTCCTCGAACAGCGGGCTGTGCGCCGACTGCTCGAACGTGTAGAAGCCCTTCAGCGGCGCGTCCAGCTGTTCGTAGTAGGCCTTTGCCAGCGGGTACGAGACGGTGTAGTCGTACGCGCCGTGCAGGAAGTAGACGGGGATCTCCAGCCGTGTGACCTTCTTCGTCAGGTCCGTGGCCAGCTCCGTGTTCCACAACCGGCTGCCGGAGAAGATCTTGCCACGCCACATGCCGACCTTCTCGCCGAGCGTGTACTCGGGGCTTCGGAAGGACTCCAGAAGCAGACCGGTGACGATCGAGCGCATGTCGTGAATCGTGCCGATGCCCAGTTCGTGCATCGCGACATCGCGGACCGAGCTGTACTCGTTCGAAAGCGGAACCGAGTCGCCGACTGGCGCCGCTTCCAGCTTCCGTGCCATGTCCGCGTTCCCGTTTGACTTGAACCGCTCGAGCATGTAGTCGTACGCCAGCTGCTCGGAGCGGAGTTGGTAGGACATCTGGGCAACGCCGATGTAGGCGCGGTACTTCTCCGGTGCGCGCGCGGCCGCCTGGATGCCGATGAAGGTCCCTCCCGAGTGCCCCATGAGGTAGATCTTGTCCTGGCCGAAGCGCTCGCGGAGGTAGTCGGTCATCGCCAGCGTGTCGGCCACGATCTGCTCCGCGGTCAGAGACTCCGGTGCCATGTCGGGGCTGTAGGACAGGCCCGAGCCGCGCTGCTCCCACCAGACCACGACGAAGTCCTCGTCGAGACCCGTGGGGTAGCGCTCGGTCAGGAAGTAGTCGGGCATGCCGCCATGGAGGTAGAGCAGCACGGGCTTGCTCGCGTCCTTGGCCTTGATGAACATGCCCTGCTCGACACCGTTGATGGTGACGCGGGTCTTCTCCGAAATGCTGCCCGGAAGCGGCTTCCCGTTGTCATCGAGAAACGGCGTCGGCCGTCCGGGACTCAGGAGCAGCAAGACGCCCACAAGAACGAGCACCGAAGCCAGCAAGACGGAGATGGCGATCGACATCACGCGCCCGGCCTTTCGTGCGAACGTTCGGACAGATAGGTCACGGCGTGTGAGTCGCGGGATCATCAGAATGGATCGGCACTCAGTGTCGGCGTGCGCATCATGGTCCTCCGGCCGAACGCGACGACAAGGAGCGCGGCGACGAGGTAGGTGATCGAGGTGTACGCCAGAAGCGGCACGGTATCGATCTTAACCGCGCTCAACAGGAAGTTGAAGAGAAAGTGCACCCACACGGCAACAAGTATGTTGCCGCTTCGGTTGTAGAAGAACGTGATCAACACCGAAGTACTGATGATCGCGACAAGGAAGGAAGCCACGTAAAGGGCCAGGGTCCCACCGGAGTACCCGGAGAGCAGCCAGAGCGGCAGATGCCAGAAGCCCCAGATGACTCCGATGAACAACGATGAGACAAGCGGGCTGAACGTCTTCTGGCGCTCGTTCAATGCGTATGCTCGCCACCCAAGCTCTTCGCCCATCGGCCCCGACGTCAGCTTGACCACCAGAAGCGGCAGGACATCGATCGCCGAGACGAACTGCAGCGAGCCGAGTGACTTCCCATTGATGACGAGGTACGCGCCGACGGCACACGCGACCGCAAGCACCTGCAGAACCGCCGGGACGACGAAGTCGAGTGCGCAGACCCTGGGGAACTGCTTCTTGAGCCAGGTCAGCAGAGGCACACCGGGGAAGACCCTCTTGTACATGATGAGGAGTGCAAAGGTCGGCGCCCAAGCGCAGACGGTTTCCATGGCCGTCTGGACGACTGGGGGGACCTTCAGCACGATCGAGAGGCCGGTGAAGACCAGCAGGAGCCAGAAGATCACGTATGCCAGGATGAAGTAGGTCCTCAGGTTCTTTCTGGCTATCGGGTCCATTCCGCTGCCCTTCCAGAGTCCGGCCTGCTCCGCACCATGACGATCCCGAGCCATAAGAACCACACGATCTGCAGCAGCCCGAACACGGCTTCCAGTCCACTCAGTCCCGGCACCAAGGTGAGAATGCCGGCGCCGCCGATCACCACACCCAGCCAGCTCAGTGCACTCGGGAGTACCTTCGTTCGAAGAGCCGCTGCGCTCAGGAGCAGAAACCACAGCCCGCCGAGGAGATCGCCGCCGGATCCGCCCAGGGCTGAAGCCAGGGGCTCGATCACCTGCCACGCCGACACGGCCTGTGCGGGCGCGGTGGCGTAGAGCCGGACCACCACTCCCATTCCGTAGTTGAACACCATGACGCTGGCGAGCAGAAGGCCCGCCCGGATGAGCCCCGCGACAGTCGCGAACTGCGCTGTCGACGGCGCGAGCTCTTTCAGGCGCTGGTGGATCGCAAAAGTGACCACGATCAGAGCGAGTGCGACGAACTCGAACGAGACGACATGCATCCAGTACATACTCGCGTAGTTGTCCTTCAGCAAGATGACCTTCTGGGTCGGGTCGACCACACGGGGGTAGTTCACCAGGAAGACGAAGTAGGGGATTGCCGCGAGATACGCTATCGCGATGTAGACTGCCGCGATGCCGCCTGCCTTCTGCACTCGCATGCTGCGTCGAGTGGATGCGTCCATGTGACTACGCCTCGCTCTCGGCACCAGAGGCCAGCGCCCTCTGATCGAACCCCTTGGCGATGAGCCAGATAGCCAGCGCCATTTCCTGGAGACCGATCGGGATGTTGAGCACCGTGTTTACCGTCGTGAAGCCGAACTCCTGCGTGAAGCCTGCGATGACGGTCGAAACCATGAACAACGCGATCGCGACGAGCCCCCAACCCGACAGCCAGCGGGGAACGAGCCGCGACCTGTAGAGCACGACGTAGTACATGAACGCTCCAACGCCGAACGGGATCAGCGCGACGAACCCATGCACCCACTCGCGTGCCGCGAGCACCAGGTTCGACGTCGTCGCCACCGTGGCCACGCTGGCGGAGCCTACTGCCACAGCCTCTTGGCCCACGGTCAGCAGCGCAAGCAGCCCGAGAGCCCCGACCACGACGAACACGGCCTCGACCAACCTGCCGGCGACAGATCCGAGGGCCAGGGCCGGGTTGAACTTCTTGATGACGGGATACAGACCGATGGCGATGCCTGCCCCGGTCAATGCCCACACGAACTCGATGAGTGCGGTCAACACCACCCGGGTGTCGTTCGTCGCCAACTTGGCGAGATCGACGGGGGCGACCAGCGGACCGCCCAGTGGGACGATGCTCAGGATCGACGTGGCCGAGCACAGGATGAACAGAACTCCCACCGCTATCGCGTTTCCTCTGTACGTGCGCATCTCAATCTCCTTCTTCTGTTGGTCGTGGCCCCGGGCCGGCATCCAGTCGATTGACCGAGACGAGCAGTACGCCCAGATCACGCACCTTCGTGAGGAGTCCGTGCAGCGCGGCCTGATCGACCACGGCGCCGGTCAAGAGCGTGTCGCCGTCGTCCTCCAGCGCGATCGACAGGCCTTCGAACCAGCCCGTCATCGCGTGCCCGAGATGGCCTTCGACCCTGATCTGATAGACCGCAGGCCAATCCGGGTCTGTCCTCTGGCTTCGCCGCTCCGCCACTGTCCTCGTCGCCCTTTGCCACCGGTTGAGGCGTCTAAGTGCGCCTCCTCTAAGAGCATGGGGGCGTGCGAGGGCACTGACATCGGTCGAAGGGACTAACCGATGGGACTAATCTCAGTGGAGAGGCAGGATGCCAAGCTCCCGGGCCCTGGCGACGGCCTGCGTGCGGCTGTGGGCATCAAGCTTGTCGTAGATGCTGCGCGCATGGGCTTTGACGGTGTACAGCGAGAGATACAGCCGGGCGGCGATCTGCCGGTTCGTGAGTCCAGCTGCGATGTGCTGGAGCACTTCGACTTCGCGCTCGCTGAGGAGCTCCTTGGGTCCGGAGGGGTGGGCATCTCCTGCCTCCCGGAACGCTGCCAACAACCGCCTCGCGCTGTCTGGCGCTATTCCGCGGGAAGCGGCTTCAGTGAGAAGGCGGGCCATCGGCGGGCCCTCGCTCACAAAGACCCGGACGTAGCCCTCCGGTTCGGCCAGGGACAGGGCACGCTCCAGTGGTGCAAGGGCCGAGGACGTGTCGCCTTGCGCTTGGTGGGCGAGCGCCTGAAACGCCAGGATCTCGATCGCGCTCCCCGTCCTGCCGCCTTCTTCGGCCGCATGCAGGAGGCGCTCCAGCAGCCCTATGGCGTCGTGGACGGCACCATCCACGTGCTCGCTCTCGTACTGGGCGACGAGCACTCTCGCAAGGGTGACGTGTTCGAACTCGTGCAGGTAGCTGAGATCGTCGTCGACGGACAGCCCTCTTTCCCGCGCCCACTCCAGTGCTTCGGTCACCCTGCCCTGCGTAGCCCAGATCCGGGCCTTCAGAGCCGCCAGGGGGCGCGCGTCTGGCAGGGGCGTCCTGATAAAGAGGCGCTGGGCCTCGTCCAGCAGACGGAGAGCGCCCTCCGGATCGCCTTGTACCTCGTGGAGTCGAGCCTTCGCGACATGCCATCGCCAACGCCATACCGGCAACTCATCCTGCTCGCCCAGTTCCTTGCTTTTCAGTAGGTGTGCTGCGGCAGCAGTCAGGTCGCCCTGCTCGAGGACCAATTCCCCAAGCCCCCGATACAGATCGGCCGCTTCCGGAGGTAGGGGCTCGCCCTGGTCCACCACGACGTGCAATAACCCCGTGAGTGCGTCGATCGCCTCACGCAGACGACCCAGCGTCGGCTCGATGTCAGGCAGGACGGTCATCGCGCTGATCGCGACCAGGATGTTGCCGGCGGCGATTTGCCTTTGGCTGTAGTCGACAAACACCCGGTCGGCGGCTTGCAGATCGCCGCTGGCCCAACACGTCATCCCCATGAGCGCGATCGCCTGTTCACGCCTGGGGTGGTCTCCTTCGGGCAGGAGCTCGAGTACTCGCTGAGCGTGCTTCACGGTGCCCGGCACATCACCCAGAGAATGGGCACGGTAGGCACGGGCCACCGCTATGGTCGCCAGCAGAGACCGAAGCTGTTCTTGGTCCACGGAGACCGTCGGCTGCCCCGGCCCGGGCTCGAGCCAGCGCTCGGCGTCAGTCAGCCGAGCCTCAGCGGCCTCCAATTCGCCACTGCCCAACAACGCGTAGGCGTGCCAAACGCTAAGCACGGGCCGAGCGCGGATCAGCTCGTCCGGCAGCGACCGCGCCCAGTTGAGCCAGATAGCGGTCTGTGAGCTCGTCACCAGCATCGGACCGGCCCGCTCGATCAGGTCCGCAGCCCACTCGAAGTCCTCGGCGTACAGAGCGTGACGGACTGCGTCGGGCCGCGAGCCGTTCTCCTCGTACCAATCGCTGGCCCGTTTGTGCAGGGCCGCTAGCTGATCGGGCTGTTCCGCGCGCGCGAGCGCCTGCAGGACATCGGCGAAGAGGTGGTGATAGCGATACCATCGACGCTCGTCGTCGAGGGGGACGACGAACAGGTTGTCTCGCTCCAAGCGCTCGAGCATCTCCTTGCCGTGCTTCTGCCCGGTGACGGCATCGCACAGGGCACCGCACAGCGTGTCGAGAAGGGAGGTCTGCAGCAGGAAGCTGCGCGCGGCCTGCGGCTGACGCTGAAGGACCTCCTCGACCAGGTAGTCCAGTACGAAACGGTTGCTGCCCGTGAAGGCCTCGATGAAGCCGACGGCATCCGAATGCCCTTGAATGGAGAGCGCCGCCAACTGCAGGCCGGCGATCCAGCCCTCGGTGCGTGTCTCCAGTGCGCTGATGTCCTCCGCCGAGAGGTCGAGACCCATCGCCTGGTTGAGGAACTCGGCGCCTTCGGAGGCGCTGAAGCGGAGGTCGGCCGCGCGCAACTCGGTCAGTTGCCCGCGAGCTCGCCACCGGGCCAGGGGCAGGCGCGGGTCCTCCCGGGTAGCGATGACCAGGTGCAACTGCGGTGGCAGGTGCTCCAGTAGGAACGCGACAGCTCCATCTACCGGTTCGGAGTCGACGCGGTGGTAGTCGTCGAGAACGAGGACGACCCCGTGGGGGAGAGCAGCTATCTCGTTCAGCAGGGTCGCGAGCATCGTCTCGGTGGGTGGCGTTTGGGGGGACTGGAGCATGCCCAGAACCCCTTGGCCAACGTCCGCCGCAACCGTCTGCAGGGCGGCGACGAGGTAGGTGAGGAAGCGCGCCGGATCGCCGTCGCCTTCGTCCAGTGAGAGCCATGCAGTACGGACTTTCGGCTCAAGACGGCTGCCGCCCGCCGCCCACTCGCTGACTATCGTGGTCTTGCCGAAGCCGGCCGGGGCCGATACGAGGATCAGCCTGCTCCGCAGACCCACGTCCAGCCGTTCGATCAGGCGGGGGCGAAGGACCACGCTGGTCCGAGGCGGCGGGACGTAGAGCTTGGTGGCGAGAATCGGCGTCGACATGAGGCAATCATAGGACACAACCCACGAAAAGCCGCGTATGCGGAAGGGTAGGCGCGAGCGGCAGCGCAACGCCCCGTCTTCCTGCAACAGAAGACGGGGCGCCGATAGCGCGATTCGCCAAGAGCGGTCCGGTCTACGGCAACGTACGCACCTTTGGCTCGCGTGCCCACTGACGCGTTTTCGCGGCTTTGATGAACGCCTTGGGATCGGCGGTGTCGATGACACCTGGGTCGGCTTTGACTCCCGCAGCCTTGAGGAGTGCTGCGGCGCCTTCGTTGGCGGCGATCGCCTTGAGGTGGCCGAATGCGTCCCGAACAAAGTCGACTGCCGCGCCTTCTTTGGCGAGCTGCTTTGCGCCTGCGTCAGACAGGACTACCGCCACTGCGTCGAAGACGACCGAGGGCGTCCCGGCGAGCTGGTTCTCGATGACCTCGTACTTTCCGCCTCCGAGCTTGACCTCGCCGATCTTGGGCGCCACCACCTTGACGGCAGCCCCGGCACCGTGTGCAGCCTTGCGGATCGCGTCGATCGCCGCGCTGTCGGATCCGTCGGCAACCAGGATGCCCACTGTGCGGCCCTTGAGCGTGTCCTTCATCTTGCCGATGAGGCCCAGCGGCGGCGACTTCGGCAAGTCCTGAATGTGGGCGGCTGCATGAGGAGCCGCCGGTAGCTTAGACATGTTCAAGCTGGCGGCGACGCGCTTGGCCAGTGTGTCGTCGATGTTGCGCAGATGTCCGACAATCGCTTCTCGCACGTGTGGGGTCTCCACTTTGGACAGTTCGAACACGTACGCCGAAACGATGTGTGCCTGCTCCGCAGGACTCTGGCTGCGGAAGAACTGGCGGGGTTGGCTGTAGTGATCGGCGAAGCTCGCTGACCGGACGCGGCGCTTGGGTCCGAGATCGATTGAAGCCGCGGCGCTGGTGAATCCGTGAGGAGACTCGAGGGGCCGATCCGGCTCGAGTGATTGCGGCTCATAGTTGGTTCGGCCGTGTGGTACAGCCATCTGCATGTGCCCGTCGCGCTGGTTGTTGTTGACAGGGCACTTGGCTGCGTTGATCGGAATCTGGTGGAAGTTCACGCCCCCGAGACGCGAGAGCTGCGTGTCGGTGTAGGAGAAGAGTCGGCCCTGCAGGAGCGGGTCGTTGCTGAAGTCCATGCCCGGCACGATGTTGGCCGGACAGAAGGCGACCTGTTCGGTCTCGGCGAAGAAGTTGTCGGGCCAGCGATCCAACACCATTCGTCCGACCGGCGTGAGTGGCACGAGCTCCTCCGGAATCAGTTTGGTGGAGTCGAGGTGGTCGAAGGGGAAGTCGTCCGCCTGCTCCTGCGTGAACAGCTGCACGAGCAGCTCCCACTCGGGGTACACGCCGGCCTGGATCGCCTCGAACATGTCCCGGCGATGAAAGTCCGGGTCCGCGCCGGCGAGCTTGACCGCCTCATCCCAGACAGTGGACTGCAGTCCGAGCGAGGGGCGCCAGTGGAACTTGACGAACGTGCTGTGGCCGGAGCGGTCGATGAACCGGAAGCTGTGGACGCCGAATCCCTCGATCATACGCAGAGAGCGGGGAATCGCGCGGTCCGACATCGCCCAGATGACCGCGTGCATCGATTCAGGCGTGAGCGAGATGAAATCCCAGAAATTGTCGTGCGCGCTTGCAGCTTGCGGGAACCCGCGGTCCGGCTCCATCTTCACGGCGTGAACGAAGTCAGGGAACTTGATGGCATCCTGGATGAAGAAGACCGGGATGTTGTTGCCCACGATGTCCAGGTTGCCTTCCTCGGTGTAGAACCTCACGGCGAAGCCACGTACGTCACGAGGGGTGTCTACCGATCCCGATCCGCCGGCGACAGTCGAGAAGCGAGCGAATACCGGGACCTTGACGCCGACATGGGTGAAGATCTTCGCGGTCGTGACCTTGCTCAGGGAGTTGGTGAGCTCGAAGAAGCCATGCACTCCCGTGCCGCGCGCGTGCACGATGCGCTCCGGAATGCGCTCGTGGTCGAAGTGCATGATCTTCTCTCGGAGGACGAAGTCCTCGAGCAAGGTTGGCCCCGAGTCGCCGGCGCGCAGTGAGTTCTGGTCGTCTGAGATCTGCACGCCCTGGTTCGTCGTGAGCGGAGGGTGTTGTCCTCCAGCGTGTTGGTGCAACTCACCGGCATTACCGGTCTCGGGGGCACCTGTCCCGGTCGCCGCGCGCTTGCCCTTGGCGGGCATCCTCTTCTGGGCAGCCATCATGACCTCCTGCGGGTTTCAGTCTGAGCCGGGCCAAGCGACCCTGCCTGTACTGCCTACCCACGAGAGAACTGGAAGAATCGTGGCGAGCAAGCTGCCGTCCCATTCCTAGGGTCACTCTGACGTCAGCCAGTGCACTGAGTGTCCGAGTCGCGGGTTGGGTAGCGGGTACATACGCCCGAGAACCTTCAACCAGCAACTCGACGGGAGATCACAGTGGATCGCGAGTACATTGAGACCGTTCCCGATGTCGCCGGAAGCGCGGGATCCGTGTGGCTCGACGCCGAGGCGGCAGACTACCCATCGCTTGACGGTGAGCGCGACGCCGACATTCTGATTGTCGGCTGCGGCCTGACCGGAGCGTTGCTCGCTCGCAGACTCGTCGGCGAGGGACGAGTCGTCATGATGCTGGAACGGCGACGGATCGCTTCCGGCACCACGGGGCACTCGACTGCGAAGGTCACGGCGCTTCATGGCGACTCATGGCGCGCGTTGCTCGCGAAGAACTCGCGCGAGGATGTGTGTACTTGGGCTGCAGCGAACCTCGCGGCGGTCGAGGAGTTCTCGGCCATAGCGCTCGATCTGGGTACCACGTGCGGGCTACGCCGGGTGCCGGCGTACTTGGTGGCCGGCGACGATGAGGCGAGCGCCAGCATCCCGGAGCACCTCGAAGCGCTGGTCTCGGCCGGGCTGCCCGCTACGCCCGCAGACGCGCCTCGTCCGTTCGGCCGACCAGCGGCGCTTCTTCAAGACCAGGCACTGATCGACCCCGCCGCTTTTGTCCTGGAGCTGCTGGCTTCACTTGGGGCGCAGGTAGAGGTGCACGAACGCACTGCCGTCCGCTCACTGGAGCGCGACGGCGAGTTCTGGAGAGCGCTCTGTGATGGGGCTTCGGTCCGTGCGCCCATTGCCATTCTGGCCGATCACGTTCCCATGCACGATACTGGCGCGTTCTTCACTCGTCTCTTCCCGTATGCGCACTATGCACTTGAGTTCGTGCCGCAACACCCGCTTCCCGACGGCATGTGGATGCAGGTCGGAGGCGAGGCGCTCACGCTGAGACCGACGCTAGACGTTGACGGCACATGGATAGCGGGCGGGGAGCGGGTTCGGGTTGGATCGGAGGCGGACGAGCGAGCCGCCTACGGGAGACTTGCGGCCTCAGTTGCGCGCGTCGTCGGAGATGTGGAGGTTGTGCGCCACTGGTCTGCCCACGATCACGAGACGCCCGATGGCTTGCCATTCATCGGGGAAGCTCCGCTCGGCCGGAATCTGTTCATGGCCACCGGGTTCGCGGGGTGGGGTATGACCAAGAGCGTTGTGGCCGCCTCGGTGATTGCAGATGCAGTCGCCGGGCGCTCGGGTCCGCTCACTGAGATCGTGTCGCCCAGGCGCGGGCCAGGTCTGACGTCAGTTCCTTCCCTGGCCGCCGAGAACGCCACAGTCGCTCGCGAATTCATGGAAGGGCACTTGACGTCGAGGCGCGGGAAGGCGCACGAAGACTCGGCTGCCGGACGGTCGTGCACGCACCTGGGATGCGAGACCAAGTGGAACACCGCGGAAGGCACCGTTGACTGCCCATGCCACGGATCACGCTTCGGTCGTCACGGCGACGTGATCTATGGGCCGGCGTCTCGAGACATCGAATCGGAACCCTGACGCACGTGCGTCTTGCCTTGGTCACTGTCCCTGCGCATCCTCACGTGCGGTTTCGCCCTCGTGACCGTCTGCCTCATGGCCGGCGTGCTGCTCGTGGAAGGACTTGAACCTGTCCTCAAGCTTCTCAAGTGCCCTGTCGTCCATGTTCTCGAGGTCCACGAAGCCCGTCTCGGCGTCCTTGGTAGCCCGGAGAAGCTCGTCCAGCTTGAGCTGGATCGCCTTCTGGTCCCTGTTCTGGGCGTTCTGAATCACGAAGACCATCAAGAAGGTGATGATCGTGGTGCCGGTGTTGATGACCAGCTGCCACCTCTCCGAATAGCCGAAGAACGGCCCCGAGATCGCCCAGACAACGACCAAACCGGCGGCTGTGACGAACGCAAACGGTGAACCTACGGCCGCGGACACCCTCTTGGCCACCGTGGCAAAGAACTCACCCGTGCTGATTCTCCAATACAGCCCGAACTGCTCGGCACAGGCACTCGCAACTCATCCGACATCTTCTCCTGGCGGACGCGTTTGTAACCGCTGCCGAGAGGGAGCACCCGCTTGGTTCTCGAAACGGCTCGAGGCCGATCCTCCGGAGAGGCACCTACTCGCTGATTGCAGGAGAGACTGGGTGGGGAGTAACTTCGTTGACGGCATGGCGATGATTCCCGCCCAAGGGCGTAAGGGGTGTGTTCTTGAGCGACAGTGAACACCGTCAGACTCCGCAAGCCCGGTCGAAGGGCGGCAAGGCGGGCGGGACGGCCAAGGCACCACGTCGTGCGCGCGCGTCCGCCTCTGCGGACGGACCGGGCACGAGGGATGTCCGCTCCTCGTGCCCCATCGCCGGAATCGGCGCGTCCGCCGGGGGTCTTGAAGCGTTCACGAGGCTCCTTCGGGCGTTGCCCGCGCGCGTGGGGATGGCGCTGGTGCTGGTGCAGCACCTCGATCCCACACAGGACAGCATGCTGGCGGACATCCTCGGCCGGGTCAGCGAGATGCCTGTGGCGGAGGCCACCCATGCCATGCGGGTGGAGCCGGACCACATTTACGTGATGCCGCCGGACGTGTCCATCCGCGTCTTGAATGGCGCCTTCGTACTTGAGAAGCGCCCGAAGCCGCCGACTCAAGTCCTGCCGATAGACGTCCTCCTGCGGTCGCTCGCCGAGGAGTGCGAGAACAAGGCGGTGGGAGTCGTGTTGTCCGGCACGGGCTCCGACGGGACGCTCGGGTTGGCGGCGGTGAAGGCGGCCGGCGGGCTGACGATCGCGCAAGAGCCCTCCACCGCGGAGTATGACGGGATGCCGCAAGCGGCAATCGGGGCTGGTGCCGCTGACGCGGTGCTTGACCCCGAACACATCGCCGAGGAACTGGTAAGGCTGGGCCAGCATCCGGGTCTGAGGGAATCGAGACCCCGGAACGAGGCTGCCGAGGTGGTCGATGAGGAGTCCCTCGGGAAGATCCTGTCGCTGGTGCGCGAGACTACCGGCCTCGACCTCAGAAGCTACCGAAGGACGACTCTGGTGCGACGCATATCACGCCGCATGCTTCTCGAGGGCGTCACAACCATGAAGGACTACCTCGGCGCCCTCAAGGAGCGCCCATCTGAAGTTGAAGCTCTGTACCGGGACATCCTCGTCAACATGACGGAGTTCTTCCGTGATCCGGACGCGATCGACGCGCTGCGGCGCGAGGTCTTCCCGGAGTTGCTGAAGCGCAAGGGATCGGGTGAGACCATCAGGATCTGGGTGCCTGGTTGCGCAAAGGGGCAGGAGGCGTACAGCATCCTCATCACGCTGGTCGAGTTGCTCGATGGAACGTCGTCTCATCCCGAGATCCAGATGTTCGCCTCCGATGTGAACGAGTTGGACGTCAATATCGCACGCACGGGTGTTTACCCGCACGGCATCGTGAACGAGGTCTCCGCCGAACGCCTGGCGCGCTTCTTCGTTCAGGTGCCCGACGGCTATCAGATCGACCGCGCGATACGTGAGAAGTGCGTCTTCGCCGTCCACGACATCACGAAGGATCCTCCGTTCTCGAGGCTCGATGTCGTGAGCTTCCGCAACGTGTTGATCTATATGGAGCGCCCATTGCAGCAACGGGTGCTTCAAGTCCTCCACTATTCGCTTGAACCCGGCGGCTTCCTTCTGCTCGGCTCCTCCGAGACGACCGGCACGGAGTCGGCTTTCTTCTCGGTCGTTGACAAGAAGCATCGGATCTATAAGCGAAAGACCGGACCTGGCAAGCTGCTCTCGGCGTTGGCGCCGTCCGCGGGCGCGCTCGGTTTCGCACAGCGCGGCAACGCGGCGCAGCAGGAGGCGGCGTTCGACATCCTCGGCGAGGCGGAGAAGGTCGTACGAGGACGCTATCATCCCGCCGGGATACTCGTCACCGCAGATCTCGACGTCCTCCAGTTCCGCGGTCAAGTCGGCAGGTATCTCGATCCGGCTGAAGGGCCTCCCGAGTTCAAGTTGCCGCGGCTGATCGCTCCGGGCCTGTCCCTGACGGTCGAGGCTGTCATTCGTGAGGCCGCCAAGACGAAAGCCGCAGCGAAGCGGCAAGGGGCTGCGTTGGAAGACGACGGCGAACGGCGAGAGGTCGACGTCGAGGTGGTGCCGATAGCTTCGCCGGCAGGGGAGTACTACTACCTGGTGCTGTTCGAAGAACGACCGAAGGAGATGCCGGACTCCGTACCGCGGACGAAGCAGGGCAAGCAACGCGTCGCCGATGAGGGTGAGGCCCCCGCACTTCGTCAGCAGCTGGACGAGGCCCGCGAGCAGCTTGACGCCGTCGCCTCCGAGAAGGAGGCCGCCAACGCCGACCTGCGGGCGGCGGGCGAGAGATTCCAGTCGAGCAACGAGGAGCTGCGCACGATCAACGAGGAGTTCCAAACGGCGCAGGAGGAGCTGCAGTCGACGAACGAGGAACTCACAACGCTCAACGACGAGTTGAGGAACCGCAACACGGAACTCGGTCGGCTCGCGGACGATCTCAACAACGTCATCGAGGGCGTCGAGATACCCATACTCATCCTCGATGCTGACCTGCGCATCCGCCGATTCACTCCTGAGACGGATGTGATCGTCAGCATCGTCCCTACCGACGTCGGACGGCCTATCACCGACTTGCGCATGAAAGTCGGTGTGCCCGAATTCCAGGACAGGATCTGTGAGGTGCTGCAGGCCGGCGTCCCGCTCGAGACCGAGGTGCACAGCACCGACGGTCGCTGGTATTCCGTTCGCATCCGGCCGTACAAGACGGGCGAGGGAACGGTCGATGGCGTTGTCATCGCTTTCATCGACATCGACGAACTCAAGAAGAGCACGGGCATCGCCGAAGCTGCCCGCGAACACGCCGAAGCGGTCGTGCAGACTGTGCGCGAACCGTTGCTCACACTGGCAGCCGACCTGCGTGTTCGTGAGGCCAACGATGCGTTCTACCGGACCTTCGCCGTCACTCCCGAAGAGACGATCGGTGAGCTCGTGCACGAGCTCGGAGACGGGCAGTGGGACTTCCCCGAGCTGTCCTTCCTGCTCGAGCAGGTCCTTCCGGGTGACCGGGAATTCGCGAACCTCGAGGTGGAGCGGGACTTCCAACGGGTCGGCCACCGCATCATGGTGCTCAATGCCCGGCGCGTGAAAGAGCAGCAGGAAGAACCGTCGATCCTGCTCGCCATCGAGGACGCAACAGAGGTGCGGCACCGTGAGCGGTTGAGCACATCCCTCAACAACATCAGCGTGACGATCGGCTCGACGCTCGAACTCGACCAAGTCCTCGAGCAGATCCTCAAGGAGTCGACCGAAGCGTTGGGCGCTGAGTCTTCGGCTGTCCTCGTCAAGCAGGGCACCAAGCAGGTGGTGAAGAAGGCGTACGGGATGGCCCCTGAGGTAGTCGGGCGCGTCTTTGACGAGCAGGAACTTGCTGTCAGCATCACGCCCCCGAGGACGACAGCGCCCGCGCTGCTCGACCACATCGAGGCCGCGCGTATCGCTTCCAACTTCGACATCCAGCTGCTGGACGGCGGTTCGGTTCTTGTGATTCCGCTGCTGTTGCGCGAGGAGCCGATCGGGTGGATGTTGTTCTACTTCCATTCGGCCAACCTGACGCTGGGAGACAGCGAAACGGACTTTGCGAGGCGCCTCGGCACGCTCATGTCCTTCACGTTCGAGAATGCGATGCTCTACTCGACGCAGCGGGACATAGCCGACACGCTGCAGGCCGCGCTACTTACCGTCCCCCCGCGGATCCCCGGAACCGACTTCGGCTACCTGTATCGCTCGGCGACGGTGTCGGCAGCCGTGGGTGGTGACTTCTACGACGTGTTCGAGCTCGACGGAGACCGCGTTGGCATCGTTCTCGGCGACGTCTCGGGCAAGGGCGTGCAGGCGGCGACACTGACCTCCCTCGTCAAGAACACGATCAGGGCGCTCGCGTACGAGGGCGGGACTCCTGCCACCGTCCTCGGCAAGACCAGCGCGGTCATCTTGAAGGCGACGCACACAGAGACCTTCGTGACGATCGTGTTCTGCGTCCTCGACACTGCTTCGGGACATCTGGTCTACTGCAGCGCCGGTCACACCAAGGGCATCGTGAAAAGGGCAGCGGGCGACGCTGAGCTTTTCGAGGTCGGTTCGCCACTGGCGGGTGCGTTCCCGGACATGAAGTTCAAGAATGGCAAGACCGTGCTAGAGGGGGGTGACCTCCTGGTTCTCTACACCGACGGCGTCACTGAAGCCCGGCGGGACGGGGAGCTGTTCGGACAGAAGCGCCTCGTCGAGTTCATTCGGAGTATGGGTTCGCTACGCCCAAAGAAGGTGCCGCAGGCGATCTTTGATGAAGTCCTACGGTTCGCGGGGGGCACGCTGTCCGATGACGTCGCGATCGTGTCGGTGGCGAGGGCGCCAAAAGGGTAGATGGCATGAGCGGCCGTGGTCGGGCCTCGTCAGCCGCAGCGGTTACTGAGTCGCCCCTCAGTCCGATCACCGTGACTGCCAACTCCGGCTACATCCAGAAGTAGATGAAGGACGCGTTGCCCGACTGATCGCGCGAACGGGTATCGTCCCTGCAGACGCTCCGACAGCTGTTTCAGAAGCTTAGTGCACCACAGTCGAGGGAGGTACGACATGCGAAAGCACGGGAAGACCCTGGCGGTGATGCTCGCTGCAGCGCTGCTGTTCGGCGCGCTCAGCGGATGCGCCTCCTCCGAAGACGGGACTGACGCCGAAGAGCTCAAGGGCCCGGTCGTCATCGGGTCGAAGATCGACACCGAAGGAGAGCTCATCTCCTCGATCGTGAAGGTGACGCTTGAGGAGAACGGATTCGAGGTCCAGGACAAGAGTCAGACCGGCGCGACCGAGGTCGTGCGCAAGGCGCTCATCGCGGGGGAGATCGATATCTACCCTGAGTACACGGGCAGCGGGTTCTGGTTCTACGGCGACACGCTCAGCGATGACGAGAAGACGGCGTTCAAGGACGGCGAGGCCGGCTACGAGCTGGTCGCGTCACTCGACCTCGCAGAGCACGGCATCGTCTGGCTCGAGCCGGCACGCGCGAACAACACCTGGGCGATCGCCGTACGTGAGGACTTCGCCGAAGAGCAGGGGCTCGAGACGATGTCGGACTTCACGGAATACGTGAAAGCCGGCAAGACCACGAAGGTCGCTGCCAGCGACGAGTTCTTCACGAACCTCGACGCGAACCCCGAGTTCGAGCGGGTGTATGGCTACACGCTCACGGCCGACCAGCAGGTGCGTTTGGCCGGGGGCAACACCGCAGCGACTGAGAAGGCGGTGGCCGATGGGACCGACGGCGTTAACTTCGGCATGGCGTACGGGACCGACGGTGCGCTTGCGGACTTCGGCCTCGTCGTACTGGAAGACGACCGCGGGGCGCAGCTGGTCTACTGGCCCACGCCTATCGCCACCGGCGAGATCATGGAGCGGTACCCCGAGATCGCCGGCCTGCTGGAGCCCGTGATGGCATCGCTCACGATGGAGAAGTTGCAGGAGCTGAACGCGCGCATCCAGGTGAACGGTGAGGATGCCGACGAAGTGGCACGCGACTTCCTCATCGCGGGCGGCTTAATCGAGTAGGACGCAATGCCGTCGCGCGCAGCAAACACGGAGGTGCGTTCCGCGCGCAGACCGGGCGTGCACGCCGTCGGGATGACCGGCGCTGTCCTCGGGCTGGTGTCGCTCGTCGCGCTTCCATTCGCCACGTTCCGCTCGAGCCGCATCCAGACCGGCGATGACCTCTCGGCACTTGCATCCCTCGGGCCATGGTGGCTGGGAGCGATCGCGGCGGTATGGGTCGCGCTCGTGGTGCTCTCGCTCGGCAACGACCGGCGAGAGGCGGCATCGGCCGCTCGCGGGTTGCTCGGCGCCGTTGCGCCCCTCGGCACGCTGATGCTATCGGCGGTGGCCGCCGAGCGACTGCTGGCCGATGGCCCGGAGTTCGCGCGTGTCTCGATCGGCATGGGTGCCTGGGCGTGCATGATCGCGGGGTACATGGTCGTGCTGGCATCGCGTCGGGAGCTGGCGGATCGGCGCGCACTCGCCGCGGTGCTCGGCGCGCTCGCGCCAGTGGGCATCGTCGTGTTGCTCGCGAGCGGCACGCTTGCGAACCTCGGCATGCTCAAGGAGTACGCCAGCCAGAGCGAGCGCTTCTGGGCCGAGGTGGGAGCGCATGTGCTCTTCGCGGCGGTATCGATGGCGATCGCGATCGTTGCGGGCGTCTCGCTCGGTGTGCTCGCGTTCCGGCGCCCGCCTCTCAAGCGCCCCGTGTTCGCGGTCGTGAGCGTCTTCCAGACGATTCCCGGCCTGGCGATGGTCGGTCTGCTCTTCGCCCCGCTCTCGTGGCTGGGTGCGAACGTGGCGCTGTTCGAGCGCCTCGGCGTGGGCGGCCTGGGATGGGCGCCCGTGATCCTCGCACTCACGCTGTACGCACTGCTCGCGGTCGTGCGCAACACCTACGCCGGTCTCGAGGGCGTTCCGCCTGCGACGGTGGACGCCGCGCTCGGGATGGGCATGACCGAGTGGCAGGTGATGCGCAGGGTGCGGATCCCGCTCGCGATGCCTGCGCTCCTCGGCGGTGTACGGACGTCGACCGTGCAGACCGTCGGGAACGCGACGCTCGGCGCCTTCGTTGCCGCAGGCACGCTCGGGCTCTTCGTCTTTGGCGGCCTGTCGCAGCAGGCGAGCGACCTGATCATGCTCGCGTCACTCGCGATCGTGGCGATGGCGCTCCTGGCGGACGGCGCTCTGCGCGCCGCACAGCGGTTGCTTCTGCCGGCCCGGACCTCCGCCGAAGGGACGTGCGACCGATGATCCGGCTGGAGCACGTGAGCAAGCGCTACCCGGGCGCGGCAGGAGAGGCCGTGAGCGACGTGACGCTCGAGGTGCCCGAAGGCCTGGTGACTGCGCTCATCGGACCGAGCGGATGCGGTAAGTCGACGACGCTTCGGATGGTGAACCGTCTGGTCGAGCCTGACAGTGGAACCGTCCTCCTCGATGGACGTGACATCGGCGAGCTTCCCTCGGAGGACCTGCGTCGCCACATCGGCTACGCCATCCAGGGCGTGGGACTGTTCCCGCACTGGACGGTGGAGCAGAACATCAGCACCGTGCCGCAGCTGCTGAAATGGGATCGTCCGCGTATCAGCGCGCGTGTGCGCGAGCTCCTCGGCTTGATGGGGCTCGATGCGGATGCCTACGCGTGCAAGTACCCCTCGGAGCTCTCGGGCGGGGAGGCGCAACGGGTGGGCGTAGCTCGAGCGCTTGCGGCTGACCCGCCGGTGCTCCTGATGGACGAGCCGTTCGGCGCGGTCGATCCACTCACGCGCGAGCGACTTCAGTCGGAGTTCCTCCGCATCCAACGTGCGCTGCGCAAGACCGTTCTGTTTGTGACGCACGATATGGACGAGGCGGTCCGGCTTGCTGACTGGATCGTGGTGATGCGGGAGGGGAGGATCGTCCAGCGTGACACACCCGAGAGGGTGCTCGCATATCCGGTCGACGACTTCGTCGGTGGTTTCGTAGGCGCCGAGCGCGCCTTGAAGCGACTCTCGCTCGCGCCGGTGACCGAGGCGCTCGGCCCGGTGGATTCTTCGTGCGGGTCAGCGTGCGCGGTTCGCGCGTCGGCGTCGATGCGGGAGGCGCTCGCCCGGATCCTCGAGCACGGCGTGCCCGCGATCGCCGTGATCGACGACTCCGGCAAGCCGATCGGCAGCGTGAGCCTGGAAACGATCGTCGAGCGCTTCCGGCGGCCCCTCGGATGACGCGATTCAAGCCCTTCATCGCGCCCGTGCTCGGCCTGACGCTCTACCTGGCCATCGCCGCTGCGCCCGCCGTACTTGCGGGTGTCCTCGGCGCGCTGTTCCCGGGCGAGACGCGCGTGCTCTACCCCGACGCCACGCCGCTCGAGCTCGTCTGGCAGCACGTGCGACTCGTCGGCATCTCGAGTGCGCTTTCGGTACTCATCGGGCTGGGCATGGGCGTCTTCGTGACACGCCCCGCCGGGGCGGACTACTTCGACGTGGTCACCGATCTCACCAACCTGGGACAGACGTTTCCGCCGGTCGCGGTATTCACCCTGGCGGTGCCGCTGCTGGGCTTCGGCCTCGAGCCGACCGTGCTCGCGCTCACGCTGTATGGCGTGCTGCCGGTGCTCCGCAATACGGTGGCCGGCCTCACAGGCCTGTCGTCCGAGGTGATCGAGAGCGCGGACGGAATGGGGATGCGCCCCGCGCAGCGCCTGCTGAGAGTCGAGTTGCCGCTCGCCGCCCCGCTCATCATGGCGGGCGTGCGGATCTCGGTGATCGTGAACGTGGCGACCGCCACGATCGGAGCCGTCGCCAACGCCGGCGGACTGGGTGCGCCCATCATCAACGGACTCGTGAACCTCGATCCGGCTGTGACCCTTGAGGGGGCGGTGCTCGTCGCGGGTCTCGCGCTCATCCTCGACGCATTCCTGGTCGCCGCCGAGCGGGTCTGGGATCCAGCGGGGAGACTCCGCGCGGCCTGAGCGCGCACGTCGCGGGCGGTGCACAAGAGAACGCGGCATGGCGGCGCTCGGGCATCGGCCACTCTCTCGCCGTTTGTCAGCAGTCCCATCGCTGCTACACTTTTCGCTGACAATGCTCCGGAAGGCGGCAGATGGCGCGAGAGCGCAGCGCAGGTGACGATCGTCGGCGAGCGACGCGACGGACGTCTTCAGCAGCACGAAGCAACGAATCTGACCGGGCGGGGTCGCGCAGCAGCGGCCGTGCCTCAACGCGCACGCGTGCATCCGGAGACGTTGAGCGGCGAGTCGGGTCGCATTCCGCCGTACCCGAGGTAAGCGACGGGACCACCATGCCCGAGCGTCCGTCGCGAAGTGCGCGGCACGCGCGGGGGCAGTCACGGCGTTCGTCGGTCAGCAGCGGCGGTCGGCAACCGGCTTCATCCCGCGGACGCCACGGTGCGCCCAAGCGCGCCAGTGCTGTGGGCTCCGGAGGTCGGCGCGTGTGGGGCCAAGTGGTGCTCGGGGTGCTTGTCGTCATCGCGCTGCTTGCGGTGGCAGGCGTGGCCGTCGGCCGTTACCTGCTCTACCACCCCGAGACCGAGGTCGCCGCCGGTCAGCCGGTCCACGTGGTCGTCGAGCAGGGAGCCACCACCGCCGAGATCGCGGACATGCTGGCTGCCGCGGGCGTCGTCGACAGCGCGCTCATGTTCCGCTACCAGGCACGCGAGAGCGGTCTCGACGGCAGCCTGAAGCCCGGGGAGTACGATCTGGCGACCGGCATGCCGTACGACCTCGTGCTCGAGCGGCTCTCTGCCGGACCGCCGATCGTCACCATCGACGTGACCATCCCAGAGGGCTTCACAGCCCGGCAGGTGGCCGAGCGATTCGCCGCTCAGGCGGGCGTGCCCGCCGACGAGCTGCTCGCGCTCGTGACGACAGGCGCTCCCGAGTTCGCTGCGGAGCATCCGTACCTTGAGGGTGCGCACGGCGGGTCGCTCGAGGGCTTTCTCTTCCCGGCGACGTACACGGTGAAGCCGGGCGTCACCGCGCGGGATGTCGTCGAGATGATGCTCGATCACTTCGATCGCCAGATGACAGGCATCGACCTCGGCTACGCGCAGTCGCGCGGCCTCGACCTCGGCGATGTCGTCACCATCGCCTCGATCCTTGAGCGGGAGGCGCAGCTGGCCGAGGAGTTCCCGCTTGTCTCCTCGGTGATCTACAACCGCCTTGCCAAGCCGATGCGCCTTCAGCTGTGCGCGACGGTGCTCTACACGCTGCCGGCTGGCACCACGTCGCTCACGAACGACGATCTCGACGAGGACAGCCCGTACAATACGTACCTCCACGACGGTCTGCCCGTCGGCCCCATATCGAACCCCGGGCTTGCGGCGCTTACAGCAGCCGCTGCGCCGGCTGACACTGACTACTACTACTACGTGCTCACCGGCGCCGACGGCTCGCAGACGTTCACCAAGACGTACGACGAGTTCCTCAAAGCAAAGGCCTCGAGCACCGTCATCGGCAACTGACGCTCCGGACTGCGGAAGCGTTATGCTGGTGGCTGACGGCACATTAGTCGGCAGGGGGAGGGGTAGTGGCCAGGATCACGGCTCGTTGGATCGCCGAGGGCGTCTTGCGTTCGGACGGTCTAGACTCGATTCCGGCCGATTTCGTCGGCCCTGTGTGGGTCGACGTGAGCGAACCCGACGAGGCTGCTCTCAAAGCGGTGAGTGCTCGATTCCCACTGCCGACGCTCGCGATGGAGGACTGCCTCCACTTCCCACAGCGTCCCAAGATCGACACGTACCACGAGCAGACGTTCCTCATCTGGCTGTTGCCGCAGATGGTCAAAGGGGATGGCGTGCAGTCGCACGAATTGGACGTCTTCCTCGGCGAGGAGCACCTCGTCACCATCCACAGTGCCGATGTTCCGGCGCTCGATCGCATCCTGCAGCATGCAGACGCGCACCTTGCCCGTGGCGCCGAGTGGACGCTGCACGCGATCCTCGATTCGGCGGTGGACGAGGTCTTCCCTGTGGTCGAGGAGCTCTCTGATGAGCTCGAGCAGCTCGAGGACCTCATGTTGACCGACGGACGTCCCCAGTACCTACAGCGTCTGTACGCCGCAAAGCGCGGTCTCATCCGGCTGCACAAGATCGTGAGCCCCGAACGCGACGTAGTCCGGGGGCTTGCCAGGCTCGAGGCGTTCGTCGAACCGGATGCGTACATGTACTTCCAGGACGTGGGTGACCATCTCGCGCGGCTGGCCGACCAGATCGATACGTACCGAGACGTGGCGAACGGCACCATGGACATCTACCTATCGGTGCAGAGCAATCGCATGAACGGCATCATGAAGCAACTCACCGTGGTGTCGACGATCTTCATGCCCCTTACCCTCATCTCGGGCATATACGGGATGAACGTGCTCAAGGGGATGTGGCCGCCCTCGGAGGCGGGCTGGTCGTTTTCGGCCATCATCGGTTCGATGATCGTCATCTCTGTCTGGATGGTCTTCTTCTTCAGGAGGAGAGAGTGGTGGTAGAGGATCTTGATGCCCAGCCAGTCGTCGAGGAGGTCCACCACACGGTCTACTCGGTGGCGAACCTCATCACTATCATGCGCCTGCTGCTCGTCCCGTTCTTCTTCACAGTGCTTGTGGATGCCGACGGCGAGCGTGGACGCCTGACGGCCTTCTTCATTTACGCGATCGCGGCCTCGACCGACTGGATCGACGGCCAGATAGCGCGCCGGACCAATACGGTCACGCAGTTCGGCAAGATCGTCGATCCGCTGGTCGATCGCCTCCTGCTGGCGTCGGGCGTGTTGGGTCTGTACCTGATCGACGTGCTCCCGCTGTGGGTGCCTATCGTGCTCGTGCTTCGGGACGTGTATCTGTTGTACGGCGCGTACGTGCTGGAGCACTACCACATCATCCTGCCGGTTACCCGCATCGGGAAGCTCACTACGGCGGTGCTGTTCACCGGCTTCAGCTCGCTTATCGCCGGGTGGCCCGAAGTGGGGGGCGCCCGACTGATCGAGTCATCATGGCTTCCCGGGCTCGGGGCAGAGCCCGCGGCGCTCGGTATGTGGTTCGTCTACGTAGGCATCGCCCTGTCGCTGTCGGCGGCAGTTCAGTACACCGTGATCGCGCTCCGAGCTCGGGATGCAGCGATCGCAGCCGGACGGGGGTAGATCGGCGTGAAGGCTGTTGTGATGGCCGGTGGGGAAGGCACGCGCCTTCGTCCGCTCACGAGCATGCGTCCGAAGCCCATGGTCCCCATCGTGAATCAGCCGGTGATGGAGCACATCCTCGGCCTGGTGCAGCATCACGGGATCAACGAGGTCGTTGCGACGCTCGCGTTCATGCCGCAGGTGATCGAGGACTACTTCGGCGATGGCGATGAGTGGGGAATCGACATCAGCTACGCGATCGAGGAGACCCCGCTGGGCACGGCGGGGTCGGTGAAGAACGCCGCCGAGGCGCTCACGGAGACGTTCATCGTGATCTCGGGTGACGCGCTCACCGACATCAATCTCACCGAGGTCATCGACTTCCACAAGGCGCACGGCGGTGCGGTGACGATCGCGCTCAAGCGTGTTCCCAACCCGCTCGAGTTCGGCGTGGTCATCACTGACGACAACGGCAAGATCGAGCGTTTCCTGGAGAAGCCCTCGTGGGGGCAGGTCTTCAGCGACACCATCAACACCGGCATCTACGTGGTCGAGCCGCTGGTCTTCGACTACATCCCGGAGGGCAAGCCGTTCGACTTCTCCTCCGAGCTCTTCCCGCTGCTCATGAAGAACGGCCACGAACTCTACGGTTGCATCGTGGACGGCTACTGGGCCGACGTTGGCAGCCTGGAAGGCTACGTGGAGGTTCACCGCGACATCCTCGACGGCAAGGCGATGATCTACGTGCCGGGCGCCAGGACGAAGGACGACGTCTGGGTGGGACCCGGGGCGGACATCGATCCGTCGGTCCAGATCTCGCCGAAGGTCGTCATCGGCGCGAACACGACGGTCCGGGCAGGCGCGAAGCTCGGTTCATACACGGTGATCGGCGACAACTGCCTGATCGGAAACGATGCCGAGACGGACCACACCATCGTGTGGAACGACGCGTTCGTCGGCAAGCACTCGCAGGTCAAGGGCGCGGTGTTGTGCCGAAGCGTCGACATCCGTGCGGGTGCGCGTGTCGGCAACGGGGCGGTCATCGGCGATGAGAGTGTCGTCGGACATGGAGCGTCCGTGGGCAATGACGTCCAGGTGTACCCGTTCAAGCGCATCGACGCCGGCGCGATGGTGACCTCCTCGCTCATCTGGGAGTCTCGCGGTGTGCGTGCGCTGTTCGGTGCTGACGGCATCTCCGGGCTCGTGAACATCGACGTCACCCCCGAGCTTGCGCTGCGAGTCGCACAGTCGTATGGGACGCTTCTGCCCAGCCGGGGACACGTGGTGATCAGCCGCGACTCGAGCCGGGCGGCGCGCATGATGAAGCGCGCGATGGTCGCGGGCCTCAACTCGACCGGCTGTCACGCGCGCGACCTGCGGGTGGCCTCGCCGGCGATCACGCGCTTCACGACCAGAGACACGAGGGCCGTCGGCGGAATCCACGTGTGCGCGGCCGACAACGATCCGCAGTCAGTCGAGCTCCACTTCTACGACGAGTACGGGATCGATATCTCCACCGGTGTCGAGAAGAAGGTGGAGCGGCTCTACTTTCGGCAGGAGTTTCGCCGGGCCTTCTTCGAGGATGTGGGTGAGATCATCTATCCGGCTCGGGCGCTCGAGTACTACCTCAGCGGGTTGAGCGCCGCGCTCAACGGCTCCGATGTCCGGACACGCCGGTTCAAGGTGGTGGCCGATCTTGGGATGAGCCCGGCCTCGTTCGTGCTGCCGTCGGCGGCGGGAAACTGGGGGGTAGAGCTCATCACGATGCGTGCATATGTGGACTCGGAGCATGCTCGTGTCGCGCCGGACGAGCGGGACAGCCAGATCGGTCAGCTTGCGAACTCGGTCGACGTGTTCCAGGCGGACTTCGGCATCTCGATCGACTCCACCGCCGAGCGGGTCACGCTGGTGACCGGAAGCGGTGCCATCCTCGACCACGACACCGCACTTCACGCGATGGTGGCGCTGTGGTGCGACTCGGAGGTTCCGGAGGACATTGGAGGCGACGTCGCCGTGCCGGTGACTGCGTCGAGCGCGGTCGAGGCCATTGCGACTGCATGTGGGCGCGGCGTGCGCCGAACCGGCACCTCGCGTCGGGCGCTGTCAACGGCGGCCCTCAATCCAAGCATCGGCTTCGCGGGCTCTCGCCGAGGCGGCTTCGTGTTCCCGCACTTCCTTGCCGCCTACGACGCGATGATGTCCTTCGGCATGCTGCTGCGTATGCTCGATTCGCAGCAGACCACGCTCGATGAGGTGGTGGCCGGGCTGCCGCCGTTCAATCTGCGTCAAGAGAGCGTCTTCTGTCCCTTCGATCGCAAGGGGGCGGTGATGCGCACGATGGCGATGCTGGGCGAGGTCGGCTCGGTCGTGGAAGGAGTGCGGGTCCCGACCGACGACGGTTGGGCGCTCGTCTTGCCGCACGCCACGGAGGCGGTCGTCTACGTGCATGCCGAGGGCAGCACACCGGAGCAGGCCGATGCAACGCTGGCGCGCTATGTAGAAGCCGTCCACGAGGCGATCGCACACGGGTAGCGGTGTGACGGCCGGGCAACGCAAAGTGACGGAAGACCTCGGGCTGCGGTATCATCGCTGCTCGTGAGTGGCCGGTTTCTTGCTGCTCAACGCCACTGTCAGGACTGCAGGCAGAGCCCCGAAGCGGAAGCGCCCGATGACCAACGAACCGACCAGCGAAACGAGCACGACGCGAATCGCGCGACGCACAGCGCGTCAGCCGCGTTTCCGCCTGCGGATGCCCGGGTGGCTCGCGCGCTTGCCGCTACCGGCACGTATCGCGATCATCGCCGTCTCTGTACTGGCTGCCGTTGTCGTGATCGGTGCCGCTGCCGACGCGATCGCTTCGGCAGGACGGATTCACCCCGGGGTGTACGTCGGCGAGCTGGCGGTCGGCGGTCAGCGCCGCGACGAGGCGACTGCTGCTATCGCGGCGTACGTGTCCGAGCGAGCGTCCCTACCCGTGGCGGTCACCGCCGGGGGCGCGACGTGGGAAGTCGTGGCTGAGACCGTTGCACTCTCGGTCGACGCGACGGGGCTTGCTGGCGACGCCTATGCGGTAGGCAGGGGCGATGTTGCTCCCGCGTTCGTCGAACGGGTTCGCGCGGTGTTCGGCGGCGTGACCGTTCCCATGGAGCTCAGCTGCGACGACGAGGCGCTCCGCGCGCTGATCGACACGATGAACGCCGAGATCGCGACGCCTGCGGTGAACGCGGGCGTGACGGTCGAGGGCGCCTCGGTCACTCGCGTCGAGCCCGCCGACGGGATCGGTGTGGATTTCACGGATGCACGGGAACGGCTCCTTGACGCATTCCTCGCAAGCGAGCGGACGCTTTCGCTCGAGCTCGGCCCGATCGCGCCCGAGATCGATGCCGAGGGCGCCGAGCAGGCGTATCAGGATGCCCTCAAGATGGTCTCGGCGCCCGTGACGCTCTACTACGCTGAGAAGGTGTGGGAGGTCGCGCCGGAGACCATCGGCGGGTGGATCGGCTTCCGCAGACTCGATGGCGCAAATCCTCCGATGATCGAGGCGTACGTGGTGTCCGAGGATGTTTCGGCGACGGTGCTTCCCATGGTCGCCGAGGTCGGCAAGCCCGGTCATGACGCCGGTTTCAGCGTATCGAACGGCGTGGTCACGATCATCCCGGCCGAAGACGGCCTTGCGGCCGATGCGGACGACCTTGCGGTTCGGCTCACCTCCGTGCTCACAGGCGACGGCGAGCGCCGCGCCGAGCTCACGATGCACCGCGTGGAGCCCGAGATCACCACCGCCGAGGCCCAGAGCATGGGCATCGTGGAGCGCCTTTCGACGTTCACGACGGATTACGCCTCATCCAACAAGCCGCGTGTCAACAACATCCACACCTTGGCTGACGCCCTCGACGGGACGCTTGTCCCACCCGGCGGCACCTTCAGCTTCAACGAGACGATCGGGGAACGCACCGCCGAGCAGGGCTATCAGGAGGCCAACGCCATCGTCAACGGCGAGTTGGTCCCGCAGCTCGGCGGCGGCATCTGCCAGGTGGGCACGACGATCTTCAACACCGTGTTCTTCTCGGGGCTTCCGGTCGTGGAGCGCAAGAACCACTCCCTGTACATCAGCCATTACCCGACGGGGCGTGACGCGTCGGTTTCGTGGGGTGGGCCGGACTTCAAGTTCAAGAACGACACCGACAACTGGATCCTGGTGGCGACCGGCTACACGAACTCAACCGTTACGATCTCCCTGTACGGCACCAGCTCGGGCTACGAGGTGACGTACGACACGGGCGCCTGGACGAACATCGTCAACCCTCCGATCAAGGAGGTCCCGGATCCGACGCTCCCAGCGGGGAGCCGCGTCGTGGCTGAGAAGGGCGTAGCCGGGCGCACGATCGTCGTCGTCCGGCACGTGAAGAAGAACGGTGTGGAGATCCGCACCGACTCCTTCAAGTCGGTCTATCGTGCAGAGGAGGAGGTCGTTCGTGTCGGCACGGGGGCGGCCGGATCGTCAACGCCGACAACGACGTCGCCGTAGCAGTCGCGTCGGGAGGACCGGCGCGTGGGGAGGGGAGAGTTCTCGTGTTCCAGCCTGAGTTGGAGTCGATGGCGCGGCCGGATCTTGAGGCCTTGCAGCTCGAGCGTCTCAATGCGCTGCTTGCGCGCGTGTATGCCAACGTGCCGACGTATCGCGCGAAGTTCGACCAAGCGGGCGTCGCACCGGTCGTGAGCGGCCTCGAGGGTCTGGCAGATCTGCCCTTCACGGTGAAGGACGACCTGCGCCAGGCGTATCCGTACGGCATGTTCGCCGTCCCGCAGAGCGAGATCGTCCGGGTGCACTCGTCTTCGGGAACGACCGGGCAGATCACGGTCGTCGGCTACACGGCCGCAGACATCAGCAACTGGGCGGACCTCATGGCGCGCACGATCGCATCGGCCGGCGGCACGGCCGACGACATTGTGCAGATCGCCTACGGGTACGGGCTCTTCACGGGCGGTCTCGGGGCGCACTACGGGGCCGAGCGTCTCGGCGCGACGGCCATCCCGATCTCAGGCGGCAACACGAAGCGACAGGTGCAGGTGCTGAAGGACTTCGGCACCACCATCCTGGCGTGCACGCCGAGCTACGCGCTGCTGATCGGCGAGACCGCCACTGAGATGGGGATCGACATCCGGGAGCTGCCTATTAGGGCTGGGATATTCGGGGCGGAGCCGTGGAGCGAGAGCATGCGGACGCAGATCGAGGAGATTCTCGGTCTCAAGGCCATCGACATCTACGGCCTGTCCGAGGTCATGGGTCCCGGTGTGGCGGCCGAGTGCACCGAGCAGCACGGACTGCACGTGAACGAGGACCACTTCATCATCGAGATCCTTGACCCTGAAACGCTGCGCCCGGTGCCGGATGGCGAGCAGGGCGAGGTCGTCTTCACCACGATCACCAAGCAGGGGATACCTCTCGTGCGCTATCGCACGCGGGACATCTCCCGCATCGTCACCGGCGAGTGTGCCTGCGGGCGCACCTTCCGCCGCATGGAGCGGATCACCGGCCGAACGGACGACATGCTCATCATCCGGGGCGTTAACGTCTACCCGAGCCAGATCGAGCAGGTGCTCGTCGGCATTCCCGGTGTCGCGCCGCACTACCAGGTCGTGCTCTCGAAGCGTGGGAGCATGGACCACGTTGAGGTTCACGTCGAGGTCGGGCACGATGTGTCGTTCGACGAGGTGAAGACGCTCGAGCGGCTGCGCAATCGAGTCGCCGCCGAGATCGCATCATCGCTTGCAGTGAACCTCGCCGTGAAGCTTGTCGAACCGAAGTCGATCCAGCGTTCGGAAGGCAAGGCCAAGCGCGTTGTCGACCTGCGCAACGAGGGGAGTGAGTAGCCGATGGTTATGCAGCTGACGGTGTTCCTGGAGAACAGCCCCGGCAGACTGGCGGGGCTCACACGGGCCCTCGGCGATTCGGGTGTGAACATGCGGGCCCTCATGGTGGCCGACACGGCCGAGTTCGGCATCGTGCGCATCATCTGCGACCGTCCGGACACTGCGCGTCGCGCGCTCGAGGCTGCGGGCTTCAGCGTGAGCGTCGGGAACGTGATTGCGGTGGAGGTGCCCGACCGGCCCGGTGGTCTCGCGGACGTCCTTGAGGTGATCGGTGGCGTCGGCGCCAACGTGGAGTACGCCTACTGCTTCGTGGAGCCGAACGGTAACTCGGCGATCGATGTGTTTCGCGTCGAGGATGTCGCCGCGGTCACCGAGGCGCTGCGCCGTGCTGGTATGCGCGTCCTGAACGAGGACGAGATCTACGCCACCGGGTCCTGACTCGGATCGGTCTGACGGCGGCGGTCACCGGTGACGTCGAGAGGCGTGATCTCGGCTGCAGCTGGATTCAGCGCGTCGGCAAGCTTCTTGAGCTCTGGCGCACCACTGGACGCGCTGAGCATTGTGACTGTGACAGGCTCATCTCGTGCGTCAAAGAGACCTCGCACGCCTGACGCGAGTCGTTCGGCCACGACCACGGCGCCGACGCCGTCAGTGCGGGGCAGCAGCACGTAGAATGTCCCGGTCGCACCGGCGGCAAGATCGTCGACCATGCGGATGTCGTTGCGCACATATCCCGCGACCTGGCGCATGAGGTGTCTGACGTCCTTCGCCTTGAGGGCCGCGAATACGCCCTGGGCAAGGTTGATGGTCACGACCGAGTACTCGGTCTTGTAGCGCTCCCACTGCCCGACGCCCGAGATGATCGCGTCAGCCGCATAGCGGGCGCTGTAGACGCCCGTTTGGGGGTCGATGAGGCTGTCGTTCTCGAGCCTCGCGAAAAGGTACTTGATGCGTGCGGAGAGCTCGCCGCCGACGACACCCACGATCGCGTAGGTGACGGAGCGCGTCGCAAGAAGGGTGAGGACATCGTTCGAGAGGCCCTGGTCCTGCAGCAGTGGCACGCGCATCGCCACGTAGACCGCTATCGCCACGAGCGTTGCGAGGAATCCGCCGTTGCGTCCCCAGTGGAGTGCGCCCGCCAGTACGAGTATGAGCAGGAGTTGCGCGGTGATCTCCGCTGCCTGTGGGGCGACAGTCGGAGCTATGAAGATGCTCGCGATGATCGCGCCGGTTCCCAGGACGAGGGCGAGTGCCTCGAAGTGCGAGTACTTCACGTACGGCCTCCTTTGGCCTGGCGCGCTGGTCACTACCGGTGGTTGGGGCATGAGATGATGCCTGTTATGGCATCGAATTCTAGTGGGGTCCTGTCCTCGGGACAGGTGGTCTTGTCGTCGAAGTTCTTGATGTATGGCTCAAGGTCGGCAAGCTCATCGGCGGGCTCGCCGGTACTGGCGGCGATCGTCACGGCCTGGTTGAGAGCGTCCTGGTTGCTTCTGCATGCAGCCGCATTGGCAGCACCGGTCGAGGCTACGAACGTCGCGATGGCGATGCCGAGGAGGATGGACATGATGAGCACGACGAAGATGACCTCGAGCAGAGTGAACCCCTGATCGCATCGTAGTGCGGTCGCGCGTCGAGTCATCTGTCTCTCCTACAGTCGTGAGGACGTCAGTGATGCCTCCGTGCCCGGCGTCCTAGGCACAGTGTCGGCATTCATACCGTTGGAGTTGAGCATGCGTCTGGCACAGCAGACGCCGCGCGTGCGTGTCAGACCGCGAAACCGTACAATCACGATGCCCCCACCGATCGCGTACGAGAAGGAGTCGCACGTGTACCGTGCCCCCGAACCATCCGCTCGTGTGCTCTGGTTCATGATAGCGTTTTGTCTCGTCTGCGCGTGTCTCGGAGCAGGCTCAATGGGGGCTTCGGCCGCCGAATCGGTGGGCGGGGTGTCGATCGACGCCGATCCTGCGCTGGCCGCTGCTGTGCCCGCGGTATCTATGCCTGCGGGTGTTCTTCGCACCGCTGACGGGCGGACGCTGTGGGACCGCGACGCAGGCGCAGAGCGCGCTATGGCCTCCACGACGAAGATCATGACCGCGCTGGTGGTTCTGGACCGGACCGAGCTGACCGAACGGGTCACGGTGACGGGAGGTGCCGCCGGGGTGGGGGAGGCCGAAGCGGGTCTCGTTGCCGGGGAGAGCTACACCGTGCAGCAGCTACTCGAGGCGATGCTGGTGCGCTCGGGCAATGACGCTGCGTTAGCGCTCGCCGAGCATGTGGCCGGTGACGAGGACGCCTTCGTGGCGCTCATGAACGAGAAGGCTGTCGCACTGGGTCTGTCGGAGACGGCGTTCACGAATCCCCACGGTCTCGATGAAGACGGCCACCACACGTCGGCGGCGGATCTCGCCACGCTCACTACCGTTGCGATGGCCGATCCGCGCTTCGCGGCGATCGTGAACATGCTGCGTGTCAACGTGACGGCGGGTGGGCGCACCACCACGTTCGAAAGCTCGAACAAGCTACTGGGAACATACGAAGGAGCCACAGGCGTCAAGACGGGATGGACGAGCGACGCTGGCTACTGCCTCGTCGCCTCGGCACAACGAGGGAGCGTCTCGTTCATCGCAGTGGTGCTCGGGACGTCGTCCGAGGACGCCCGGTTCGAGCAGGCGCGCACGCTTCTCGACTGGGGTTTCGCGCACTACGCTGAGACTCAGGTGGCTGCGAAGGAGACGACAGCTGGACTCGTGCCGGTGACCGACTACCTCGATCGCACGGTCACCGCCAAGGTGGCCGAGGACGCGGTGGTGTCGGTCTTCGACCTCGACGGAGAGGTCGTCAGCCGCGTTGACATGATCGGCGAGGTCGAGGCTCCGGTCGTTGCCGGTCAGCGCCTCGGGACGCTGACGGTGGTTCAAGGGGAGCGACTGCTCGCGCAGGTGCCGATCGTGGCGGCGGGCGATGTTCCAGCACCGGACGCCTGGGATGCGGCCGGCATCTGGTTCACACGATTGTGGCGCAGGGTGTTCGGCGGGGACCTGCAGGCCTCCGCTGTTCCCGTGCTGTGAGAGGAGCGTACATGACGGAGGGCACTCGCCAGACACCGTTGTACGAGGAACACGTCGCGCTCGGCGCCCGCATGGTCGACTTCGCGGGCTGGCAGATGCCCGTGCAGTACGCCGGCATCATCGAGGAGCACAACGCCGTCCGCAGCGATGTTGGCATCTTCGACGTTTCGCACATGGGGGAGTTTCGGTTCTTCGGCACGGGTGCGAAGCCGGCGCTCCAGCGGATCATCACCAACGACCTCGACAAGATCGACGAGGTGGGGAGCGCTTTGTATACGATGATGTGCGACGACGACGGAGGCATCATCGACGATCTCATCGTCTATCACTCGGGGGATGCCGAGTACCTCATCGTCGCCAACGCGTCGAATCGCGAGACCGACTGGGACTGGATCACGTCGCACCTTCCCGACGGTGTCGAGGCGGTAGACGAGAGCGACCGGACGGCGCTCATCGCGGTGCAGGGGCCGCACGCACTCTCGGTCGTGCGTGAGCTCGCCGAGGAGGGGTGGGTCGCGCCCCAGCGTTTCGAACTCGCCGAAGCGACGCTCGGTGGCATCGGCGTACTGGCGGCGCGAACCGGGTACACCGGCGAGGACGGTGTCGAGCTGTTCTGCCACGAGGCCCAGGCTGTCGCCGTGTGGCGGATGCTGCTCAGCTTCCCCGAGGTGACGCCGTGTGGCCTGGGCGCGAGAGACACGCTGCGGTTGGAGATGGGCTATCCGCTCTACGGCAGCGACATGGACCGCGGGGTCGATCCCGTCTCGGCGGGTCTGGGCTGGGTCGTGCCGAAGGCCAAGACAGGCTTCATCGGGGCCGAGGCGATCGCCCGGGTGCGCGAGGCCGGCCCGGAGAACAAACTGGTCGGGCTCACGGTCTCCGAGGGTGTGCCACGGCACGGCTACACCGTGTTGCACGGCAGTGACGCGGTCGGTAAGGTGGCAAGCGGCACGTTCTCGCCGACCCTCGGTCACGGCATCGCGACCGCCTACGTGCCGGTGGCGCTTGCTGCCGAGGGAACGGAGCTTACGATCGAGGTTAGGCGCAAGGTGGTTCCGGCGGTCGTCACGCGCCCGCCGTTCGTGAAGGACACGTCGCTTTCGGCCACCCGGTCGTAAGCGCCCGGCTGCGAAGGAGCATGAGAGTCCCATGTATCCCAAGGACCTGAAGTACGACCGCGAGCACGAGTGGGTGCGCATCGACGGTGACGTGGCAACGATCGGCATCTCGCATTTCGCGCAGGACCAGCTCGGCGAGGTCGTGTACGTGGATCTGCCAAAGGCCGGCGACCCGATCAACGCTGGTGACACCTTCGGCGAGGTGGAGTCCGTGAAGTCGGTCTCCGAGCTCTATTCGCCCGTGTCCGGTGAGATCGTCGAGGTCAACGACGCGCTCGACGACGCGCCCGAGACCGTGAACGCCGAGCCCTACGGCGACGGTTGGATGATCAAAGTCATGCTGTCCGACCCCGCCGAGGTCGACGGCATGATGGATGCCGACGGCTACGAGGCGTTCCTCGCAGAAGAAGCCTGACCTATGCGCTTCATCCCGGTGACCTGCGAAGACCAGGCGCACATGCTCGCACGCGTGGGTGTCGGTTCGGTCGATGACCTGTTCGCCGATGTGCCCGAGGACGCGCGGCTCGCGCGTCCTCTCGCATTGCCCGAGCCGATGGGCGAGGTCGAGCTCTCGGCACATCTGATGTCGCTGGCAAAGGCGAATACCGACGCAAGCGATGTGGTGTCCTTCCTGGGCGGCGGATGCTACGACCACTACGTGCCGGCGGTCGTCGATGCAGTCATCAGCAAGCCGGCGTTCTTCACGGCGTACACGCCGTACCAGCCGGAGGTGAGCCAGGGCACCCTGCAGGCCATCTATGAGTATCAGTCGATGATCTGCCAGCTCACCGGCATGGAGGTCGCGAACGCATCGATGTATGACGGCGCGACGGCCTTCGCCGAGGCGGCGCTCATGGCGTGCCGGGTGACCAAGCGGCAGCGCGTCTTGGTGTCGCAGTCGGTGCATCCCGAGTGGCGGCAGACGCTCGCCACGTACGTCGAAGCGGGCACCGTGACCGTGACCGAGGTCGCCGGCGCGGACGGTCTGGCGGATGTCGAGGCGCTTGCCGCCGAGTTGGCCGACGACGTCGCGGCGATCATGGTCGCCTCGCCGACGTTCTACGGGACGCTCGACGACCTCGGCGCCCTGGGCGAGCTGGCGCACGAGGCCGGGGCACTGCTGGTCGTCGGCACCAATCCGATACTGCTCGGCGTCATGGAGCCCCCAGCGACCTATGGTGCCGACATCGTCGTCGCCGAGGGGCAGCCGCTCGGCAGTCCGATGTCGTACGGCGGGCCGGGACTCGGCGTCTTCACGTGTAGGCAGGCGCACCTGCGGCAGATGCCCGGACGCGTCGCCGGTCGCACGACCGACGTGGACGGCAAGACCGGTTTCGTGCTCACGTTCTCCACGCGCGAGCAGCACATCCGTCGCGAGAAGGCGACCTCCAACATCTGCTCCAACCATGCGCTCAACGCGCTGGCGGCAGGCGTCTACCTTTCGGCGGTCGGGCGTGAGGGTCTCCGGGGGATTGCCGAAGCGTGCGTCGCCAAGGCGCACTACCTTGAGGCCGCGCTCGTGAGCACGGGCCGTTTCGAGCGCGCGTTCGCGGCGCCGTTCGGTTACGAGTTCGCGCTGCAGTACCGCGGTGACGTGGCTGAGATGCAGCGCACGCTCGTGGCCCGCGGCTTCTTTGCCGGGCTTGACCTTGCAGCCTTCTCGCCGGACGACGCCGGCCTCGTGCTCTTTGCCGTGACCGAGAAGCGTACGCGTGCCGAGCTCGACCGTTTCGTGGGGGAGGTGAGCGCGCTGTGACCGGGACCGATGCAACCCCCATGCGTGAGCCGCTCACCGGGACGCTGATCTTCGAGCGCGGATCGGCCGAATCGCGTTGCGTTGAGGCGCCTGCGCTCGACGTGCCGTCAGTGGATCTCGATAGCGCGCTCGGTGGCCGTGCCCGCACGGTGCTCCCGGCGCTTCCGCACGTCACCGAAGTGGACATCGCACGGCACTACGAGCGACTCGCGAGCGCCAACTTCGGCGTGGACAGCGGGTTCTACCCGCTGGGCAGCTGCACGATGAAGTACAACCCGAAGATCGACGAGTGGGCATGCCGGCTGCCCGGCTTCGCTCTCACCCATCCGTATCAGCCCGCGTCGACCGTGCAAGGCGTCCTCGAGCTCATGTGGACGCTGCAGGAGTCGCTCGGCGAGATCGCAGGCCTGCCGGCGGTGACGCTTCAGCCGGCCGCAGGCGCGCACGGTGAGCTGACAGGACTCCTGACGATCCGCGCGTACCACACAGCCAACGGTGATCCGCGCAAGCGCGTGTTGGTTCCCGACTCTGCCCACGGCACCAACCCGGCGACCGTCGCGATGTGCGGCTACGAGGTCGTGCAGGTGCCAAGCGACGAGCGGGGAGGGGTGGACCTCGCCGCCCTTCGTGGACTACTCGACACCGACGTGGCCGCGATCATGCTCACGAACCCGAACACCCTCGGCCTATTCGAGGAGAACATCCTCACGATCACCGCGGCCGTGCACGAGGTCGGTGCGCTCGCGTACTGCGACGGCGCCAACTTGAACGCCATCCTCGGCAAGACGCGACCGGGCGACATGGGCTTTGATGCGCTGCACATCAACGTCCACAAGACGTTCGCCACGCCGCACGGCGGCGGGGGGCCGGGAGCAGGCCCTGTTGCGGTCACCGATGCGCTGGCGCCGTTCCTGCCCGGACCCGTGATCGGACGAGCCGAGGACGGCGGGTTCAGCCTCGTCACGCCCGAGCTCTCCATCGGCCGCGTGCGTTCGTTCCTCGGCAACGTCGGCGTGCTCGTGCGTGCGTATGCCTACATCCGCGCGCTCGGCGGATCCGGCGTGACCGAGGTCGCCGAGCAGGCGGTTCTTTCGGCCAACTACCTCAAAGAAGTGCTGCGAGAGGCGTTCCCGGTGCCGTACGACCGCATCTGCAAGCATGAGTTCGTGCTGTCGGGCAGCGCTCTGCGCAAGGAGTACGGCGTGCGCACCCTGGACGTCGCGAAGCGTCTGCTCGACTACGGTTTCCATCCGCCGACGATCTACTTCCCGCTGATCGTGGACGAAGCCATGATGATCGAGCCGACCGAGACCGAGGGCAAGGGGACACTCGACCGATTCGCCGAAGTGCTGATGCGCATCGCCGAAGAGGCTGCGGCCGATCCGGATCTCCTGCATGGCGCACCGTACTCGACACCTGTTCGCCGTCTCGATGAGGCCGCAGCGGTCAAGCAGCCCGATCTTGCATGGCGACCGGCGGAGGACGCGGAAGCCTAGATGACTGCCACGTGGCGTCTGATCATCGACGGTGCGGGCGACGGCGCGTGGAACATGGCGGTCGACCGGGCCATGCTGGACGCGCACGAGTCCGGGAGCGTTCCGCCGACCTTGCGTCTGTACCGCTGGGAGCGTCCGACGGTCTCGCTCGGTCGCTTCCAGAAGGTCGGTGACGTGGACATGGGGGTCTGCGCGGCCGAGGGCATCGGCGTGTGTCGACGGCCCACCGGTGGGCGCGGGGTGCTCCATGATGACGAGATCACCTACTCGATCGTGGCGGGCGTACGTGACGGCCTGCCCCGCGGGGTGAGCGCAAGCTACCGCGTGCTGTGCGGCGCATTGGTGGAGGCGTACCGGGAGATCGGCGTGCCGGCGGACCTCACACCGCGGCCGAGGGGAGATCGGGGGAGCGGCGCGTGCTACCTGCATGCGACCGCCGCCGATCTGTCACTGGGCGCGGCGAAGCTGTCGGGAAGCGCGCAGGTTTGGAGTGGTGCAAGCTGTCTCCAGCACGGCTCCTTCGTGATCTCGCGCGATGCCGCTCGCGAGGCGCGGGTGTTCCGCCTCGGCGAAGCGGGCGCTGATGCGCTCGATCGCCAGACAGATACCATCAGCGGCGCGCTCGGAGCACGCCCCGGGGACGTCGATCTCACCGATGCCTTGCTGCGCGGTCTGGGGCGCGGGCTGGACGCGACTCTCACGCTTGGCACGCTCGGCACCCCGGAATCGCGGGAAGCCGAACGGCAGGCCGATGCGTTCCACATCGCGAGGGCATCCGGGTAGGGGATGAGAGCGTGGAACGTGCACGCCTGCGGGTGGATATCGAGTAGAGGTTGAAGCCGTGGTGTCGTCGGCGTCTGCTACAATAACGCCTGATGAGACAGGGCGATTTTCGCCCCATCGGCTGAGGAGGAACGGTGAGCGACAGAGGTGCCACCGACGACGCACTGCTGAATCTCCGGGAGCGGTCGCTCGACGAACTGCGCCAGCTGCTCGATGAGCTCTACGAGGAGGAGCAGAAGACCAGCTACCGGCGTCGTGTCCTGCACGGAAAGATCGACATCCTGCGCGCCGAGTTGGTACGCCGCCTCAAGGAAGACCGCGATGCCGGCAAGGGCATCGTGTCCGGCAGCGATATCGAGCGGCTGATTGAGATCCTCGCGAACGATCTGCACGGGGTTTCGCGGTACGACGTGGCCGCTGACGAGGACGATGAGGACGACTGACAGGCCGCCAGGACGCAAGCCTGTTGTGAGAAGGAGGCCCGGGTGCCGAGTGTCGCCGAGAAGATCCACGAGTTCCTGAACGATCTCGCCGTGGATGCGGTCGAGGAGCGCGTGGTCGAGTACGTGATACGGGAGGTCCACACGGGGCGCAAGCTCACCGACGCGTTGGCCGACCCCTACGTGAAGAACCGCCTGAGCGAGGAGCGGCTGGCGAAGGTGCTCGAGACGCCTGAGGTTGTCACGGCGCTCGAGGAGCAGATCGCGCAGTCGTTCAAGTCCCGCGACTTCGGACTGCTGAGCTGACGACAACCGGGTGTCATCGCTGACGCCCGCGAGGAGATGGTGAGCATGGAGCAGTGCCCCGCCTGCGGCGCCCAAGCGCTCGAGGGCGGCGTGTGCGCCGAGTGTGGCGCCACCGCTGAGGGCGCGACCGCCTCCTTCGAGGTCGTGAGCGAGATCTCGGAAGCGTCGTACGAGTCCGAGATCGGCGTTGCCGAGGTACCGGTCCTGATCGTTCGCAAGGGAGTCGAGGTCGGCGAGCGTTTCTACCTCGAGCTGCCGAAGATCACCATCGGCCGCGACCCGGAGAGCGACATCTTCCTGAACGACGTGACTGTGTCGCGCGTACACGCCGTCCTCCACGTGAGCGGCGGCGAGGTGCGACTCGAGGACGTCGGCTCGCTCAACGGGACGTACGTCAACGACGTGATCGTCACCGATGCGACCCTGAGGAACGGCGACACCGTGCAGATCGGCCGCTTTCAGATGGTCTTCATGAGTGGGGGAGGCTCGTGAGATGAGCCCGACAGTGCGTGACTATCTGACAATCGGCGAAGTCGTCGACAAGTTGCTCCCCGCGCATCCGGACCTGACGATCTCGAAGGTCCGCTTTCTCGAGGATGAGCGCCTGATATCGCCGGAGCGGACTCCGGGCGGCTACCGCAAGTACCATCCCACGGACGTCCAGCGGCTGGAACTCGTTCTTCGGCTCCAGAAGGAGCACTTCATGCCGCTTGCGGTGATCCGCGAGAAGCTCGAGGACCTCGACCGCGGGAAGATGCCCCCGGAGCTGCGACCTGCGGTCGATCATGCCGAGGCGATGACCCTGCCACTTGAGAACGCCGAGACGATCCCGCTCGAGCGGGTGCCGGAGATGCTCGGCCTTCCGACCGCGTTCATCAGGGAGCTCGGGTCGTTCGGCATCGTCACGCTCGTGGAGGGCGATCACGGCGAGGAGCTCTCCGGACCCGATGTCGCGGTGGCCCATACCTGCTGGGAGCTGCGCAGATTCGGCATCGAACCCAGGCATATGCGCATGTACGAGACGTTCGCCGAGCGCGAGGCTGCGTTCTATCAGCAGATCCTCATGCCCGGGATGCGGCACCGCACTCCTGAGGCGCGTCAGAAGCTGGTGGAGACGCTGGTGGACCTGATGGGAAAGACCGGTGAGCTCAAGGACCACATGATCCGTCGAGCCGTCGGCCGGCTTTTCGAGGACCTGACCTGAACACGATGACTGACGCTGCACACGACGAACCGCTCGAGAGCATCGCGGAGGACCTGCCGCTATCGGACAAGGTCGCCAGGACCGCGTTCGCGCACCCGAGCGAACGAGTGGCGGCGCAGATCCTCGACTACTACCGCATCGCCTGGGAGTACGAGCCCACGACGTTTCCGCTCGAGTGGGACAAGCAGGGCAACGTACTTGCATCGTTCTCTCCCGACTTCTACCTTCCGGAGTTCGACCAGTACATCGAGCTCACGACCATGAGCCAGAAGCTCGTGACGAAGAAGAACCGCAAGGTCAGGCGCGTCAAGGAACTCTACCCCGAGATCTCAGTGCGGATTCTCTACCAGCGGGACTTCCGAAAGCTGCTCTTCAAGTACGGCATCCCTGTGGTCGAGCGCGATCACGCGGACGGTGGCGGGCTGGACGCGGTCACCGACGGCGAGCAGTAGGCATGAGGGCGCACGTCTCCGACTCGCGGATCGACAGGATCCTGCTCACACCCGAGGAGATCGCCGAGAAGGTCGCGCTCCTGGGTGCCCAGATCACCGCGGACTATCAGGGTCGTGACCTGGTCCTCATCACGGTGCTCAAAGGGGGTCTCATCTTCCTTGCCGACCTGTGTCGGCGAATCGACCTTCCTCACACCGTGGACTTCATGGCGGTGTCCTCGTACGGTCCCGGCGCTGCCGGATCGGTCCGGATCACCAAGGACCTCGACGATACGATCGAGGGCCGAGACGTCCTGATGGTCGAGGACATCATCGATACGGGCCTCACACTCAACTACCTCCTACGCGTGATGCGTGCCCGCAAGCCGGCGAGCCTTGCCGTGTGCACGCTGCTCGACAAAGACGTTCGCCGGATCATGGACCTGCCGATCGAGTACCGCGGGTTCGCCATCCCGGATCGGTTCGTGGTTGGCTACGGACTCGATCTCGAAGGCGTTTGGCGCAATCTGCCCTACGTAGCTACGCTTCACGACGAGATCTGGGACCGCTGATGCGCCGCGCGAAGACCGCCGCGCTCCTGCTGTTCGCCGTGCTCCTCGGGGGGACGCTCGGTTACATGGTCATCGAGGGCTGGAGCGTGCTCGACAGCGCGTACATGACCGTCATCACGGTGGCGACCGTCGGCTTTCGCGAAGTCCACCCGCTGTCGACCGCCGGCCACTGGTTCACGATCGCCCTCATCTTCGCGGGTGTAGGTGGCATCGCGTACTCGATCGGCACGATCGCCGATTTCATGGTCGAAGGCCATCTGAGGGAACTGCTGGAGGGACGGCGAATGGCAAAGCGCATCGAGGAGCTCCGTGACCACTACGTGGTCGTCGGCATGGGTCGTGTGGGGTCCGTCGTTTGCCGCACGCTTGGTGAGCAGGGCGTCCCGTTCATCGTCGTGGACCAGTGCGAAGAGTGCATCGCTGATGCCGAGGAGCACGGCTGGCTCTATCTGCAGGGCGACGCGACGAGCGAGGAGGTTCTTGAGGCTGCGGGAGTCACGCGTGCCAAGGGCCTGGTGACCGCACTCGACACCGATGCGGACAACCTCTTCGTGGCGCTCACGGCGCGCGGGATGAACTCGAGGCTGTACATCGTCGCGCGTTCCTCATCACTCGCCTCCGAGAGTAAGATCCTGCGCTCGGGCGCAGACCGCGTGATCACGCCGAACGTCATCGGCGGCCGTAGGATGGCCACCAGCCTGCTGAACCCGGCAGTCTCGGACTATCTGGACACGGTGACCCACAGCGTCGAGTTGGAGTACCGTCTGGAGGCGCTGAACATCGGCGAGTCGTCGAGTCTCGCCGGACGTGCCATCGGTGAGGCGCGGGTGAGAGACGTGACAGGCGCCTTCATCCTCGCTGTCTCCAGTGGCGGGGTCATGGACAGCAACCCGTCCTCAGGGCGGGTCCTGCGTGCGGGAGACGAGCTGGTCGTGCTCGGCACCAGGAGTCAGCTGGATGCGCTCGCTGCGATGATGTGAGCAATGTCGCGGCCCGGCGCTGCGCTACACTGGGACGGTCGTCAACACCATAGGAGGAGCGCGTGGACCTCGAGCAGTACATCAGGGACATTCCGGACTTTCCTTCGGAAGGCATCGTCTTCAAGGACATCACGCCGCTTCTGGCGAGCGCGGACGGCTTCCGTGGCGCCATCGACACTATCGCGGACGCGTACGCAGACGCCGGGATCACCAAGGTGATGGGCGCCGAGGCCCGCGGCTTCATCTTCGGCGGCGCGCTCGCGTACAAGTTGGGCGCCGGCTTCGTGCCCGCGCGCAAGCCCGGCAAGCTGCCGTGGAACACCACGTCGTACAGCTATGCGCTCGAGTACGGCACGGACTCGCTCGAGGTGCACACAGACGCGTTCGCCGAAGGCGACGTGGTGCTCATCGTAGACGACGTGCTGGCGACCGGCGGCACTGCCGCGGCTAAGGCCGTGCTTGCCGAGAAGATGGGCGCGACGGTAGCGGGATTCGCGTTCCTCATCGAGCTCGACTTCCTCGGTGGACGCACGAAGCTCGGCGAGCCACAGATCGTGTCGCTGATCCACGTTACCTGATCCGAGTCGCTGTACCCTCCGCAGCCGTCCGGTGATTCCGGGCGGCCGCGTCTGTTACTCGGCGGGAACGACGATCTCGACCTGCACGGTCGCAACGCCGCCAAAGCCGAGCGCGGTTGCGGCCGCCTTTGAGAGGTCCAGGTCGCGGCCATCGATGTACGGACCCCGGTCGTTCACGTACACGATGATCCGTCGGTCGCCGCGCGTGAGCGCGAGCACGGTGCCGAAGGGGAGGGTGCGCGATGCGCATGTGAAGTCGTCCTCGTTGAAGATCTGCCCCGAGGCGGTGCCGCGCCCGTTGAATCCCGGGCCGTACCAGCTGCAGACCGCCGGGAAGGACTCGCCGGTGGAGCGGTAGTGGCGGGGCATGTAGCCGGATATCACGTACTCGAGGCCGGGGTGGGCGTCTACGGTGGCGGTCGCCCGGGGGATCTCCGTCCCGATCGGGATCGATGCGTCGCGCCACTGTTGGCGCGTGGACGCGTTGAGCTTCCGGGCCTGGAGCAGCGCTTCGCGAGCCTCAACCGTCAGCTGCACGACAAGCACCTCCTGCTCGGCGAGCAGGGTGTTCAGTGAGGCGATGCGCTCCTCGAGCGCCTGCTCGAGCGCGCGGTCCTGCGCCTGAAGGTCGGCCATGACGGTCTGCTGGTAGCGGGCATCGGCGGCGGCGACATTCAGGTCGGCGACCACGCGGCTGTCCTCTTCAACGATGCGCGTGAGCAGCGCCATTCGCGAGGCGAGCTCGGTCAGGGTGTCCGAGGAGAGCAGCAGCTCGAGCACGTCGTAGGAACCGCGCTTGTAGACGCCGACGATTCGCTCGCGGAACCGCATCTTGGCCTCGACCAGGTAAGCGTCCGCCTCGTCTACCGCGAGGCCTTGTTCGATGAGCCGCTGAGCTGTCACCGCAAGCCGTTCCTCGAGGGCGCGCCGGTCTTCATCGAGGCTGGTCATCTGCTGTTCGAGCTCGAACGCGCGTGCGGTGGCTGCATCGAGCTCGTCGCGGATGCCGGTGACATCGGCGGAGAGGTCGGCGAACGGGATGGAGAGCGCCGACGGCAGCGGGGAAGGCGTGGCCGGGACCGACGGGTCCGGCGGTGCAGTCTGCCCGTAGGCGGGTGCGGCGAGGACTGCGACGAGCGCGATCGCCGAGGCACGGCTGATGAGGCGGATCCGACGCATCGACCCTCCGGTCACGGTGCCGGTCACACGCACGGCAATCAATGGTAGCAGAAGGCGAATGGGGTGGTGTGATACACTCAGAAGGCAGCGGCAAGCACGGGCGGGCCACTGTTGCGGCCTCTGGACACACTATCAATCGCAGCACGGAGGTTGGGATGCGGATCGCCACCGCAAGGGCATCGCGCAGCGCGGCGGTTCTTCTCGCGCTCTCACTCCTCGCATCGCTCGTTCCGGCGGCTGCATTCGCCGCGCCCAGCACACCGGAGATCGAAGCCAAGCAGGCTGAGGCATCGGTCGCGCAGGCCGAACTCGAGCGGATGAACGCCGAACTCGAGGTCCAGATCGAGGAGTACAACGCCATCACCGAGTCGCTCGATTTCACCCGTGAAGATATCCGGGTCACCGCCGAACAACTCGAGTGTGCCAAGCAGGATCTCACGGAGGCTAGTACGACGCTGTCCGAGCGTGCGACGAGCATCTACAAGCGGGGCGGAACAAGCATGCTCGAGGTGTTCTTAGGTGCGCGCACCTTCGATGACTTCATGGCCCTGCTCGACCTCGCAGTGCGGATCAACCGCTCGGACGCCGAGATGGTCGTCGGGGTCAAGGAGGCCAAGGCGCGCGTGGAGTCCACCGCGCTCGCGCTCGAGCAGCGACAGGCCGAGCAGATGGCCCTCCAATCCGAAGCGAGCGCGCGCGCGGCGAGTATCGAGGCCAACGTGGTTGCACAGGAGCGTTTCGTCAGCGGACTCAACGGCGAGGTCAGGTCGCTCATCGCAGCAGAAGAGGAGCGACAGCGTCTGTTGGCCGCCGAGCGTGCGAGGCAGGCGGCGCTTGCAGCTGCCAATCGGTCGAAGTCATCGGCGGGCGATCGCGCGGCAAGCGATCCGTCAGCGCTCGGGTCGGGACACCCCGAGGTCGTGACCGTGGCGCTCGGGTACCTCGGCGTGCCGTACGTCTGGGGCGGGTCATCGCCGAGCGGTTTCGACTGCTCGGGGCTCACGCAGTACTGCTACCGGCAGATCGGCATATCGCTTCCGCGCACCAGCCAGTCGCAGTACCAGACCGGCCAGCACATCGCCCGTGACCGGCTCGATCTGCTGAAGCCCGGCGATCTCGTGTTCTTCGGCACCGGCGGCGACGGCGATCGTGTCCACCATGTGGGCATGTACGTCGGCGACGGCAACTACGTGCATGCGCCGTACACGGGGACGCTCGTCCGCGTGGATTCGCTGACGGCGCGGATCTCGAGCCGCGGCGACTACGTCGGAGCCTCGCGCTTGTAGCGCTTCCCACCCATCTGACCAGGCATAAGTCGGCTCGTGCATCCCCGTTGATGCATGTGCGCTGTGCTATGATTCTTCGAACTTCGCCATTCGGTCGCAGTGTATCCGTACGGAGGTGCTTGTGGCACGTGTGCTGATGTCGGGGAACGAGGCGATCGCGCGGGGCGCCTGGGAGGCCGGTGTGGCGGTCGGAGTCGGGTACCCCGGCACGCCGTCGACCGAGGTGCTTGAGAACCTGGTCGGCTACGACGGCGTCACGTGCGAGTGGGCTCCGAACGAGAAGGTGGCCGCCGAGGTCGCGGGAGGTGCGTCGTTCGGCGGCGTGCGCGCGCTCGTTACCATGAAGCACGTAGGACTGAACGTCGCCGCTGACCCGCTGTTCACCCAGGCATACACGGGCGTCACCGGTGGACTCGTGTACCTCGTTGCGGACGATCCGGGCATGCACAGCTCGCAAAACGAGCAGGACACCCGGAACCTTGCGATCGCCGCCCATGTCCCGGTCCTCGAGCCTTCGGACAGCCAGGAGGCGCTCGAGTTCGTTCGGGAGGCCTTCGACCTCTCAGAGCGCTGCGACATCCCGGTGATCGTGCGCATGACCACACGCGTCTCACATGCGAAGTCCCTCGTGCAGACCGGCGAGCGTACCGAGCGTCCGGTGGTTCCGTACGAGAAGAAGCTGCAGAAGTACGTCATGATGCCCGGCATGGCACGCATGAGGCGCGTGGATCTTGACGCACGCTGGAGCGCACTCAGCGCAATCGCCGAGGAGACCGGACTCAACCGCGTGGAGATGCGGGACCCGGTGCTCGGAATCGTGACCTCCGGCATCGCGTATGAGTACGTTCGCGAGGCCCTTCCCGAAGCTTCGGTGCTCAAGCTGGGGATAACAAACCCGCTGCCGGACAACCTCATCCTCGACTTCACCTCGAAGGTAGAGCGCGTAGCGGTTGCCGAGGAGCTGGGGCCGTACTTGAGCCTGAGGCTTCGCCTTCTCGGGGTCGAGGTCGTGGAGACCGGACTTCCGGCGATCGGCGAGCTCTCACCGGTAGCGGTGGGGCAGGCGTTCGGCATCCCGGCGCCCGATACCCGCGCTGCCATCCCGGACCTTCCGCCGCGACCGCCGCTGTTGTGCCCCGGTTGCCCGCACCGTGGGGTGTTCCACGCGCTGGGCAAGATGCGGGCCGTGGTCACGGGTGACATCGGGTGCTACACGCTCGCGGCCCTTGCGCCGCTCAAGGCGATGGACAGCTGCGTCTGCATGGGCGCGAGCATCGGCATGGCGCACGGGACGGAGCTTGCGGGAGGCGCCGAAGGTCCGGTGGTCGCGGTCATCGGTGACTCGACATTCGCTCATTCGGGCATGACGGGCCTGCTCCACATGTCGTACAGCGGGAGCACGGGCACCGTGGTCATCCTCGACAACCGCACGACGGCGATGACGGGTCACCAGGGCAACCCCGTGAGCGGCGTGGCGATCGGTGGCGGTACCGCACCGGCGGTCGATCTCGAGCAGCTTGCCCGTGCACTCGGTGCGGCGTCGGTGCGTACCGTTGATCCGCACGATCTCGCCGGAACGCTCGAGGTTCTGAAAGAGGAAACATCGGCCGACCACCTCAGCGTGGTCATCGCCAAGGCGCCATGCGTCCTCATCACCAAAGATCGCAAGGAGCCGTACGCGGTCGACGAGGAAGCGTGCACCAAGTGCGGGGTCTGCGTGCGTTTGGGGTGCCCGGCCATCTCGCGAGACGAGAACAACCGAGCGGTGATCGATACGTCGCTGTGCGTGGGTTGCGCGCAGTGCGTTCAGGTCTGCAGGTTCGACGCTATCGTGCAGGTCGGCCCGTCGTGCGACCTCGGAGGTGCATCGTGAGCGTGACCACGGTCGTCCTCGCCGGAGTCGGCGGACAGGGGACCATCCTTGCGGGAGACGTGTTGGCCAAGGTCGCGGTGGCCGAGGGCTACGACGTCAAGCTCTCCGAGGTCCACGGGATGGCGCAGCGTGGCGGCTCGGTGGACACGGTGGTTCGCTTCGGCGATGTGGTGCATTCACCGGTGGTCGACCCGGGCGTGGCTGACCACCTGATCGCCTTCGAGATCATCGAGGCCGCGCGCACGCTGAGGTACCTGCGCCCCGGAGGCCGGCTCGTCGTGAACAAGCGCACGGTGGCGCCGCTACCGGTGCTTATCGGCGATCTGCCCGCTCCCGAGGGTTTGGAGCCGGCGCTCGATGCCGAGGGCGCCATCTTCCTCGATGCCGAGGCGCTTGCGTGTGAGGCCGGAAGCCCGCGGTCGGCGAACATCGTGCTGCTCGGCGCGGCCTCCTATGGCCTTCCGTTCGCCATCGAAACCTGGCAGCGGATCATCGAGGGCCGGGTGCCGCCCAAGACCGTGGAAGCCAATCTGCGTGCTTTCCAGCTTGGTTCGGACGCCTGTGCGGAAGGGGTATGCGAGCTATGACCGAGAACACGTACGTGCGCCAACTGTCCGTCTTCATCGCCAACGAGGCGGGACGGGTGAGCGAGGTCACCGGCCTGCTCGGTGAAAACGGCATCAACATACGGGGCTTCTCGGTCTCGGACACCGCCGACTACGGCATCTTGCGCCTGGTGGTGGACAAGCCCGACGACGCGCTCGATACGCTGAAGAAGGCGGGATTCACGGTTCGCGAGAACCCTGTCATCTGCATCGACCTGCCAGACAGGCCCGGCGGCCTGGCGAGCGTGCTGAAGATCGTGGCCGATGCAGGGGTCAACATCGAGTACGTCTACTCTCTCGTCTCCACGTTCGTGGTGATCAACGTGGCTGACGTGTCGCGCGCACTTCCCCTGCTCGCCGACCGGCCGGTGCGGCTGGTCTCGCAGGATGACATCGCGGCGGTATGACCGCACGGAAGGCCTGAACGCGACCGGACATCGCGACAGACCGACAACTAGGAGGGGTGATGGGGATGGGTGTACGGAAATGGCTCGCACTCGCGCTCGCTATCGCGCTCGTGTGCATGCCGCTCGTGGGGTGCACAACTGATGGCGAGGACGAAACGACCGAGGAGACGACCGAGGAGGAGAAGGAGCCGTACGTCGTTGGCGCGGTCCTCTCGCTCACCGGCGCTCAGTCGGGGCTCGGCGCGCCGGAGAAGAACGCGATCGACATGGAAGTCGCGCGCATCAACGCCGAGGGTGGCATCAACGGTCATCCGCTCGAGGTGATCATCGAGGACGATGCGAGCAACGTGGACCAGGCGATCGCCGCCACCACGAAGCTCATCGAGCAAGACGAGGTGCTCGCGATCATCGGTTCGACCGGCACCGGGCAGACAATGGCGATGCGCGATCAGATCGATGCCGCCGGGATCCCGCAGGTGTCTCTGGCGGGTAGCCTGGTCATCACCAAGGAGTTCGACCCGCTCGTGTTCCAGACCCCGTGGTCCAACGCGCTGGTGGTCGCGACGACACTCCAGTACCTCGAAGACGAGGGCTTCACCAGCGTGGGCCTCATCACCGAGGACACCGGCTTCGGCAAGGACGGGCGTGACCTTGTGAACGCGACCGCAGCCGAATACGGCCTCACCGTGGTGAGCGACCAGGTATTCAAGCCGACCGACACCGACATGACCGGTCAACTGACGGTCATCAAGAGCGCGGGCGCGGATGTCGTGCTCATGTGGTCGTCGGTTGCGGCTTCGTCGATCGTGCCGAAGAACATGGCGCAGCTTGGCATGGCTGTCCCGCTCGTGGGTAGCCACGGCATCGCGCGCCAGGAGTTCGTTGACAGCGCCGGCGACGCCGCCGAGGGTACGGTCATGTTCGCCGGCAAGGTGCTCGCGCCCGAAGCGTACGGTGAGGGCACGCCGAGCTACGAAGCGGCCACCGGATTCATCGATCGGTACACCGAGGAGTATGGCGAGGCCCCGTCGAACACCTTCGCGGGACACGCCTACGACGGTCTGTACCTGGTCGTTGAGGCGATGAAGCGACTAGACGAGGGGTTCACCTCGGCTGACCTGCGCGATGAGATCGAGAACACGAGCGAGTTCGCCGGCATCGGCGGGCTGTTCACGTTCTCGGAGACGGACCATAACGGCATGACCGCCGACGACCTCGTCGGCTACAAGGCAGCCGGGGCAGCTTGGACGCTGCTCGAATAGCGGACGACCCTGCGGGCGCGGTTGCGGACGAGTGAGTCGGATGCAGCCGCGCCGCAGACAATGACGGCGGATCCAGGTGGACGGGGGATACGGACAGATGAGCACGACGAAGCGACTGGCGGCTTGTGCGCTTGCGGTGATCCTGGCGCTCGGCATCATGCTGCCCGCAGGCTGTAGCGAAGAAGAGAGCGGAAGCGGCGATACCGAGGAGGCTACGAAGGACCCCTACGTCATCGGCGCGGTTCTGTCACTCACCGGCGCGCAGTCGGGCCTCGGCACGCCCGAGAGGAATGCCATCGAAATGGAAGTGGCGCGTATCAACGCCGACGGTGGCATCAACGGGCATCCGCTCGAGGTGCTCATCGAAGACGACGCGAGCGATGTGGATCAGGCGATCGCGGCAACCACGAAGCTGATCGAGCAAGACGAGGTGCTCGCGATCATCGGCTCGACCGGTACCGGGCAGTCTATGGCGATGCGCGATGAGATCAACATCGCACAGGTGCCGCAGGTGGCGCTCGGGAGTGGGAGCATCATCACGCGTGAGTTCGACCCGCTCGTCTTCCAGACGCCGTGGACGGCCGACCTGATCGTGCCGCTCGCGCTTGAGTACCTCAAGGACGAGGGCTATGAGAAGGTCGGGCTCATCACGGAAGACACGAGCTTCGGCAAGGACGGGCGCGAGCTCGTGAATGCGACGGCCGCCGAGTACGGCCTTACCATCGTGAGTGACCAGGTCTTCAAGCCGACGGACACCGACATGACGGGTCAGCTGACGGTGATCAAGGGCGCGGATGCCGAAGTGGTGCTGATGTGGGCATCGGTCGCCGCCGCATCCATCGTTCCCAAGAACATGCAGCAGCTGAACATGGATCTCCCGCTCGTGTGCGCGCACGGTGTCGCCAAGCAGGAGTTCATCGACGGCGCGGGTGACGCGGGCGAGGGCGTCATCGCGTTCGCCGGCAAGGTGCTTGCGCCCGAGACGTACGGCGAGGGGAGCGAGGCCTACGAGGTCGCGACCGGGTTCGTCGAGCGCTACACGGAGGAGTACGGCGTCAAGCCAGACCACTTCGCAGGGCACGCGTACGACGGCCTGTACATCGTTGTGGAGGCCATGCGTCGCCTCGATGAGGGTTTCACACCCACAGACCTCAGAGACGAGATCGAGCGGACGTCGGAGCTTCCGGGAATCGGCGGCACGTTCACCTTCTCGGCGACCGACCATAACGGCATGAGCGGCAGCGATATCGTGATGTACCGCATCGAGAACGGCGAATGGGTGCTTGCGGAGTAACCTGCGACGTAGGCCGCGACCGGGCGGAGTGTGAACGCTGTTGGATGGCTCGGAGCTCCTGCAGCTCGTGATAGCTGGTCTCAAGAACGGATCCATCTACGCGCTGCTGGCGCTGGGCTTCACGATCGTCTATGCAGCGACGAACGTGATCAACTTCGCCCAGGGCGAGTTCTACATGCTGGGCGGGATGCTCGGTGTCTTGGGCTTCGATCGGCTCGGCCTGCCGATGGTGCTTGCGGTGCCCCTTGCGGTGCTGCTGGTCGCCGCTATCGGCATGCTCTTCGAGTTCACGGCGATCCGACCACGCAAGGATGCCGAGCCGATGGCGCTCATCATCATCACCGTCGGCGGCTCGCTTGTGTTTGCGTCTCTCGCACGACACCTGTTCGGGAGCGATGCGTTGTCCCTGCCCGAGTTCACGGCAGGGCCGTCGCTCGCGGTAGCCGGAGCGGCCATCGAACGCCAGACGCTCTGGATCTGGGGGCTGATGCTCGCTGCGGTCGCAGGACTCTCGTTCCTGTACAGCAAGACGCGTCTGGGACGGGCGATGCGTGCGTGTATGCAGAACCGTGAAGCCGCTCGACTGATGGGCATCGATACCGCGCGCGTGGTGATGATCAGCTTCGGGTTGGCCGCAGCGCTTGGCGCGCTCGCGGGCGTGGCCGTTACGCCGCTCACGTCGACCAGGTTCGACATAGGGACGGGCCTGGCGGTGAAGGGTTTTGCTGCCGCGATCCTGGGCGGGTTGGGCAGTCCGCTCGCTGCGGTTGCAGGCGGGCTGTTGCTGGGTCTGATCGAACAGGCCGTCATCCCGTTCTCGTCTGTGCTGAAAGACGTGGTCGCACTCGCGCTCCTGCTCGCTGTGCTCTTCATCCGTCCGCAGGGCCTCTTCCAGCGTGCACGCAAGGACAAGGTGTAGGCGTGGCGGGCGTGAAGCGACAGACAGCGCTGCGAAGCGTGATGATCGTGGCGGGCGTTCTGCTCGTACTGCTGGTGCCGCTCGCGGTCAGCGACAAGTACCTTCTGCGCATCCTCACGTACGTCGGGATCAATCTCATCATGGTGACCGGTCTGTCGTTGTTGTTCGGGTACGCCGGTCAGATCTCGCTCGGCCATGCCGCATTCTACGGTCTGGGGGCGTACACGTCGGCCTACCTCGCGAAGGCCGGAGCCCCGTGGATCCTCGCGCTCATCGGAGGAGTTGGTTGCGCAGCGCTCGGTGGGCTGTTGCTCGCGCTGCCGAGTCTCCGTCTCAAAGGCCACTATCTCGCCATGGCCACGCTGGGCTTCGGGGAGATCATGCTGTTCTTCTTCACCGAGACCGAGGCTGTCACCGGCGGTTCGAACGGGCTTCGAGGCATCCCCCCGGCGGGCATCGGACCGCTCGTGGCGGACACACCTGCCGCGAAGTACCTGCTCGTTTGGGGTGTGGCCTGTGCGGTGTTGGTGCTTGCGGCCAACATCGTCCGCCACCGGCCCGGACGCGCGCTGCGCGCGATCCACGGCTCGGAGATGGGTGCCCAGGCCTGCGGCATCGACACGGTGCGCGTGAAGGTGCAGATCTTCGTGCTTTCCGCGGCCCTCGGCGGGCTGGCAGGCGTGCTCTACGCCCACTACGTGGGTTTCGTGTCACCCTCTACCTTCACCCTGCACTACTCGGTCGTGCTGGTGACGATGGTTGCGCTCGGAGGGGCAGGGTCGCTCGGCGGGGCGATCGCGGGAACCGTTCTGCTCACGCTGCTGCCGTATGTGGACGCCATCGTCCCCGGGCTGCCTCGCGGCGTGGTCGAGTGGCTGCAGGACTGGGAGAGCGATATCCACGGCATCGTCCTCATCCTTGTGATGCTGTTCATGCCACGTGGGCTGGCCGGATGGGTGCGGTCGGTCGTTTCCAGGATCCGCGGACGCAATGCTCCGGCGGTCGCCAAGGCCGGTGATGCCGCATGAGCATGCTGTCGGTGCACGGCATCACCAAGCGTTTCGGCGGCCTCACCGCAGTCGACCAGGTCTCCTTCGAGGTGTTCGAGGGCACCATCCACGCCGTGATCGGACCCAACGGCGCCGGCAAGAGCACCGCATTCAACCTGCTCACGGGCTTCGAGAAGCCTGACGCGGGCACCGTCATGTTCGAGGGCACCAAGCTCACGGGCTTGCGACCTCATCGCATCGTGAAGCTCGGCGTGGTGCGTACGTTTCAGAACACGATGCTGTTCGACGAGATGACGGTCCTCGACAACGTGCTCGTGGGCATGCACGTGCGTATGCGCACCGGCTTCCTGGCGGCTTCGATCGTGTTGCCGAAGGTGCGCACAGAAGAACGTCTTGCGCGCGAAGAGGCGCACCGGTTGCTGCGGCTGGTGGGGCTCGACGGCATCGCCGACGTGAAGGCCGGCGATCTCCCGCACGGCCAGCGGCGGCTGCTCGAGATCGCGCGCGGTCTCGGCGCGCAGCCGCGGCTGATGCTGCTCGACGAACCTGCGGCAGGCCTGAACAGCGCGGAGACGGCCGAGCTTGCCGACACGCTCAGGCGGATCCGCGACACCGGTGTGACGCTGGTGGTCGTTGAGCACGACATGGGCCTCGTCATGGATGTGAGCGATGAGATCGTCGTTCTCAATGAGGGCAGAAAGATCGCCGAAGGACCCCCGCGGCTCATCCAGAAGGACCCTGTCGTGATCGAGGCGTACCTCGGTGAGGAGGCCGCCGATGCTTGATGTCGAGGGCGTCATCGCCGGTTACGGGCGTATTCCCGTGCTGCACGGGGTCTCGCTTCGGGCGGGGAGGGGAGAGATCGTCACGCTCGTGGGTGCGAACGGCGCGGGCAAGTCGACGCTCCTCAAGGTCATCGCGGGCGTGCTACCGGCCCGTGCCGGACGCGTGATGCTCGAGGGCGCCGACATGACGACAGTTCCCGTGCATCGTCGCGTAGGACGCGGAATCGTACTCGTCCCGGAGGGGCGCATGCTCTTCGCGTCGATGACGGTGGAGGAGAACCTCGCCCTCGGGGCGTATCTGCGGACCGGCCGCGAGGCGAAGCGCGCACTCCAGGCTGACCGCGAGCGCGTCTTCGAGCTGTTCCCGGTACTCGCCGACCGCCTCAGGCAGCCGGCAGGCACGCTCTCTGGCGGCGAGCAGCAGATGCTGGCGATCGGCAGGGGGCTGATGTCCGATCCGTCGGTCCTATTGCTCGACGAACCGTCGCTCGGTTTGGCGCCGAAGGTCATCGCCGAGATTTTCTCGGTACTCGACCGCCTCCGGGAGTCCGGGCTCACGATGGTGCTCGTGGAGCAGGATGCAAAGCTCGCGCTCAGGTATGCCGAGCGCGGATACGTTATGCGTACGGGTTCTGTCGTTCTGGAGGGACCGTCCGCCGAACTGCTCGGCAACGATGATGTGCGCCTGATCTACCTCGGCGCGTGGCACAACAAGGAGTAGGAGAGAGACCCTCATGCCCATCTGGAACCCGGAATACGAGACCATGAGCCGGCCCGATCTCGAGGCACTCCAGCTGCGACGGTTGCAGTCGACGGTAGCCTGGGTCTACGAGCGCGTGCCGTACTACCGGGAGCAGCTCGACGCCTTAGGTGTGAAGCCGCGCGACATCAAGTCGCTTGCGGACCTGCGGCACCTCCCGATGACGGACAAGACGGCGCTTCGCGACACATACCCCTTCGGGATGTTCGCGGTGCCGCTCGAGCAGGTGGTTCGAATCCACTCATCGTCCGGCACCACCGGCAAGCCGATCGTGGTGGGGTACACCAAGGGCGATCTCAACACCTGGTCGGAGCTCACAGCGCGTATCGCCTCGGCGGCAGGCGTGACCGAGCGCGACCGAGTGCAGATGGCCTTCCTCTACGGTATGTTCACCGGCGGCTGGGGCATGCACTACGGCATGGAACGCGTGGGTGCGACCGTGTTTCCGGCAGGGTCGGGCAACACCGAGCGGCACCTGATGATGATGCAGGACTTCGGTACGACCGTGATCGTCTGCACGCCGAGCTATGCGCTCTACATCGCCGAGGTGGCCGAGAAGATGGGTATCGATATGCACGCGCTGCCGCTCCGCGTCGGCCTGTTCGGCGGCGAGCCCTCCGGTGAGGGGATGCGCGACGAGATCGAGCGGCGTTTGGGAATCCTTGCCACCGACAACTACGGCCTCTCCGAGGTGATGGGTCCCGGCGTCTCGGGTGAGTGCGAGCATCAGTGTGGGCTGCATATGGCCGAGGACCACTTCCTGTTCGAGGTAGTGGATCCGGTGACCGGGGAGCCGCGCGCGGAGGGGGAGGAGGGGGAGCTCATCATCACCTCCCTCACCAAAGAGGCGTTCCCGGTGCTCCGCTTCCGCACGCACGATCTCACCGTCATCGACCGCACGCCATGCGAGTGTGGTCGCACGAACGCCCGCATGAAAAAGGTGCGTAAGCGCACGGACGACATGCTCATCATCCGCGGTGTGAACGTGTTCCCGAGCCAGATCGAAGACGTTCTGCTGAAGGTCGAGGGCGTGGAGCCACACTATGTCATCATCGTTGACCGTGCAGGCGCGCTCGACCAGTTGGAGATCCAGATCGAGGTCGCCGAGGAGATGTTTTCCGACGTGATGAAGGACATGATCGTCTTCACGCGGACGGTGAGCGACCAGATCGCCTCGGCTGTAGGTTTGCACGCTAAGGTAACGCTGGTCGAGCCTGGTACTATAGAGCGGACGGCAGGCAAGGCCCGCCGTGTCATCGATCGGCGGCAGTTCCAGTAGCGGGTTCCGCACGAAGGTAGGAGACGGCGTGCTGGACGGATGGACTCCCTACGCGATCATCGCGGGCACCGCGGCCGTTCTCACGGTCGCTACCATCGTGTTCGCGCGTATGGCCTGGCGGCGCCAGGTGCGTCGATATCTGGTCGGCCTGCTTGGCCGACGCGAAGCCGTGGGCGCGGCCCTCAAGACCGCTGACGGTGAGGTTCGCGCGCTCGCGGGTGGCACGGTGGATGACCTGCTCGCATTCGCAGACGCCGCGTCCGAGGAGCGTCGGGCGGTCCGTGAGATCGCCGAGCGCATGAGGATCGAGGCCGCGGAACTCGCGGACCTCGCGCTCCCGAAGAAGCTTTGGCCGCTCGCTGACAGCCTGGGTGCTGCGGCGTCATCGCTTGCCGAGCAGGCCGGCAGGGTAGGGGACGGAGAGGGCGAACCGGTACTCGACGCGCTCATTGAACTTGATCTGGAACCCGCGCGCGTAGCGCTTCTTGAGGCCGACGGCCACATCGCGGCGGCATCGACCGCGTACGAACTGACTGATTCATCCGTGTACGGTGGGGGCCTGTACATCTAACGGGGGACGAGGGGAGTGCCATGCCATACGACGACCGCTCATCTTTCGCGAGGACCGGGATACGTATCGTGCGGGTGGTCGTGCCCTGGGTCGGGCTCCTGATCGTGCTTCTCGTGCTGTGGTCGTTCGTGACCGACTATCGCACTGCGGCGGATTCGAATGAGTCGACGGCGACGGTCGAGGCCACCCAGACACCAGGCGTGGTGCTCGCGGGCGAGCCGTACGTGCAGGTTCTCAGTGATGGTCTCAACCTCAGGGCGGAGCCGTCCACGACTGCAGCAGTCGTGAAGGTGCTTTCGGCGGATCAGCAGCTCGCGTTCATCGAAGAAGGCATCGGATGGTACCGCGTTCGTGACGCGGAGGGCATCGAGGGTTGGGTGGCCGCCGGCGGACGCTACACGGAACTCATTCAGCCGTAGAGGAGTATGCACGTGAGCAGGGCCATCGGGGCGGCATCGGACTTCTACCGGCTGCGGGTGATGACGGTCGACACGACTGACGCAGTCGACTTCGAGTGGCGAGAGGACATCCTCTACCGCAGACCACCAAACGCCGACATCGTGGACGACCGGGCACACACGGTTGAAGCGGTACTGCTCGACGATGACGAGATCGCCTTCCCGCTCAAGACCTTCGACGACCCCGCCGAGGCACGCGTGTGGCTCGAGGATCGGGAGGGGGAGCTCGAGGAGATGACCAAGTCCGAGTTTGAGGGCGCTTACTTCCCTGAAGGCTGGGTCTGATCTCTCCGCATCACACCGCACGTACGCTCGTTGCCCCGGCGCGGTGCATCGGGTTTGCCCCGCCTCCGCAACAGGCATGGAGCACCAGGGAAGACCTTTCAACGCCCCGCATTCGCGTCTTCCTGGTATGCGTACTCTACAATTACCATAAGATACATTATCGGGCGTAGTAGTCGACCACGGAGAGATCGTGTGGTGCGGGTTGTGCCCGGTATCAGCCGAACTCAACGTCTGACCTCAACCCTGCGTTGTGGACGTATCAACGGCCGCATGACGTCCTGTGGCCTGCACACGGCGCTCTGAGTGTCGCCCGACGCTCTGCGTCCGATCACTGCGGCGTGTCCAACTGCGTGTAAGGCTCGGCCCCGGGTTCGAGCCTTGATACTCGCACTGAATGTCCTGCGCGTGGCTGTGCTACCTGCCACGTTGCCCGGTGAAGCCCAGGTGCCCTGGTATGACACCTGCGGCACCTTCTCGCGGGTGTCCGGGGTGCAGCCTGCGATGAAGCGACGGCCGGCGGTATCGGAGAGAAGTCCTAGGGACGGGCCGGGATCAAGGCCGAGCCAGCCGCACCACTCATTGCACATTCCAGTACAGTTACCATAAGATAGATGGGTGGTCGGTATGCTCTCCTTCGGCGCTTGCCGATGCTCAGCGCCGGGAGCTGAAGCGGCCCCGGGCCGCGGTGTTCGCAGTCCGGGGCCGTCAGGTCCCGCATACGCCTGGGTGCGACGTATGAATGGGTCTCCCCTACGCTTCTGCGGCTTCCTCGGCCAGTTCGGCTGAGAAGTCCGGTGAATCGAGAGCTAAGCCCTTCGACTCCCGTGGCAGAATCAGGTTGAGCAGGATGCCGAGGAACGTCGCGGTCGCCATGCCTGGGAGCACATAGTCGCCGAGCGGGATCGTTGTGCCGGTGGTCTCCATCCCGATGCCCACGACGAGTACGACACTCGAAAGAATCAGGTTGCGGCTGTGACCGTAGTCGATACCGCTCTCCACGAGCATCCGCAGGCCGGAGCTCGCGATCAGGCCGAACAGGAGAAGCGAGATGCCTCCCATGACCGGCGTCGGGATCGACTGGATGAGGAACTTGAGCTTCGGTACGAAGCCACCGATCACGAACGCGAACGCGCCTGCGTACCAGAAGATCTGCGTCGCATAGACCTTCGTGACGGCCATGACGCCGATGTTCTCCGCGTATGTGGTCGACGGGGAGCCGCCAACCATCGCGGAAAGCGCGGTGGCCAGCCCGTCGCCGGCGAGCGACTCGGGCAGCAGCGGGGTGAAGTCCTTTCCGACGATCTCGTTCACCACGAGCAGGTGGCCGATGTGCTCGATTATCACCACGAGCGCCACCGGTGCGATGATGAGGATCGCTCCCAGGTCCCATTCCGGGAAGACGAGTGTGGGGAGGCCGACCCAGGCGGCGTCGAGCACCGGCTGGAAGTCGACCATACCCATGGGAATCGCCGCTACGTAGCCGACGATGATGCCCAGGAGCACCGGTATCGTGGAGAGGAAGCCCTTGAAGTAGCTCGAGAAGGCTATGGCTGCCCCCAGGGTGATGAGAGCGATGATCAGGTTCTCGATTGCGAAGGTGTCTCCTGCTCCCTTGGTGGCCATGCCGACCGCCACACCGGCCAACCCGAGACCGATGACGATCACGACCGCGCCCACGAGGGCCGGCGGCAGGACCTTGTTGATCCAACCCGTGCCGAATCCCTTGATGATGAGGGCAACGACGACGTAGAGCAGGCCGCCGACCACCAGACCGCCGAGAGCAGCAGGAATGCCCTTGGTGGCCGCTACCGCGGCAATCGGCCCGATGAATGCGAAGGACGAGCCGAGGTAGCTCGGAATCTTGTTCTTGGTGAGTATCAGGTACAGGATCGTGCCCGCGCCGGAGGTCATGATTGCGAGCGACGGGTCGAGCCCCGTGAGGAGCGGAACGAGCACGGTGGCACCGAACATGGCCATCAGATGCTGCAGCGCAAGCGGGATCGCCTGAATGATAGGCAGCTTCTCGTCAGTCTGTATCACTTTGCGTTCAGCCACGTCAGCCACCTATCCGATCGCAGCCTGGATGCTGGGCAGGATGAAGGCAACGACGAAGGCCACGCTCACGACGTACATCAGCCAGTGGATCTCGCCCGCCTTGCGGTTGAGGAGCTTGATGAGTACGTAGCTGATGAAGCCAAGGCCGATGCCGTAGCTGATGTTGTACGTGAGCGGGATGCCGACGATCACCAGGAACGCCGGGAACGCGTTCTCAAAGTCGGTCCACGGAATCTCCTTGATATTGGTCATCATGAGGAAGCCGACCACGATGAGCGCCCCAGCGGTTATGGAGGTCGATCCGCCGACCATGGCGATGAGCGGTGTGAAGAACACCGTCAGCGCGAACAAGACGCCCGTGACGACCGATGTGAGGCCTGTGCGTCCGCCTTCGGCCACGCCAGCAGCAGACTCGATGTAGGTCGTGATCGAGCTGGCACCGAAGAGGCCGCCGACTGCCGCAGCGGCAGAGTCGACCGCGAGGATGTTGCGGATGCCGGGGACCTTGCCGTCTTTGCCGACGAAGCCGGCCTGCTCGCCCACGGAGAGCACCGTGCCCATCGTGTCGAAGAAGTCCGTCAGCATGACGGCGAACACGAACAGCAGCAGCGTGGGGGTGAAGACCTGCAGCAACGCGATCGAGTCGGTCCCCTCAGGCGTCTGGAACGGCGCAAAGAAGGTAGCGAAGTCGGGCGTCGCGACGATTGCGGTGGGAAGGCTCGTGACCTTGAAGATGAGGGCGGCCACGGCTGCAACAAGGATGCCCCACAGGATGTCGCCCTTCACCTTGAGTGCCATGAACGCAAAGATCGCGACCAGGCCGATCAGGGTGACCCAGACCGCAGGCTTGCTGAAGTCGCCGAGCTGGACGAGCGTGGCCGGGTTGGCAGTGACGATGCCGCCGTCGACCAGGCCGATGAAGGTGATGAACAGGCCGATGCCCACGCCGATCGCGCGCTTCAGGTTGATCGGGATGGCGTTCATGATGGCCTCGCGCAGCCCGGTGAGCACCAGCAGGAGGATGACGATGCCTTCGACGAAGACGACCGACATACCCACCTGCCACGGAACGCCGGCGCCGAGGATGATGCTGAACGCGACAACGGCGTTGAGGCCCATGCCCGACGCGAGCGCGAGCGGCCTGTTCGCGATCAGGCCCATCGCGATGCACATGAGGGCCGCACCAAGGGCGGTGGCGGTAGCGAGAGCGGGGATCCAGTCGGCACCGGTCTCGCCGAATGCCGCCGAGAGGATGCCCGGGTTTACGAAGATGATGTACGCCATGGTCATGAAGGTCGTGATTCCCGCGATCAGCTCGGTCTTGAACGAGGTGCCGCGTTCACTGAACTTGAAGAACTTCTCCACAGCATCAGCCTTTCTCATTCGCAGTCTTTGTGGGTTCCCACCCGAGGCCGATCCCTCCGGACGGGCATCGGGGCGGGTTTGGCGAGCGGGTCCTTCGGGACGCAGCGCTCACACGATCAGGCGTCATGCCGGCAGTGGCGATCCCCCCTCCCGCAGGCTGTGGCGAATACGGTGATCTGAGCGCGAAGGCCCTGACAGGCTGCGGTGCGACCGCGGGAGCTGCGAACGGGGTCAGACACCCGTGCTCCCGAATCCCTGGTCTCCGCGAGCCGTCTCGTTGAGATCGTCGACCTCAACGAGGGTGGCCTGCTCGACGCGCTGGATGACGAGTTGTGCGATCTTCTCCCCCCGCGAGATCGTAAGCGGCTCGGTGGGGTCGAGGTTGATCGCGATGACCTTGATCTCTCCGCGGTAGTGCGAATCGATCAGGCCGGGCGTGTTGACGAGGGACAGACCGCGCTTGAGAGCGAGTCCACTGCGGGGCTGAACGAAGCCGGCGTGACCCTCGGGTATCGCGATCGCGATCCCGGTCGGGATGAGTGCGCGCTCCAGAGGCGCGAGCGAACGGTCTTCAGCCGCGTAGAGATCGAGCCCGGCATCGCCCTGATGAGCGTACGTGGGCAGTGGAAGATCGGGGTCGAGGCGCTTGATGGCGATCGTGACGGGTGACATGGGGTCAGTTCGCCAGTACCGCGCGCAGATCGGAAGGATCAGGAGTGGTGCCGCGCCACGCCGCGACCTCTCGACCCGAGGAGTCAACGACAACGATAGACGGCACGCCGGTGACGCCGAGGAGCGACGCCTCCGTGATGCCGCTGACGTCGCTCACGTCATAGATCGAGAGATTGGAGATCCCCTCACAGGCTGCGCGTGCTGCGGGGCACTCGGGACAGTCATCGCGTACGAAGAGCTTCACTTCCATGGCCGGAGTCCCGTTGTCCCTTCGTCAGCTGCGTGTGCGAGCGGTTATCCGAGCTTCTTGAGTTCTGATGTGAAGCCGTCCAGGTCCGCGAACTCCTTGTAAACGGACGCGAACCGGATGTACGCGACCTTGTCGAGCTCGAGCAGCCGGACGAGGACCATATCGCCGAGCTGCTTTGCAGGGATCTCGTACTGCATCGCGTTGTGCAGCTCGGACTCGATGTCGTCGATCAGGGCTTCAAGGATAGTGGGCGTCACGGGGCGCTTTGCCGTGGCCACCGCCAGGCCGCGGAGGAGCTTGCCGCGATCGAACGCTTCGGTGGAGCCGTCCTTCTTGAGGACCATGAGCGGCATATCTTCGCGTCGCTCATACGTCGTGAAGCGCTTCGCGCATTCAAGGCATTCCCGACGTCGGCGGATGGCGTCCTGAGCGTCAGAATCGCGGGAATCGACGACCTTGGTCTCGCTGTGACCGCAAAACGGGCACTTCATCGGCGTATCCCCCATATCTAGGACTGGCGAAAGCCTAGCACACAAGATATGGGGCGACAACACCAGGGGCCGCCGGGGTCGACTTGTCGGCGAGGTGGTTCTGAGCTGCGGGAATCCGCTAGCGCTGTGCGAGCGCCGTGGCGCACGAGGACGTAGCCGGAACGAGCAGGGTATCCCCCACCTGCAGCATGCCGGTGGCAAGCCCGTTCTCCTGCGCGATGAGCTGTACGGTCTCTGGGGTGGAGAGTCCCTCCACCGGATGCGCGGATGCGAGGGTCCACAACGACGCGTTCGGCTCAATGGAGACGCTGGTCCAGCCTGTCGGAGCGGGAGGCTGCGGATCGGCCAGCATCGCCAGTGCAGCGACTGACACAGATGCGATCACCAGTGCGACGACGGCGGCAGTGGCAAGGGCGCTTCTGCGCTCAAGCGTCAGCCGCGAACTGCGAAGGGCGCGCCGCGCGCGCCGCGAACGCTCGCCGACAGTCGGTGCAGTGACCGGTACTCCGTGCGCGGATGTGATGCCGATGATGTGCTGCATGACCCGTACCTCCCATTCGTGCGGCTACAGCGACACCCTAACCGCCGGGTCTGACACGCGTTCTCCGTACGGCCGAACATACGTTCGCTCTCTACGATACCGAACACCTGTTCGCTGCGCAAGAGCAAATACGAACATGTGTTTGCACCACAGAACCCCGTGACGTACACTGATGCGCAGAACCCGTCCTTCAGCGCAGGGGGTCTCCATGGCATACAAGCGCGAGCTCACCGCGCGGCAGCGCGAGATACTGGACTTCATCCGTGCCGAGATCCACCGACGCGGGTTTCCGCCGTCGGTCCGGGAGATCGGTCAGGCGGTCGGGCTGTCCTCCTCGTCCACCGTTCACTCGCACCTGGCAGCGCTGGAGGCAAAGGGGCTGATCAGGCGCGACCCCTCGAAGCCGCGCGCGCTCGAGGTCCTGGATTACCGCGACACCGAGCGAGGTATCGACTACGAGCGTGTCCAGGCCGTTCCGCTCGTAGGACAGGTGGCTGCGGGCTCCCCGATCCTCGCGGCGGAGAACATCGAAGCCACCCTCCCCCTCCCCGCCTCATTCGCCGGCGAGGAGACGTTCATCCTGCGCGTCAAAGGCGAGAGCATGATCGAAGCCGGCATTCTGGACGGCGACTTCGTGGTGGTGCGCCAGCAGCAGACCGCCACCAACGGCGACATCGTCGTGGCCATGCTCGATGAAGGGGCCACGGTCAAGCGCTTCTTCCGTGAGGGAGATCGCGTCCGTCTTCAGCCGGAGAATCGCAGCATGGACCCCATCTTCGCGGACGAGCACGTCGACTTCGCGATCCTCGGCAAGGTCGTCGCGCTCTTCCGAAGGATCTAGCCGCTCTCCCGGTCCGTGGCGAATGCGTCGAAGTGCGACGCGATCTCCGCAGGTGCTACGAGTGCGAGCAGCGTTCCCTCGGCAGTGTGCTCCTCCGAGAGTATGTGCGCCGCGTCGTGTGCGAGACGCACGAGATCGCCCCGATCGTAGGGTACGAGCACTCTGAGGTGCTGGCCCCCTTGTGCGGCGAGCACGGACATCCGCTGAAGCAGCGCATCGAGACCCTCGCCCGTGGCCGCAGCGATCACGACCGCTCCAGGCAGCGAGGCGAGGTGCTCCTGCTCGGAGGGCGTGAGCATGTCGGCCTTGTTGTAGGCGACCAGCTGCGGCTTGGCCGAGGTGCCCAGCTCCTCAAGAACCACTCGGACGGCCTCGATCTGCGCCAATGCGTTCGGGTGCGAGGCATCCACGACGTGCAGCAGCAGGTCGGCCTCGCGAACCTCGTCGAGCGTGGACTTGAACGCTTCCACGAGACCGTGCGGCAACTTGTTGATGAACCCGACGGTGTCGGTGAGGGTCACTTCGCGGCCGTCCGGGAGGCTCAGCTTCCGTGTGGTAGCGTCGAGGGTGGCGAAGAGCTGGTCTTGCACGAGAACGCCGGCGTCGGTGAGGGCGTTCAGTAGTGTCGACTTCCCTGCGTTCGTGTAGCCCACCAGCGCGATACGGAAGACCCCGGACCGTGCCCGTGAGGTGCGCTGGATGTCGCGGGCGCGAGCGACGGTCTTGAGTTCGCGCTTGAGCTCGGAGATGCGCTTGCGCGTAAGACGCCGGTCGCTCTCGAGCTGGGACTCACCGGCACCGAAGCGCGCTCCCTTGCCGCCTCCGAGGCGTTCGGCCTCGAGGTGGCCCCACATCCCGCGCAGTCGTGGCAGAAGGTACTCGAGTCTCGCAAGCTCGACCTGCAGTTTACCCTCATGGCTGATCGCGTGAAGCGCGAAGATGTCGAGTATGAGCTGCGTGCGGTCGATCACGCGCACCTGCGGGAGCAGCCCCTCGAGGTTCGCCTGCTGGCTCGGCGTCAGGTCGTCATCGAAGATGATGACGGTAGCACGCTCGGCCTGAGCGACCGAGTCGACCTCCTCGGCCTTGCCGGCCCCGATGAACGTGCGCGGATTCGGCCGGTCCATGCGCTGGGTGATGGTGCCAACGACCGTCGCTCCGGCGGTATCGGCCAGCCGTCCGAGTTCCGCGAGGTCGTCCTCGAGCGTCCAGCCGTCGGAGCGGGAACGGTCGATGCCGACGAGGACGGCACGCTCGCCGGCATCGTTGATGACCTCGTAGGTATCGCGGGACATGCTTTGCAGGTACTCCTTAGAGGGCGGTCTTCATGCGCTCGAGCGCTTCGGCCAGACGGTGGTCGGGCGTGGCGAGCGAGATGCGGATGTAGCCTTCGCCATCAGGACCGTAGGCGCTGCCGTGCGGCACGATGACGCCCGCCTTGTCGAGCACGAGGCTGGCGTACTCGGCCGAGGTGTAGCCCTCCGGAATGCGCGCCCACACGTAGATCGTGCCGGCAGATACCCGGGCGCTCAGGCCTATCTCGGGAAGCGCGGCGAGGACCACGTCGCGGCGACGCTGATAGACCTCACGCATGTTCGCGACATCGTCCTGCGCGCCGAGCATGGCCTCGATGGCCGCGTCCTGCACGGCGGTGAAGATGCCGGAGTCGATGTTGCTCTTCACGGTCCCGAGCGCCTTGATGGCCTCGGCGTTTCCGCACGCGAACGCAACACGCCAGCCGGTCATGTTGTACGCCTTGGAGCAGCTGAAGAGCTCGATGGCCACGTCGCGCGCGCCCGGGCGCTCGAGCAGGCTCGGCGGCAGGTAGCCGTCGAAGCCGATCTCGGAGTACGCGTTGTCGTGTACGAGCAGTAGGTCGTGCTGCTTGGCGAACGCGATCGCACGGTCGAAGTACTCGACCGGGGCCGCGACGGCCGCAGGGTTGTTGGGGTAGCTGATGAACATCATCCTGGCCTTGGCGAGCACGTCGGCCGGCGTGGATTCGAAGTCGGCCAGCCAGTCGTTCCCGTCGTTCATCGGCATGTAGTGGGTCTCGCCGCCGATGAGCACGCCGCCGGTCGAGTAGACCGGGTAGCCCACGCCGGGCACGAGGGTGTAGTCGCCCACGTTGATGAAGGCTGGGAAGAGATGCGCGATGCCTTCTTTGGACCCGATGAGCGCGAGGACCTCCGTATCGGGGTTCAGTTCGACGCCGAAGCGGCGGTTCATCCACTCGGCGCAGGCCTCGCGGTACGGCTTGGAGCCGGCATACGCGGGGTACTGGTGGTTCCTGGGGACGGTGATCGCTGTGGCCATCGCGTCAACGATGCGCTGCGGGGTCGGCATGTCGGGATCCCCGATGCCGAGTGAGATGACGTCCACGCCTTCGGCGACCTTGATGGCCTTCTTGCGGTCGATCTCGGCGAACAGGTAGGGCGGCAGGTTGGCCATGCGGTCTGCGATCCTCAACGTACGTCATCCCTTTCGTCTGGTGCGATGGTTTCTGGACATGGTAGCAGAGCGCGCAGCGGCTTCACGGGTGTGGTGGCCCTAGGCGTCGTCTTCGGGGAGTTCGATCGAGCCGGTGAACGACACGGCCGCCGAGCCGGTCATGTAGACGTGTTCGTTCTCGTGCCAGCGGATGGTGAGGTCTCCGCCGGGCAGTTCGATCGTCGCGTCCCGGCCGATCCGGCATGACAGCGTGCCGGCCACGGTCACCGCGCACGCACCCGTGCCGCAGGCCAGCGTCTCCCCCACCCCCCGCTCCCAGACCCGCACCCTGATGGTGGACTCGCTCACGAACTGCGCGAACTCGACGTTCGTGCCTTCTGGGAAGAGCTCGTGCTGGGCGAGGAAGGGGCCGATAGACTCGACCGGAGCGGTCTCCACATCGTCGACCCAGGTGACCACGTGCGGATTGCCCATGTTCACAGCAGTGACATTCAGTACTCCCGCAGGCGTCTCGATCGGGCACTCGTAGACCTGTACGCCCTCCAGGAGCGTGGGGATGTCCGCGGGCGCGAGCTTGGGGACGCCCATGTCCACCGTCGCCAAATCCATCGTGCCGTCTTCGGCACGGCTGAAGTTCACCGGACGCAGCCCGCCGAGCGTTTCGATCACGAGCGATGAGGCCTCCGAGGCGACGAGGCCGTGGTCCACGACGTACTTGGCGAAGCAACGAGCCCCGTTGCCGCACATCTGTGCGAGCGAGCCGTCGGCGTTGAAGTAGTGCATCGCGAAATCGGCGTCGGGGCTGACCGCGCGTCGCACGAGGATGAGGCCGTCGGCGCCGATGCCGAAGTGACGGTCGCAGAACCAGGCGACTGCCTCGGCGGACATGTCGAGCGTGCCGTCCAGATCCTCGATCATGATGAAGTCGTTGCCGAGCCCGTTCATCTTGACGAATTCGAGCTGCACGGGTGGGTCCTCCTCGCCGCTAGCGTTTGGCCGATTCTAGCAGGTCGAGCAGCACGGTACCGGCGGCGTCAGGCGACAGTCCGGTGACGTCAAGCCATTCGATTCGCGAATCCGCGCGGAACCAAGTGAGCTGACGCTTCGCGTACCGCCTCGACGCCCGCTTGATCTGTGCGATCGCCTCTGCGAGCGGCATCTGGCCCTCGGCAACCGGCACGAGCTCCTTGTAGCCGATCGCCTGTGCGGCCGTGAGCGCGGCGCGATAGCCCTCTGCGAGCAGGGAATCGACCTCGGCCTGCAGACCCGCCGCGATCATCGCGTCGACCCGCGCGTCGATCCGTTCGTAGAGCGTCGGGCGGTCCATCGTGAGGCCGAAGAACCGCGCTTCCGGATAGTGGCCCGTGCGTGCGGCGAAACCGGATGCCTGGTCCGCGTACGAACGACCCTCGGCGAGCATCTCGAGCGCGCGTACCGTGCGTCGCACGTTGTTGGGATGGATGAGCGCTGCCGAGGGCGGATCGAGCCGTGCAAGCTCCGCGTGAAGCGCCGCGGCCCCGAGCAGCTGCGCACGCTCTTCGAGAGCGCGTCGGGTGTCACTCCCGAGTTCGCCGGACGGGAACTCGAACTCGTCCAAGGCTGCGCGCACGTAAAGCCCCGTGCCGCCGACGACCACCGGAACCGCCCCGCGGGCGAGGATCTCTTCGATCGAGGCGCGCGCGTCACGCTGGTAGCGCGCCGCCGAGTACAGCTCGCCGGGATCGACGAGGTCGAGGCAGTGATGGGGCACCCGGCGTTCGGCGGGCGGCGTCTTGGCCGTGCCGATGTCCATGCGGCGGTACACCTGCATGGAGTCCGCGTTCACGACCTCGCCGCCGAGGCGCAGCGCGACAACCTCGGCGATGGCGCTCTTGCCGACGCCCGTGGGACCGACGATCGCGATGGGGTGCGGAGTGATCACCCGCTAATGGTAGCGGTCGACGCGGAACCGTTCGAGGTGGATGTTCTCGTGAGGGCCGATGCCGGCCTTCTGGCAGGCGATCGCGATCTGGTCCTCGGCCGTATCCACGCCGTCGAGGTCCGGAAGCAGCAGGCCGCGTCGCCAGTCGGCCGTGACGATCACGCCCGAGACGCGAGGATCGAGTTCCTCGATCGTGGCGGGTTCGGCGGGCTGAAGGACGTCGACCGAGATCTCGAGGTCGGCGAGCTCGTCTGCCTCGAGCGGTGGGAAGCGGGGATCGGCCGTGGCCGCCTGGATGGCGTTGTGGAGGATCTCCCCGGCGAGCGTCGGCTGCGTTGGGGCCACCGTGCCGATGCAGCCACGGAGCATGCCGCCGCGGTGAAGGCTCACGAATGCGCCGTGCCGCGATGCCAGCAGCCCTTCGGCGGCAGGCGCGGCGATGACGCGGCGCTCACGGACGTACACCTCGATGGTGCGGCGCGCGAGAGAGACCGGCTCGGACTCCTCGGCCCCGGGCATACCGCCCTTGCGGCCTACGTCGGGCGTGGCGAGGCTCGCGAGCAACTCGGGAGTTGCGGCGATCGCGGTGAGGTAGCCGACCCCCCATGGCCCCTCGTACGCAAGCACACGAGTGTGGACCTCGCTTCCCTCGAGGAATCCGCCGAGCGCGATGAACGAGCGGAGTCCGCACTCCCCTGCCGCCTCGATGAGTCCCGGTTCGAGGGACTCGAGCTCACGGAACCGGCCGGCCGAAAGGATGCGAACGAGCTCGGCGTCGAACTCGGCGCCTCGCGGGGAGTAGCCGGCCGGCGCATCGCGTGTGAGCCGGTGGCTGCAGTCGCCGCTTGCGACAAAGGCGACTTTCCTGCCGAGGCGGTCTGCCGCGCGTCGGATCGCCGCGCCGAGCGCGCGATGGTCGGGAAGCGGAAGGAACGCGAGCGAGATCACAACCAGCGGGTATCGGCCCGCGCGGTCGAGGAAGCTCAGCGGCACGAGCGCGCCGTGGTCGAGGACGCCGGCATCCAGCAGCGGGCTCACCGAACGCGGGATCACGGGGATGCTCGCGGCTGCCGCCTCCTCGACGATCGCGGCGGCGAGCGCAGGGTCGCCCGGAGGCTCGATGTTCACGCCGCCGGCACCGAACTGGCCCAAGTCGCCCTCGAGCCGCTCGCTCGTGTCGATGACGAAGGCATCTCGCGTGAGCGGTGCATGCGGGGACATCAGGACGATCACGTCAGGGGCGAAGGTGTGGAGTGCGCGTGCAGCGAGTGCCATGGCGTTCGCCGAGTCCTCGGTGACCTCCGCGCGTGCGCCTCCGACCTCGGGCACCATGATGGGCGGATGCGGAGCGATGATGCCGAGTACGGACGAGTCCACTGTGCTCACCTCCCGGGACACCGTGTGCATTCCCGCGCGAGCGAGGAGGCTAACGTAAGGGGGTAGTGAACTCGCCGGTGAGAAACCACGGATGAGCCGAGACGATGCGGACGTCCCGCACGCTACCCGCATACTCTCCTGCGCGTGACCCCGGCGGCAGCGGTACGTGCACGAGGCGGTTGTGCGGCGTCCGCGCGGCGAGGACCGTGGCCTCGCGCTTGGAGGCGCCCTCCACGAGGCATGCGCGCACGGCGCCGACCTCGCGCTCGTTGGCGGCGAAGGAGAGCGTGCGCACGAGCAACGCGAGACGGTCGAAACGCTCCTGCGCGACATCGCGGGGCACGGTGTCGGGAAGCGACGCGGCAGGGGTCCCCTCGCGACGCGAGTAGATGAACGTGAAGGCATGATCGAACCCGACCGCCTCGACCAAGTCGAGCGTCATCTGAAAGTCGTCCTCGGTCTCCCCGGGGAAGCCGACGATGATGTCGGTCGAGAGTGCGATGTCGGGCACGGCAGCCCGAACGGCGGCGATTCGCGCAAGGTACTGCTCGGCCGTGTACCTGCGGTTCATGGCCTCGAGCATCCGGTCCGAGCCGTGCTGCACCGGCAGATGCAGGAACGACATCATGGCCGGGATCCCGGCCATCGCGGCGATCGTCTCGTCCGAGAGGTCCTTCGGGTGGCTCGTCGCAAACCGGATCCGCCGAATGCCCGTTGCCGCGACCGCATGGAGTAGTGCGGCGAAGCGGGGTTCTCCGTACCGGTCGCGCCCGTAGGAGTTCACGTTCTGGCCCAGCAGCGTGATCTCCACGACTCCGTCGGTCACCAGGCGCTCTACCTCGGCGACGATGTCTTCGAGCGCGCGGCTGCGCTCCGCGCCGCGGACCGTCGGCACGATGCAGTACGCGCAGTGGTTGTCGCAGCCCACCGTGATGGACACCCACGCGTGCCACGGATGCTCGCGGGCCTGCGGAAGATCGCTCGCGAACCCCTCTCCCGCCTCCAGAACGCTCACGGCCGGCCGGCCTGCCTCGGCAGCCTCGAGCAACGAGGGGAGTTCGTGGATGTTGTGCGTGCCGAAGACGACATCCACGTGAGGCGCATGTTTGAGGACTGCGGCGCCGTCGCGCTGGCCCACGCATCCGCCGACCGCGATGAGCACGTCGGGCCGGCCTCCCGTCTTCAGGGCCTTCAAGGACGAGACCTGCCCGTAGAGGCGGTCGTCGGCGGTCTCCCGGACGCAACACGTGTTGAAGACGATGACGTCGGCCGTCTCGGGGTCCGGAGCGGGTACGAGCCCCATGGCAGCAAGCAGGCCGGCGATGCGCTCGGAGTCGTGCTTGTTCATCTGGCATCCGAAGGTCCGCACGAAGTACGTCTTCATCGGGGCTGCCTCCGCGCACGGTCGAGGTCGTCGACCACGTGGAGCGGCACATCCATACAGCCGAGGCGGTCGCCGACCCGATCGAGCCCGTGGAAGTCGGAGCCGCCTGTCGCGATCAGCCCGAGCGTTGCGGCCATCGCCGCATAGCGCTCCTGTGCGACGGCATCGTGGGACGGGTGGTACGCCTCGATTCCGGCGAGTCCCGCGTGAACGAGGGACGGCACGAGGTCGTCAACGCCGCTCAGGCCCGGATGCGCGAGGACCGCGACGCCGCCGGCTTCGCGCACCCACCCGATGAGCTCCTCGGGATCGAGGACCGGCTTGGGAACGTAGTAGGGCGCGGTCTTGCCGAGGAGGGTGCTGAACGCCTCGGCCACGGACGAGACCTGTCCGGTGGTCACGAGCAGCTGTGCGATGTGGGCGCGACCGATGGATCCTCCGTCAGCTGCGTGGAGCACGTCGGCGACGGAGATCGAGAATCCGTCGCGGGCGAGCGCGTAGACGATGCGCTCAGCGCGCTCGAGGCGCGTGGCACGGAGCTGCGCGAGCCTCTCTGCGAGTCGCGGATCGGCGTGGTCGATGTGATAGCCGAGGATGTGCACCCCGCGATCGCCATGTCCTGCCGAGAGTTCGACGCCGGGTATCACCGTGAGCGGGAGGTGCTCGGCTGCCGCATGCGCTTCGGCGACGCCGCTCACGGTGTCGTGGTCAGTGAGCGCTATCGCGGGGCAGCCGACCTCGAGTGCGAGTGAGACGAGTTGGGCCGGCGAGCGCGTGCCATCGGACGCGGTGGAATGCAGATGGAGGTCAGGGCCGGGCATGGAGCTCAGGGGCGATGCGGCTGGCGCGGCTCCACGAGGAGACGGATCGCGGTGCGCTCCTCGCCGTTGATCTCGATGTCGGCGAATGCGGGGGTACAGATGAGGTCGTATCCCATCGGCGCAACGAAGCCGCGCGCGATGGCGATCGCCTTGATGGCCTGGTTGAGCGCGCCTGCGCCGACGATCTGGATTTCGACGACGCCCTGCTCGCGAATGACGCCGGCGAGCGCTCCTGCAACGGAGTTGGGGCTGGACTTGGTGGAAACCTTAAGCACTTCCACGGTGACGGCGCCTCCTGTGCTGTGATGCTGAACTGTGTCTGGTGCTCTATCCGCTGGTGTGACGGGAGTGCAGATGCTGGTGCAACCGCTGGAGGCGGTGTGGTACGGAGTATAGCGCATGAGCACCGCTCAACGCATCATCCGGGTGTCCACAGCGAGGTGCGGGTCAGTCGTCCTTCTCGACCGGGAAACGCACGCTGATCGTGTCCCGGCCCACCGTGATCTTCGGCTCGCCCTTGAGGTTGAGGTAGTAGCGCTCGGCGAGGATGTCGAACGCGCGCGACAGCTCCTGTTTGAACGCCGCAAGGTCGCCGTGGTGGATGTGAAGCGAGCGGCGGTCCCGGTAGATGTCGGGGCCGGGCTTGGCCTCCGGCTCCTCCTCGGCGGTGAGCTGTGCGAGCACCGGCTCGAGCGGCGCAAGATCCGCAGCGAGGACGCGGTGCGCGGTGCGCTCGGAGACCGAAAGGCCGATGGCCGCAGCGACCTCTTCGAGCTCGGCCGCATCGGCGCAGGCTGCAGGCCGTTGCCAGACCACGAGGCGCTCGAGATCGTCGCAGAACATGAGGTCGGCGGTCTCGAGGTGCTCCCGGCCGAGTGCGTAGAGCGTGGCGAGCACCTCGGTGGGCGTGCCGACGTAGAGCTCGAGTTCGGGGTGCTCGCAGGCGAACTCGACCAGCCGGCGCACGATGTTGTGCGGGCCGCGGGTCACGTGCGGCGAGCCGGTCTCGTCGAACTCGACGACCGGCCATGTGGACTGGTCCGTGCGCTCGGTGAGTTCGCCCGTGTCGGCAAGCACGGTCACCGCGGCGCCCTTGTGCGGCGCGGAGGCGACGACGCGTGCCTCTTTGACGTTCTCGCGGACCGAGAAGAGCGCCATGCCGCGGCCGTGGACGCCCCACCGGTCCATCACCATGGTCTCGAGCTTTGAGGTGACACGCGGCTCGAAGATCGTGTCCTGCAGGGCTACGGGGATGCCGATCCCGTCGTCGAGCATGGTGAGGCTGCGGGTGGCGCCGTCCCGGGTCGTAGCGACGAAGATCCGCTGCGCGTGAGCGTCACGCGCGTTGCGCAGGAGCTCGATGACGACGTCCTCGAAGCTCTGGATATCGTGCTTCGCCTGGCGGCGTTCGGCCTCGGGCACGCGCAGACGCACGTACCCGTCGCCGAGCGACTCCTCGACTTTGAGGTAGCCGTCACCGGAGACCGTGTTGACGAAATCTATGAGTGGGTCGTGTTCAGTCATCTCATCTTCCAGCGTGCCACGGGAGCGGCTGGTTCTCAAGACCGAGGGGACCGCAAGCGGTCCCCTCGGGGCAGTGCACGTTCAGCAGGCCGTGGCGACACTACTTGGCGTAGTCGATGGCACGGCTCTCCCGGATGATCATGACCTTGATCTGGCCGGGGTACTGAAGCTCCTCTTCGATCTGCTTCGCAAGGTCACGCGCCATGAGCGTGGCCTCGGCGTCGGTGATCTCCTCGGGCTTGACCATGACGCGGATCTCGCGGCCGGCCTGCATCGCGTAGGACTTCTCCACGCCCTTGTGGGCCTCGGCCAGCGCCTCGAGCTTCTCCAGGCGCTTGATGTAGCTCTCGAGCGTCTCGCGACGAGCGCCCGGTCGGGCCGCCGAGATGGCGTCGGCGGCCTGCACGATGACGGCTTCCACCGTCTGCGGCTCCACGTCGCCGTGGTGCGCCTCGATGCAGTGGACGACCTCCTTGTTCTCGCCGAGCCGGCGAGCAAGGTCGGCGCCGATGACCGCGTGCGGTCCTTCGATCTCGTGGTCGATCGCCTTGCCGAGGTCGTGGAGGAGACCGGCACGCTTGGCAAGCGTCGGATCGAGTCCGAGCTCGGCAGCCATGACGCCCGAGAGATACGAGACCTCGAGCGAGTGGTTGAGCACATTCTGCCCGTAGCTGGTGCGGTACTTGAGCCGGCCGAGGGTGCGAACGATGTCGCTGTGGAGGTTGTGCACGCCGGCGTCGAAGACGGCCTGCTCGCCCGCTTCGTGAACCTGCTGGTCCACGAGCGCCTCGGCCTTCTTGAACATCTCCTCGATGCGCGCCGGGTGGATGCGGCCGTCGGCGATGAGGTTCTCGAGCGTGATGCGCCCGACCTCACGCCGCACCGGGTCGAAGCTCGAGAGGATGACCGCCTCGGGCGTGTCGTCGATGATGAGGTTGATGCCGGTCAGCTGCTCGAAGGCGCGGATGTTGCGGCCTTCGCGACCGATGATGCGTCCCTTGAGGTCGTCGCTCGGGATGTGGACCACCGAGACGGTGGACTCCGCGGTGTGATCCGCGGCGACCCGGCCGATGGCGATCCCGATGATGTTGCGGGCCTTGCGGTCCGCCTCCTCGCGGGCGCGCTGTTCCGCTTCGCGGATGACGATCGCCGCGTCGTGGCTTACGTCCTGCTTGATGCGGTCGAGCAGGACGGTCTTCGCCTGATCAGAGGACATGCCCGCGAGCGCCTCAAGGCGGGACTTCTCCTCGGCGATCGCTTCGTCGAGCTCCTGTTCGCGCTTGGTGATCTGTCCAGCCTGACTCGACAGCTGGTGTTCGCGTTTGTCGAGCGATTCGGCGCGGCGCTCGATGGACTCCTCGCGCTGGATCAGACGTCCCTCCATCGCGGTGATGTCCTTGCGACGCTCCTTGCCCTCCTCTTCGGACTGAGCCTTGAGGTGGAAGATCTCGTCCTTCGCTTCGAGCAGCATCTCCTTCTTCATCGTCTCGGCTTGCTTTTCAGCGTCGGCGAGCACGCGCTCCGCGAGCTGTCGCGCCTGATCGGCCTTACCGGATACGACGAAGCGATTGATGACGAAGCCGAGGACGACGCCGGCTGCGAGGCCGAGCACTAGTGCGTAAATCCAGCCCATGAGGCGCCCCTCCCTTACCTTGAACATCGGTATTCGTCTATGTCAGCGGCTCTTGTGACGCGAAAGCGCCGAACGACGAATCGCCCGGCGCATGAGATCGACGTATGTGGATTTCTATTCGCATATGCACGACGAACCGCCCCGGGAGGGCGGTAGCGTGCTTGATAGCTGAAGAACCACACACGACGCGGCCACCGCGAGCGGTGCCGCATCGATCACATTTGCCGCGCTCATGGTACTCGCGCGCCCCGTGTTTCGTCAAGCAAGGTAGCGGCTCTGAGCAGCACAAACGGCGTGCTAAGTGCCGTCCTCTGGGGGCGATTCATCAAGGATCGCAGTGAGCGTGTCCCGTGCGGCGCGAAGAGCGACCGACTGCGAGAAGCCGCGGCGGATGAGGCGTGCCGCGAGTCGATCCACCGTGTCGTTGGGGCGTACGAGCGACCGTGCACGCACCCGGGCGCGCTGGTCCTCGCCGTCGTCGGGCGCCAGTTCCTCGAGGGCGCTCAGTGCGAGTTCCGGAGCAATCCCACGCGCCGACAGTTCGCGCAGCGCACGAGATCGCCCGTAACCGCGGGCCTGGATCAGGGCGCGAGCGTAAGACTCGGCGAAACGCTCGTCGTCCACGAGCCCCGTCCTGAGGAGGTCTTCCGTGATGAGGCTCGCCACATCTTCCGGATACCCGTCGTCGCTCAGGCGTTTGGTGATCTCGAAGGAGCTCCGCTCCCGGTACATCAGGAGTCGCAGCGCGCGTTCGCGAGCACGTACCGGGGCGATTGAGGCAATCCGCTCCGTCAGCTCGGACGTGTCGACGACGTCGTCCTCACGCAAGTCGAGGTCCCGAAGGACCTCGACTGGCAGCGTGGTCCACTCGTCCCCATCGAGGTACAGAGTCCTTCGACGGGAGCCGCGTCCGTGCTGACGGATGCCGGTGACAACAGCGGATCGAGGATCCACGATCTAGTCCTCCTGCGCGTCCTCCCCGGCGGGTGCATCGGTCTTTGCCGGCGCGGCAGGTGTGACATAGCCGTTGACGGGAAGACCGAGGTGGTCGCGAATCTGCACTTCGATGGCGTCACGCAGGTCCGAGTGCTCGCGCAGGAAGTCCTTGGCGGCTTCCCTGCCCTGGCCGAGCCTCTCCTCGCCGTACGTGTACCAGGCGCCCGACTTCTGGACGAGCCCCTCTTCCACGCCGAGGTCGAGGAGACTCCCCTCCTTCGAGATGCCCTGCCCGAACATGATGTCGAACTCGGCCTGGCGGAACGGCGGAGCGACCTTGTTCTTGACGACTTTGGCACGAACGCGGTTGCCGACGTTGTCCGTACCCTGCTTGATGGAGTCGATCCTGCGGATGTCGATGCGGATCGAAGCGTAGAACTTCAGCGCGCGGCCGCCCGACGTGGTCTCGGGGCTTCCGAACATCACGCCGACTTTCTCGCGCAACTGGTTGATGAAGATGCAGGTCGTGTTCGACTTGCTCAGCGAGCCGGCAAGCTTGCGCATGGCCTGGCTCATCAACCTCGCCTGAAGACCGACTGTCACGTCGCCCATCTCACCCTCTAGTTCAGCTCGAGGCACGAGTGCAGCGACGGAGTCGACCACGATGACGTCGATGGCGCCAGAGCGCACGAGCATGTCGGTGATCTCGAGCGCCTGCTCACCGGTGTCCGGCTGGGAGATGAGGATGTCGTCGATGTCCACGCCCAGACGGGCGGCATAGGCGGGATCGAGCGCATGCTCGGCGTCGATGAAGGCCGCGACACCACCGGCGGCCTGCGCTTCAGCGATGATCTGCAGCGCGAGCGTGGTCTTGCCCGATGACTCGGGACCGTAGATCTCGACGATGCGCCCACGAGGCACGCCGCCGATCCCCAGTGCGGCGTCGAGCGCCAGCGAACCGGTGGGGATCGAATCCATGACCTGGAGGGCGGCATGCTCGCCGAGGCGCATCAGGGAACCCTTGCCGAACTTGCGCTCGATCTGCTCCCTGGTGAGATCGAGTACCTTCTCCTTCTCGCGTTCCATGTGTGAGATCCCGCTCCTTATCGCGTCTGTGCGACCCCCTGAAGGCTGACACGAACCTACACGAACATACGTTCGATGTCAATCACCCTCCGAATGGGACGATCGCGAGTTCTTCGTAGACCGGGCCACGTGGTGTGAGCACCGACGAGAAGAGCGTAACCTCCCGCACTGACACGCACGCGGAGCGTTCGTCCGCGCGGCTGAGAACGTGCTCCACGGCGTCGAGGGCCTCGGTGCTGACACGCCTCGGACGGCGCGCCCTGCAAAGCGTCACATGGGCCTTGAACGCCCGGCCTTCGGGCTCGAACTCAAGGAACGACGTGGCGGCTGCGATGCGCTCGGCAAGCATCGATGTCTCGTCGTGCGGCGCTTCGGGCGCGACCCAGACGAGTGAGGCGGAGCGCGGCCGGGGCACGGCCCGGACGAGGCCGAGCCGAAGCCTATACGGCTCGAGGTCCTCGATCGCCGAGCGGACCGACCGGGTGATGAGCGGCAGGACAGGCTCGGGAACCGAGCCGAGGAAGCGAAGGGTGATGTGGAGGTTGGGTTCGGCGACCCACTTCTCGCCCCGCCACTCGGGGTCGGCGGCCACAAACGCCTCTCGGCATGAAGCGAGCGTGGATCGTACGGCGATCGGTAGCGCGATGGCGAGGAACGTACGAGGCACGCCCCTACCCTTCCGCGAGGTCTCGACGCAGCGCGTCGAGCGCGACGATCACGGCCCTGCGCCGAACGGCGGCCCGATCGCCGGGGAGATGATGCGAGATCGCTCTCACGCGGCCATCAGCGTGCGCGACCGCGAACCATACGAGGCCCACCGGCTTGTCCGGGGTCCCGCCCTCAGGACCGGCGATGCCGGTGACAGCCACCGAGATCGTGGAGCCCGGCAGCGAGAGCGCTCCTTCGGCCATTGCGCGCGCGGTCTCCTCGCTCACCGCCCCGAACTGGGCCAGCAGGCCCGCCGGCACCCCGAGCGCCTCCATCTTGACCTCGTTCGCGTACGCCACCACGCCGCCGGCGAACGCCGAGGAGGACCCGGCCACGTCGGTGAGCGCCGAGGCGACCATGCCGCCGGTGCAGGACTCGGCCGTGACGATGTGCTCGCCCGCGCCGATGGCCAGGCGCACGATGGTCTCGGCGAGCGATGAGCCGTCAGCCGAGTAGCAGCGGTCGCCGAGCGCGCGCAGGGCGGCTCGGGTGGCTGCGGGCAGGTCGGAGGCGTCGCCGTCTTTCGGGAAGAGCACGACCTCCACGTCGGCAGGTGCGGCGAGGAGTGTGAGGTCGACTACGAAGGGCGCGATTGCGGGTTGCACGAGGCGCTGGGCGTCGGACTCGGTGATGCCCGTGCACCGGAGCCGCTCGGGGGGCGTCACGGGAGTGCGCGCCGCGAGGTAGCCCTCCAAGAGCGGCCGCATCTCCCCCGGCGGGCCCGGCAGCAGCACCAGCGTGGCGCCGCCCACGGTCACGGCCTGCCCGGGGGCGCTCCCCGTGCGGGCCGGAAGCACCGTGGCGCCTTCGATCACGTCGGCCTGGCGGAGCATGTCTTTGCGCGCTTCGGCGTTCGTGTGGCGCGCCGCCATGGCCCGCAACGACACCGCGATCGTCTCGTCGCGGTGAAGTGACCGTCCGAGCGCACGAGCGGCCGCCTCGCGGGTGATGTCGTCGTGAGTGGGTCCGAGGCCGCCTGTGACCACTACGAGGTCGCAGGAGTCCAGGAGCGCCTTCACGGCGGCCTCGATCGCCGCCATGTCGTCGGGAACCGAGCGGATCTCGTGCACGACGTAGCCGGCCGCGTTGAGCGCCCGGGCGATCTCGGTGGAGTTGGTGTCCTGCCGCAGCCCGGTCGTGAGCTCCGTGCCCACGGTAACGACCGCTGCAGCAGGAAGCGGCGCCATCTCAGGCGCCCCGCGACTGGTCACGGTCCCACGGACCGGTGAGGATGTCCCGAGCGTGGTAGAGGTAGTCCACCATCGAGTAGATCGTCATGAGGACTGCCGCTGCCATGATGGCCCACGCAAGCCCGCCGAAGGCCGCCATGCCCCCGCTGCCGAAGAGGTCGCGCAGGAACGTGCTGTCCTTGAGCAGGAAGCCGGAGATCGCGATGATCTGCAGCACCGTCTTGGACTTGCCGAGATTGGACGCGGCGATCACACGGCCCTCGGCCACCGCGACCATCCTGAGGCCGCTCACCACCAGCTCGCGACTGATGATCACGAGCGCGATCCAGGAGGGCAGTCGGTCGAGGTCCACGAGCGCCACGAGCGCTGCGGTGACCAGCAGCTTGTCGGCGAGCGGATCGATGAACTTGCCGAAGGTGGTGACCTGGTTGCGGGTGCGCGCGATGTAGCCATCAACTGCGTCAGTTGCAGCAAGCGTGATGAAGATGAGCGCGGCGATCCAGGGCTGCGCTATGCGCCACCACTCCGGCGCAGTCAGCCACTCGGGAATCTCGCCGAGGAGCACGACCAGGAAGACCGGTATGAGGACCATACGCGCGATCGTGATCCTGTTGGCGAGGTTCATGTTGCGGATCATAGCGGGCCCCCGATCAGATCGTAGCCTGCAGCATCGATGATACGCACATCGGCGAACTCCCCGACAGGGAGTTCCGCCTCCAGTACGGTGATGCCGTCCACGTCGGGCGCCTGGCCGCAGGTCCGCCCGACGAGTTCGCCCTCCTCGACGCTCTCGACCAAGACCCGCTGCACGCTCCCGACGAGAGCCGCCGCGCGCTCGAAACCGGTCTCGTCGGCCACGTCACGAAGCCGCTGGGCGCGCTCCAACCTGACCTGCTCGGGTACCTCGCCAGCCAACGAGGCCGCTGGCGTGCCCTCCTCGGCGCTGAACCCGAAGACGCCGACGAAGTCGAACGCCGCCTCGGCGATGAACCGCTCGAGTTCGGCCGCATCGGCGTCGGTCTCGCCTGGGAAGCCCGCCATCACCGTCGTGCGCAGGACCACGTCGGGCATGACCGCACGGATGCGCTCGAGGAGGGCGAGGTGACGCTCCGGGCTGCCCGTGCGCCCCATCGCCTCCAGCACGGTGGCCGAGGCGTGCTGCAGCGGGATATCGAGGTAGCGGCAGACGCGCCGGCTTTCGGCGATGACCGAGAGGAGCCGGTCGGTGACGCCGTCGGGCTGCAGGTACATCAGGCGGATGCGGAAGTCACCCTCGAGAGCGTCGATGCGCTTCACGAGCGCCGGGAGGTCCTCGCCGGAGGCAAGGTCGGTGCCGTAGCTCGCGATGTCCTGGCCCACGAGCACGAGCTCGCGCGCCCCGCCTGCGATGAGCAGTGAGGCCTCCTCGAGCACGCGCTCCACGGGGTCCGAGACGAATGCGCCGCGGATCGCCGGGATGGTGCAGTACGCGCAGCGCCGGTCGCACCCTTCGCTCACCTTGAGGTAGGCGGTGGCGCTGCCAGCGGTCCGCGAAGGACCCGGGGTGGCTTCGGCGGCCGTGCCGAGAAGGCTCTCCAGCACGCGGAGCACGGAGTGCTCGTCGGCCACCGGCAGGAACGCATCGACCTCGGGCATCGCATCGGCGAGCTCGGGGCCGTAGCGCGACACCATGCATCCGGCGACGACGAGCGCGCGGCCTGCGCGAGCGGGCCGCCACTCCCCTGCCAGCGTAAGCGCCTCGGCGATCGACTCCTCAGTGGCCGGCTGTATGAACGCGCAGGTGTTGAGCACGACCACGTCGGCGTCGTCCGGTTCATCGACAAGCCGATATGCCGAGGATGCGACGAGCGCGGCCATGCGGTCGGAATCGACCTCGTTCTTTGGGCAGCCGAGGGTGACGAAGGCTATCGCCGGTGCGGGGGACACACTGCTACCGGTAGTTCACGAACTGGATCGGGATCTCGTAGTCGCGCTCCTTGAGGAAGCCGATGACGGCCTGGAGCTCGTCTCTGCTGGCGCTGAAGACACGCACCTTGTCGCCCTCGATCTGGACCTTGACCTTGAACTTCTCGTCGCGGATCTCTTTGTTGATGCGGCGCGCGATGTCCGCTTCGATGCCGTTCACGACCGTACCGACGCGGCGCGAGCTGCCGCCGGAAGCGGCCTCGATCTTGGCCCACGAAACAGCCGCAAGGTCGATGGTGCGCCGGACGAGCTTCGAGTCGAGCACGTCCTTCACCTGGCCGAGAACGAAGTCACTCGGCGCGGCGAGCGAGATCGTTCCGGCCGTACGGTCGAACGTGACGGTGGAGCCGCTGTCCTTGAGATCGTAGCGCTGGGTCAGCTCCTTAACGGTCTGCTGAACGGCGTTGTCGACCTCCTGCAGGTCCACCTGTGAGACGACGTCGAAGCTCTGGTCCTTGGCCATGGGTCCTCCTGTACGGGGATAGGGTCACTCGGTATCGGGCGTGAGGGTGAGCTCGGTGATGCCTTCGGCGGCCGGCGTCACCACAACGGGCTGACCGTCGCGCGTGAGCGTCACAGCTGCGGGTTTGCCGATGCGGACGACTGCCGAGCCCGTGACGGTCCATATCTTGGACTCGCCGCCGGGCATCGTGCCCTCGTAGGCGATCATGTCGTCCACGCGCACCTGCAGCCACGACGACTGGCCATCGGCGATCTCGACTTTGAGGATGAACGCACCTTCGGTGACGGCATCGGTCACCGCCTCCGAGACGGCGTTCTCGGTTGTGGCTGGCGCGGTGGAGGTCGTCTCCGGCGCGATGGGCGGCGGCGTTTCGTCGCGCGACATGAGCGCCGAGATGCCCCAGGCGATGAGCGCGACCACGAGCACGGCGACCGCGATCGCGATCCACGCCTGTTTCGGGATGTCGTGCACGTCGAGGCGGTGCGGCACCACCGTGCGTTCGGGGATGCGGCGCAGCGGGATGTGCTCCGGCTGCACGCTGATGTCGCGCATGTATTCGGCCAAGAGCGGCTCGGGATCCGCGCCGAGGAACTGGGCATAGTTGCGAATGTAGCCGCGGACGTACACCGGATCGGGCAACTCGTCCCAGCGGTTGTTCTCGAGTGCCGAGAGCATCCGCCCCATGATCTTGGTGGCGTTCTCGAGGTCCGGCAGTGTCTTGCCGCGTTCGCGCCTGAGCGCCGAGAGCTTCTCGCCTACAGGCATGGAGCACCGCCGTTCCTGAAGATGCTACAGGCCATCATTGCGCTCCTCACGCTCGAAGAGCTTGAGCGATTCGAGCTCTTCGATATCCACCAGGACTTCACGCGGACGGCTCCCGTCCGGCTGGCCGACGATGCCCTTCATCTCCAGCATGTCCATGATGCGCCCGGCACGCGAGTAGCCGACCTTGAGGCGGCGCTGGAGGAGCGATGTGGAGCCCATCCCGCTCGTGACCACCATGTCCGCAGCTTCCCACAAGAGCGGGTCGTCGTCATCAGAGCTTTCGAGGGTGCCCGTGGCGCTTGTGACCTTGAGGTGGAGGATCTCCTCGTGGTAGTCGGGCTCGGCCTGCCCCTTGATGTGGTCCACGACCGCGTTGATCTCCTCCTCGCTCACGTACGCGCCCTGGATGCGCTTGGGCTTGGGCCACGCGGGCGTGGAGAAGAGCATGTCGCCGAGACCGACGAGCTTCTCGGCGCCGGACGTATCGAGGATGACGCGGCTGTCGATGCCCGAGGAGACCGCGAACGCGATGCGGTTGGTGATGTTGGTCTTGATGAGACCCGTGATGATGTCGGTCGACGGGCGCTGCGTGGCCACGATGAGGTGGATGCCGGCGGCGCGCGCAAGCTGCGCGATGCGGCAGATGGAGTCCTCCACTTCCTTGGCGGCCACCATCATCAGGTCGGCGAGCTCGTCGATGATGATGACCAGGTACGGCAGCTCTTCCCCGCCCTCGGGTCCCTTGCCGGCACGCACGGCGACGTTGTACTGCGCCACGTTGCGCGCGCCCGCCTTCTGGAGCTTCTTGAGGCGCGACTCCATCTCGCCCACGGCCCAGTGCAGTGCCGAGGCCGCTTCCTTCGCCTCGGTCACCACCGGCACGTAGAGGTGCGGGACGCCGTTGTACAAGTTGAGCTCGATGCGCTTGGGGTCGATAAGGATGAGCCGGACCTCGGCCGGGGTCGACCGCATGAGGATCGACATGATGAGCGCGTTGATGCAGACGCTCTTGCCCGTGCCGGTGGAACCCGCGATCAGCAGGTGGGGCATCGAGGCCAGGTCCGCCGCGATCTGCTCGCCGGCCACGTCCTTGCCAATGGCGAGCATGAGCGGGCGCGGATCGGCCACGAGGCCGGTGTGGAGCACATCGCCGAGGGTGACGGTGGTGCGGCCGGCGTTGGGAACCTCGATGCCCACGTAGCTCTTGCCGGGGATCGGGGCCAGGATGCGGATGGTGGGGGCAGCGAGCGCAAGCGCGAGGTCGTCGGAGAGCGCCGTGACCCGGTTGACCTTCACGCCCTTGGCGATCTCTACCTCGAACATCGTGACCGTGGGGCCGGGGATCCAGTTGACCACGCGCGCGATGATGTCGAACGTCGCGAACGTCTGCTCGATGAGCCCGGCGGTGTGGCGGAGCTCCTTTTCCGAGGCCTTGTGCGCGGCCGTGGTCTCGGGCGTGCGCACGAGCGCGGAAAGCGGTGGGAGCTCGAAGCCCTCCATCGCGCGCGGGCCGACCGAGGGTGGGGTCGGGAGCGTGGGCTTGGCGATCTCGGGATCCAGCCCTCGCCGGGGCTTGGCGCCGCGGGCGGCTTCGGCGGGCTGGTGCTCGAAGCCCTGCGGCTCCTCGAAGTCCTGCAGCGGCACGGTCTTGCCGGCGCGACGGCGGCTCATCTCCTCGCGGGGCTCCTCGTTCACGACCGGCTTGCGGACGACTTCACGCAGGCGCTCGAGCGCGTCGGTGATCGAAAGACCGGCCACCACAAGGCCCACGAGCACCAGTGCGATGGCGATGACGTACGCGATGACCGAGCCGAGGAGCGTGCGGAGCACCCACGCGAGCGCGCCGCCGATGTAGCCCCCGCTTGCCGAAACCATCGTCTGGTCCCACTGCGTGAGCGGGTCGTTGCCGATCGAATAGATCGCGAGGACCGAGATGAGCACCATGCCCATCCCGAGGCCCACGCGGAACTCGTCGATGCGGATCGAGGTGAGAAAGAACGTGACGGCCCACAGGAGGAAGACGAACGGGATCGCATACGCCCCCACGCCGAACCCGAGCTTGAGCAGCGTGGCGATCGCACGGGGCACCACGCCTGCTGTCTCGGTGAGCACGCTGATGGCGAAGACGACCGCGAGCGCAGCGAGTGCGATCCCGATGATCTCGTGGCGGCTGTCGTCATCCAGCACGCGTGCGGGCGCGGGCGTCGCGCTTCCGCGGCCGGTGCGCGCGGGAGCCGTGCCCTTCGCGGGTTTCTTGTTGCTCGATGAGGTGCGGCCGGTGGCCAATGCGGGTCTCCTTGTGGGTCTTACGTGAGGACGTTCATGGCCAGTATGGCGGTACCGGCGATTGCGGTGTAGATGGCGAACGCCCAAAGGGAGTGCTTTCGGACGTACGGGAGCAGAAGTGCGATGGCACCGTAGCCCACGATCGCCGTGGTGATGAGCCCGACGGCAAGCGGGGCGGCGGCCGGAAGGGCCTCCCCTCCCACGATCACGTCGAGCAGGATCTTCTTCGCGGTTGCCGCGCCGATGATCGGGATCGAGAGCAAGAACGAGAAGCGCGCGGCCTCGTCACGCTGGATGCCGAGCGCCACTCCCGCCGCGATCGTGGTGCCCGAGCGCGAGAGCCCGGGCGCGACCGCGAAGCCCTGCGCGAGGCCGATAGCGAGCGCGCGCTTGAGCGGGACGTCTTCGGCCGAGGTGATGTGCGCCGAGGAGCGTCGGGCGATCAGCTCGGCGCCAGCCAGCAGCGCGGCCGTGACCAGCAGGAAGATGCCCACGATCGTGACCTGTGTGGCCATCGGGAGCGTCTCCACCTGGTCCACGAGCGGCTCGAATGCGAGCGCTACGATCACGCTCGGGACGGTGGCGGCGATGAGCACGAGTGCGAGGCGCCGGTCGCGCGCGCGCTCGGGGGCCTTGCTGAAGAGCGCGGTGAGCAACCGCCACACGTCGGCGCGGAAGTACGCGATGGTGGCCAGCAGCGTGGCCGCGTGGAGCACCACGTCGAAGCCCAGCCCGAAGCGGTTCCATCCGAACAGCGCGGGCACCAAGATGAGGTGCCCGTCGCTCGAGATCGGCAGGAACTCGCTGATGCCCTGGGTGATTCCCAGGACGATCGCTTCGAGGATGCCCACCTACACCTCCATGACGATCGGGATGATCATCGGGCGGCGGCGGGCGGTCTCCCATACGTACTGCGAGAGGGCGTCGTGGAGCGCCTTCTTGATGACCGCCTCGTCGGTGGCGCCTTCGGCGGCGGTCTTCTTGAGGACCTTCTCGATGCGCGCGCGTGCGCCCTTGAGCGCCTCGGCGGTGTCCGCGCCGAGCACGAGGCCGCGGGTCACCAGCTCGGGCTCGCCCACGAGGGCGCCGGTGCGGCTGTCGATCGCAGCTACGATGAGGGCGAAACCGTCGCTCGAGAGCGCCTGCCGGTCGCGCAGGACCACCTGGCCGAGGTCGCCGACCGCAAGGCCGTCCACGTAGATAACGCCTGAGTTCACGCGCTCGCCGCGGTGCACGCCGGTCTCGTCGATCTCCAGGCAGTCGCCGTTGTCGAGGATGAACACGTGCTCGTTGGTCAGGCCGACCGCCCGGGCCAGCTCGGCATGGGCGTGCAGATGCCGCATCTCGCCGTGGATCGGCATGAAGTTGTCCGGGGACACGAGGTTGAGCATGAGCTTGAGCTCCTCGGCGGAGCCGTGTCCGGACACGTGGATCTTGGCGATGCCCTTGTGCACCACGTTCGCGCCCGCCCGGTAGAGGCGGTTCATCACGCGGCTCACGGCTTTCTCGTTGCCCGGCACCGGGCTTGCCGAGATGACCACGGTATCCCCCGCCTCGATCTGCACGGTCTTGTGGTCGCCGTTGGCGATGCGCGCGAGCGCCGAGAGCGGTTCGCCCTGGCTTCCGGTGCAGAGCACCACCACCTCGTTGGCGGGCATGTTGCCCATCGCGTAGGCGTCGATGATGTCCTCGTCCTCGATGTGCAGATAGCCGAGGTCGCGGGCGATCTTGGTGATGTTGATCATCGAGCGGCCGGTGACGACCACCTTGCGGCCGTTGGCCACCGCCGCATCGCAGATCTGCTGCACGCGGTGCACGTGGCTGGCGAACGACGCCACGATGATGCGCTGCTCGGCGGCGGCGAAGATCGTGCGCAACGCGATGCCGACCTCGGCCTCGGATGCCGTGTGTCCCGGATGCTCGGCGCCGGTGGAGTCGCTCATCAGCAGCGTGACGCCCTGCTTGGCTGCGCGCGCGAAGCCGGCAAAGTCCGTGAAGCGACCGTCGATGGGCGTCTGGTCGAGCTTGAAGTCGCCGCTGTGGAGCACCGAGCCCACGGGTGTGCGCACGTAGACGGCCACGCCATCGGGGATCGAGTGGTTCACGGCGAGGAAGTCGAGGCTGAACATGCCGAGGTTCACGTGGCTGCCGGCCTTGATCTCGCGGAGCTTCGGCTTCTTGATGCGGTGTTCCTCGAGCTTGCCCGCAACGATGCCGAGCGTGAGCTTCGTGCCCAGCACCGGCACCGGCTGGCCGAGGTCCTTGAGCAGGTACGGCAGCGCGCCCGTGTGGTCCTCGTGGCCGTGGGTGATGACGATGCCCCGCAGCTTGTCCTTGCGCTGAACGATGTAGCTGTAGTCCGGCAGGATCAGATCGATGCCGGGGTGATCGTCGTCCGGGAACATGAGTCCCGCGTCGATGACGATCATGTCGTTGCCGAGCTCGAGCACGGTCATATTCTTGCCGATGCCGTCGAGCCCGCCGAGCGGGATGACGCGAAGGCGATTCTTCTTAGATGTCATGGAAGGCTGAATGTGCTCCTTATCGTGTGGGAGGTATGCGCCGTGCTGCGCAACCGCTCGCGCGGCTGCGAATCAGTCGTTGAGGAGGCCGATGTGGCTCATGATGCGTACCATCTCGGCGGTCTGGTCATCGGTTGCGGGGATGAGCGGAAGCCGGCAGTCCCCCACCGGGAACCCGGCGAGGTCGAGCGCCTTCTTCACCAGGATCGGGTTGGCGGTCATGAACAGCGCCTTGAACAGCGGCATCAACTCGAGGTGGATCTTGAGGGCGCGGGTGTGGTCGCCACCCGCCTGCGCGGCGAGCATCTCGGCAAGCTGCGGACCTGCTACGTGCGCGGCCACCGAGATCACGCCGGTGGCGCCGAGGCCCATCATCGGGAGCGTGTCCTCGTCGTTGCCCGAGAGCACCTCGAAGCCCACCGGTGAGCCGTCGATGATCGACGCGATCTGCGTGAGGTTGGAGGAGGCTTCCTTGACCGCGACGATGTTCTCGAAGTCGGCTGCGAGGCGAAGCGTGGTTGCCGCTTCGAGGTTCACCACCGAGCGCCCGGGAATGTTGTAGAGGATCACGGGCACGTCCACCGCGCTCGCGATCGCGCCGAAGTGGCGGTACAGGCCCTCCTGCGGCGGCTTGTTGTAGTACGGCACCACGGCCATCACGGCGTCCACGCCGAGCTTCACGACCCGCTGCGCAAACTCCACCGAGTCGTCCGTGCAGTTGTCGCCGGCGTTTGCGATGACCGGCGCCGAGCCAGCCACGGCCTCGAGCACCGCTTCGAACAGGCGCAGCTTGTCGTCGTAGAAGACGGTTGGTGACTCGCCGGTGGTGCCGCAGACCACGAGTGCCTCGGTCCCCTGGTCGAGCAGGCGGAGCGCGAGCTCCTGCGCGCGAGGCAGGTCGAGTTCGCCATCAGGCGTGAACGGCGTGACCATGGCGGTAAGAAGTCGTCCGAAACGAGGCTCGGTCATAGGAGGTCGCCTCCTGGGTCAAAGGCGTTGCGCGAACGCCGGACTGGTGAGTGTCTATCCGAAGTATTGTGCCACACCGTACCGGCGAGCGCGGGCGTGGTTACTGAGTAGTTGCCGGGACGCGTGCATGAACGCGTCATAAAACAAGCCCATACGATCAGGTACAAGCCGACACCGAAGTAGATCCACTGAGCACTCGATGCGGCGCCCTCGCGTGCGCCTTCAGGAACGCAGCGAACTCATCCACCGCAAGCGGAGGCCGGCACAGGAACCCCTGAGCACAGTCGCATCCATAGTCCTGCAGCAGCGCCAGCTGCCCCTCCGTCTCGATGCCCTCCGCAACGACCTCGAAATGCAGGCCGTGTGCAAGGGCGATCATCGAGGAGACAAGCACCTGGTCGCTTTCGGAGGCCTCCAGATCCATGATGAAGGCCCGGTCGATCTTCACGGTCCGCACCGGGAAACGCTTCAAATACACCAGTTGCGAGTGACCTGTCCCGAAGTCGTCGATCGCCACAGATGCACCGATAGCGTTGATGCCGGCCACGAGTTCCAGAGCTTCATGAATGTCTTCGATGGCCATGGTCTCGGTGATCTCGATCTGCAGGTCATGCGGGTCAAGCCCCGTCGAGTCGAGCGCATCGCGGATGACTCCCAGGAAGTCCTTGCCCCGGAACTGTCCGACGGATGCGTTCACGGACATTCTCAAACCCCTGAAACCATCTTCCTGCCAGGCCACGGCCTGCGCGCATGCTTCCCGAGTGACCCACTCGCCCACCGTCTCGATGAGTCCGATCTCCTCCAGCACAGGGATGAAGTTCGCCGGTGCCATCAGCCCGTGATCGGGGCGGTTCCACCTGATGAGCGCTTCGGCGCCAACGATGTCTCCCGTGTCGATGCGCACCTGTGGCTGGTAGTGAAGCACGAACTGTTCGGCCGCGACGGCTGCGGCCAAGTCGTGCCGCAGGGACAGTCTCCGTATCATGTCGCCCCTCATGCCGGAGACGTAGCGGCACTGGCTGTTCCCGCCTGACCGGCGAGCCTTTCGGGCCGCCGCGTCGCCCCTCCACAGCAGCCCCTCGACGTCCCGGGCATCCTTGGGACACCAGGCGATCCCAACACTCGCTGTCGACCAGATCTCCTTCCCGTACAGCCGGTACGGCTGTCTGAGGGCCTCCCTCGCCTTCTCGGCTGCGGCGTCCGCCTCGGCCGTATCGTGAACCGAGAGGAGTACGCAGAACTCATCGCCCCCGAGACGCGCTACCGTATTCTGGTCGGGGAATGCTTCGGTGATTCGGTCCGCGAACTCCCAGAGAAGATGGTCGGCGACAGGACGCCCGTATCTGTCGTTGACCCCCTTCAGGTCATCCACGTCGAAGAAGAGGAGTGCGAGCGGCGTGCCGTCCTGCCGTGCACTGGCCATCATCAGTTCTGCTCGCTGCTCGAAGAGTGCGCGACCGGGCAGGCCCGTAAGCACGTCATGGTGGGTCAGGTGCTCAACCGCGGCCTCCGCCTCCCTGCGCTCTGTCACGTCGGTCCCAAAGGCAAGCGTGCCAGTGATGTGACCCTCTTTGTCTCGCTGTATCGCCTTGTGCCATACAACCGACCGTCTCTCGCCATCGATCGTGACGATGGGAGTCTCGAATACCTCGATCGGCTCTGCCGTTCCCAGCATGAACTTCTCGAACAGCTCCCGTTCTCCGTCGCTGCGCTCCGGAGGAACGAAGCGAGCGTGCCATTCTTCACCGAGCAGGGCGTCCTTCTGCCCACCGAGCGTCCGCGCTCCTGCACGGTTGATCAGCGCAATCCTGCCTGCACGGTCGAGGCCGACGACGAGTGCCTCCGTGAGATCCACGTACTCCTGGGTCCGACCCTGTTCGATTCGGAGGCGCTCACTGGTCTCGATCATCGAGCGGAAGATCGAACGGATCCCGACGACGCTGAGAAGCATGAACACGGACACTACAAGGGCACTGACACCCTCATGGAGCCGGGACCCGGAGGCTCCATCGAAGAGAAGGTAGACGCGTCGCCAAATCTGAAGCACCAGGCCGCAGGAGAGCAGGACCCATGCATAGTGCTTCCCGCTCAGAGGGATCGAGAGGAGCGCCAGGGCCGCGGCGGCGAGTTGCACCAGCGTCCCCACCACGAAGATAGCTACCACTAGATGGTCAGCGTTCACTTTCGTGAAGCCCCCCCCAACGAGACTATATTCCCCCCGGACGAGTGCATAGGCAGGTACGCTGCGCGCCGCTGCGGACGAACGCGAGACTCGGCTACACACGTTCGATGGGACGATTGCGGGCGTCTAGGTGGGGCTCATTCAGTCGTCTTCGTCATCACGGTCGTTCTTGCCGGGGGCGTCGCCCAGGCTGACCACGTAGGTGACGACCGAGCCCTTTGGCGCCATCTCCTCGTCGGGCGGCGTCTGCTCGAACACCTTGCCCTTGCGCTCGTCGCTGTTGTACTGCGGCGGCAGCGCCTCCGGGGTGAACCCGGCGCGCTCGAGCGTCTCGACCGCTTCGTCTTCGCGCATGCCGATGATGTCGGGGATCTCGACCATCACCACTTCCTCGACGGGGACAGGATCGACCGGCGCGTCCGTGCCCGTTGTTGCGTCCACGTCCGGAACCGGCTCATCCTGACCGCCGAGAAGATCCATGCCCCAGCACAATGCGCCAAGACCGGCCAGCAGGAGCAGCACGGCGAGCACGATCCAGTGCCACACAGGCCTGCGTTGCGGGGCCACTTCGGGTGCAGTGGCCTGAGGGGCCTCCAGGGCTTCCGAGGACTCGATCGGGCCCACCAGCACCGGAGCGCTCACCTGCGGCATGACGGCGGTCGGCGCCACGTGCGGCGCCGCGCCCGGCACGCCAAGGCCCGCGACCATACCGGCGTACCCGGCGGCGGCGACCTCTTGTGATCGGCCCTGGGCGATGGCGCTCAAATCGCGCTGGAGGTCACCCGCCGACACGTAGCGGTCGGCGGTCTGCTTCTGCATCGCCTTGACGATGACGGCACTCAGGGCAGGCTCGATGCCGGGGTTCACGAGATTCGGCGACACTGCTTCCTCGTTGACCTGCTTGAGTGCCACCGACACGGGTGTGTCGCCGTCGAACGGCACGTGACCGGTCGCGGCTTCGTACAAGGCAACGCCGAGGGAGTACAGGTCACTTGCAGTGGTGAGCGGCGTGCCGAGCGCGGCCTCGGGTGACAGGTACTGCGCAGTGCCGAGGACCGACCCGGTCTGGGTCATCATCGAAGGGCCCGCCCGCGCTATGCCGAAGTCCATCAGCTTCACCGCGCCATCGGCCTGCACCATGATGTTGTGCGGCTTGATATCGCGGTGGATGATGCCGTACCCGTGGGCGACCGAGAGCGCGGCGCAGACCTGCTCGCCGATCTGGGCGACGGTGCGCGACGGCAGTGCGCCCTCCCGCTCGATCATCGACTTGAGATCGGTGCCGCGAACGTACTCCATCACGATGTAGAACGTGCCGTCGTCCTGGCCCCAGTCGTACATGTTCACGATATTGGGGCTCATGAGGTTGGCGGCAGACTGGGCCTCGTGGCGGAATCGCGCTGCAAACGAGGGGTCCTCGGCAAGATGGGCGTGCATGACCTTCACGGCCACGGTTCGCCCGAGGACTTCATCGACCGCCTTGTAGACGTCGGCCATGCCTCCGGTGCCGATCTGCTCGGTCGCCCGGTACCTCTGGCCGAGGAACAACTCCTCCACGCGTCACATCCGAACTGATCGCCGAGGGAAGGACTCCTGACTCCCTGACTCTACCCCAGTTGGGTGGGTGGGCATTGTGGCGCAGTTATGGCTAACGTGTTTGCGGTTCAGCCGCGAACGAGCGGCTCCAGTCTCAGCCTAGCGCGTGCGTGAGTCGGCTGGAAGCGCGGGTTAGCGGCTCCCCAGCTACCAGTCAATGAACCAGGGCGCCCGCTTCATCTCGAAGACCAATCCCGGTTCTGATGTCAGATCGACCAGACGGCGAGTACTGCCAACAACCCATTCGCCATCCTCACGAACGTCAAGATCAGCCAAGACGGCGACATGCCCATAGCTAGCAACAATGATGGTCGTCTGGTCAGGATCTACAAGGAAGTCCTGCTCCACGAGAGCGCGCATCGCCCCGCCCACGGGGGCAAGCACGAGAGCCACCATCAAGACACTCATTGCCCACTGAGCAGACACGCGAGTCGCAGGCTTGTCCTCGCCACCACTGCCGGCCTCGAGGATCACAGGCCCGATGATCTCGCGCTTCCTCGAGGGCAGGGAGTCACGCCTACGATAGTCCCGCAGGGCCATCCCCGCGGTGACAACAACAAAGACGACACCGAATGACACTGCCAGTACGAGCTGGCCGAGGAGCACCAGCATCATCGTCAGCGGGGCAAGTTGCTCGAGGAAGTTCGACGCGGCCCGATGGGTCCATGTGGGATGACGACACACCCACGCTGCCTCCGCCCGTGCCGACATGAACATGGCGAGCACAACGAGGCTGACCAGCGCCGTCCGGGAGAGTGCGTCCGTTAGCGATATCACTATCCAGTCGACGGGGACCTTGCGCACGAATGCCTCACCGACCCGGGACAGGAACGCAACCGAGTATGCCAGCACAGGCACGGCCGAGACTAGCCACGAGCGCGACAGGTCAATGTATCCGAACCCCGACTTGCTCAAAGCACCACATCCTCAGCGTCTAATGCGGATGCCGCTGACGCTACGTCTCTGTGCCTCAGCCGCGAACGAGCGGCTCCAGTTCAGCCTAGTGCGTGAGTCGTCTGGAAGCACGGGTTAGGCACGGCGGCTACTGGTAGAACGCACCCTTCCCGTTGCCGACGTATCTGCTCCAAAGATCGAGCAGTCCATCGCCGGACAACTGATAGCCAGGATAGTACGCGCCCGTCGCCTGCAGGTCAGCGTAGTGTCGCGCGGCCTCAGCGGCTGCCTCCGGCGTTATGCGCTCAGGGCCTGGCGCTCTTCGATCGAGTAGGTAGTTCTCCTCATGCTGGGCGCCGGTCATGTCCGTGTACTCGATGTGCAGGTAATGAAGGCGGTCGATGAAGAGATCGCCTGCCGCTGCTTGATAGTCATTGGCCGGCCATGCCTGCCAGACTTCATCAGTGGTCAAGTCGTCAGAGACGAGGTAGCCTACGCGGCCCGTCGTGGCCATCTCACCTGAGAACTCGAAGGAGTTGTAGAAGAAGGTGGGGTTTGCTGTGAAAGCTGATGGTGCGGTTGCGTGGCCTGCCCCGATACTGACAACTGCCACGGTCAGGACCGACACCTCCATCTCAAGGGCCGGTGAGCCCGAGTTGGTAATCTCCACGTACTCCTGCCAGTGCCCGGCCAGATCCTTGTGGCTGTACTCCTGCAACCCGTACTTGATCGTAATCACGGGCTGCAGGGAGGATGCAGCGATGCGATTCCCCTCTTCCATCAGCACCGTCTGCGTCGCGAGCAACGCCGCTTCCGCTTGCAGAACTCTCTGCTGTTGGACAACCAGTTCGTTCTGCTCAGCCACCAGCGAGTTTTGCTGCGCAGATATCGAGTTGGCGCTGGTGGCAATCACAACTGAGGCGATTCCAACAACGAGGGACGCCACGATGGCCGCCCAAGGCGCGACTTCAGCAGCTAGTTTGGACGCCTTCGAAGGCTCGGGAGCCGCTGGAGCGCACTTCAAGTCGGGACGATCACCGACGAGTCTCCTACGAGTACGCAAGAATGAAGCCCCCCTGAGTAAGCCTGTGCCTAGCGTCTTTGCGCTTCAGCTGCGCGCCATTACCTTCTCTGCCGAACCGATGACTCCTGCGCGTCAGCTGGAAGCGCGGGCTAGGCCACTCCTGGGCGACTCAACTACTGGGTCTCAAACCAGGTGTGTATGCGAACGACCGTGCCGTGAGGGACCTCCATCGAGCCCTCGGGTTGCTGCTTGAACACCAGACCCATCTCGAGTGCGTCGGAACCGGGTCCATAGTCCGAAACGACCCTGGGCTGCAGGTCCGCGTCCAGGATCGACCTCTCCGCCTCGTCGACCGGGAGACCGACCACCCTGGGGACGTATGCGAGGCCCGTCGCCCGAAGACGCCCGGACTTCTCCTTCTGGTCCCGAATGAACTCCCTGTTTAGCTCCTCAATTGCCGCCATCAAGTCGGGATCGAATCTGCTGATCTCAATCCCCGCATCGCGGAGCCGAAGCTCCCCTCGGCCGCGAATCTCATCGTTCGGATCCAAAGTACCGATGACGACTCGCGCAATCCTACGTTCGATGATTCGCTCTACACATGGAATCTTGGGGTGATTGCGGCTCGTGCAGGGCTCGAGAGTTGTGTAGAGGGTCGAGCCGGCGAGCGCGGTATCTGGGAGCTTCTTCTCCAGCAGCGTGAACTCAGCGTGCTCTCCCGAAGCCTGCTCGCCTCGAAAGGCAGCGCCCAGGACGGTTCCGGCCAGCACCACTACGGCTCCGACACGGGGTGAGGCCTTGCCGGGCTCGCTCACGCATCGCCGTGCCCGGTCGATCGCGGCTTCCATATGCGAGCGATCATGGGACAAGCCACCACTAGGTCCTCGCGACGGTGTGTCGAAGGCGTGCGGGATGCCCAACTCAGTCGCAATTCGCACGACCACGCTTGCCGGCTCAGGAATGAGCAGGTGCTGGATTCGCTTCCGCCGGCTGTTCACGGACTCTGGCAAGGGGCGGTCGAAGGCGACGCCGTAAGCTGCCAAGTGCATGGAAATGTCGTTTTGCGACTGCCTTCGGTCCCAGTTGTCGTCATCGACGAAACATCCAGCGATGCGATCAATCAGATCCCGCTTGTCGCGAATATCCAACGCACTCCCCCAAAGGAGTTGGCCTAACGTGTCTGCGCTTCACCAGCGGCGCGGCCGTTGCACCGCTGTCATCTCAGAATACCTTCACTCAGGCCGCGCCGTCTGTGTGGAAGCGCGGGTTAGTGATCAGGACTGAAGCCCGCAACCGAGGGGTCCGTGCCGCCGTTACACGCAGCGTTCGGAGTCGGCTGCGACTTGTGTGCGGCAAGCTCAACACTACAAATCGCGCACACGATACGCCTGGCGCGATTCGGACCCTACTCTGGAAGACTAAGAATGCCGGGTTTGGGTGCGCACTGTGGACAAGTCCCGTCGGCGACTTCGTCCCAGTACATGACGTCAGGAAATGCAGCCAAGCAGGTGACTTCGACATCGACTAGGTCCGCCAGCGCCGCCTTCGCATCTCCCAGAGAATAGAGCACGAACGCCTCTATTCGCATTGGGATGGGATCCTGCGACCTCAGCCTATCGACCACCTGATGTAGAACGCTACCAACGCCAAGGATATCGTCAACGATAAGAACGTTGCCAGCGACTCGCTTTATATCCTGCTCATACGTAGTGTAGGATCTCTCGTCCGCGAAGGTGTATGAGAACTCGACGCCAGGAAGCATCACTGACAGGAGGCTGGTCACCCTAATCGCGCTGGTTCCGACGGCAATAACGTGTGCTATCTCACGGTCCCTGTAGAAACTCGCAAGTCGCCAAGCAAGTTTGAAGGAGAATCCGGAGTCCTCACACAGTTCACGACAGCGAACGTACTTGTTTGTGTGTCTGCCCGTCCGAACACGAAAGTGTCCGGAAATCACGCCTCGCCCTTGAGAGAAGAACTGCTCTGCGTGCGTCCGCAGCCATCCATCATCCTCGCTCGTCTGAGGGAGAAACGAGAGGTTCCCCAATTGGCTCGGCTCGCTCAAGCCAAAATGGATCGGGCGCATCTCTCGCACATACATCACCACGTCCGCTGAAGGATCCTCGATGGCCGAACGCTGCGGTGTGGGTTCAAGTCTGAATTCGATGAAGCAAGGATCGCTATGTTCGCTAAGCCGGAGGTACTTGCGGACCAACTGACACTCGGTGTTTGTCTTCTTCTCCCGGAGGTCCTGAAGCAGGGTCCTGATCACATCAACTGTCTCGTCGGAGGCGACTCGCGGAACACGCCATTTCATCGTCAGGTAGACGCCTCCGCCACCCCCGACTACGGGTGACGATACCTCAACATCTTGCGTGTAGTAGCACGCGGCCCAATGTGCTTTGCCCTTCTCGTCAAGAAGCGGGCTGGTCATGAAGCTCGTCTCCAGCAACCGCGTGTACTCGGTGTGCACTTCATCCGCAATGCGCAGGAGCGCGGCCAAGTACCTGAGTCTCAGAAGCTGTTGTCCACCTTCTTTTCGGTCGCCATAGTCGGACTCATCCAGTGCCTTCCAGTGCTTGCTTCCACTGTGGGCGAAGCCGACAACTGATGCGAAGTACACGAAGCTCCACGTCTGCTTGTCTATTTGCAGAGCCGGCCCACCAAGATCGGCCTCGAATGTGCCCTCTCGTGCCGCTTCAACCATCTGGAAACCAAGTTCACAGTGGTTCTTCCGGATCTCCTGAGCGCTCATCTCTTCGCCAGCGTACTTGCCGTACTGCATCCCAATGTCATGCAGCAACGCCGCCATTCCAAGGACACAGCGTTCGAGCGGCTCGAACTCACACAAGCGCCTCCCCAGGCCAGTGCTGATCTGCAAAGCCTTCTCAAGGTCTGCGTAGCTGTGGTTGATCCCATGGTCTACGAACTTGTACATGGTTGTTCTTGACCATATCACCGCGACCCACTCGTAGACATTCCTGAACAGCAGCTCAAGGTCTACATTCGCCAATGTCGCTTCATGAAGATCCAGCAGCTCAAGGAAGTCCCCGCATGAGCGCAGACCACTGGATGAACTCATTTGAGCACCCCCAGTTCCTCAGGCTCGATCTCGTACTTCGCTAGGCGACTGTATCCGATTGCTTTGGAGGGCCGGCACAGCGACTCGATTTTCGAAGGCGACATCAAGCGGGATTTCGCTACTTCAAGGTCGAACAAGCACACTGCCTGCGTGACCTCAGCATTGTATTGGCGAACTACGAGTTGGGTCATGTCCAGTTCTCGGCCTGTCGACATGACGTCCTCGATCCAGCACAGTCGCTTGGCCCCGATTCGCTCCAGACCCAGCAACCACAGCTCAGTCAAGTCCGGCAGAGGCCCGAGTCGGTCGATCATCACTAGTTGCTTGTGACTGAATAGCGCTTGAAGCAGCGAGGCAAGAACATACGCTGTGTTGTTGCTCGCAACGATGGCATCTTCGGGGAACTCGTCTCGGTACCCCCTGCTCAGGCGATATCCAATCTGGTAGGCAGCGAAGAACGCGAAGCTTGACTCCTGAAGCAGGGTCTTGACGTCTATCCACATGTTCGCCCATGCGCCATCGTGCAGCGGGAGATAGCGGGTGTTCTCTGGTGGCCGCCTTATCGCCGATCGAGCAAACCCCATGAGTCGCTCTTCAACCCACTCGTCATGTGCTTTGGACGCATTGCCCCCAATGAAGAACTGGTCATGAACCTCGGCCATCGACTCGGTTGGCGTTCCGGATCCATCGCAGACTTGGAGAATACGGAAGTCATCATCACATATGACGTAGGCGACTCGCTGGAGCCACTCCGCCTGCTCCAATGCCAGCTGTCGGCCAAGCAGGATGACGAAAGGTAACTCTTCGTACAGATCGGCCAGCACATGGAGTCTCTGCTGTGCACCAATACTCTGAAATGGAGTCATGTCGACTAGCGGTAGGCCGCCCGGAGTGTGGTTGTGAGCTTCTCGAATCGAGGATTGCAGCGAATCAACATCGTCCGCAGTGCCATATAGGCTGAGCGCTCTCTTAAGCGAGTTCATTTGCCCCGACATCAGAAGTCGCTTCAGTGCGTCCCGGAGTGGCTCGAGGTAGTACGTCCCCCCGGCCATCACCGCTTCTCCCGAGGTCGTCTCACATCAATCATTACTTGCACGCCAGGGAAGTTGGCGCACTTGTGGTATCGGGCCTTCTCCTCTATGAAGGAGCGTGTCTCATCTTCAGTGCGGAGATAGTCATTGGAGAGATCCAGGAAGACCTCTCTTGCTCCGGATCGAATCCGAATAGCGCCTTCAAGAAAGCTCACGAGTTGCAGGACCCTGAATAGCCCTTCCCCTTCAGGATTCGCATAGTGGTAGAGAAGAGCGCCTTCAATCGCGGCAGCATCGTCTGCCACGTTGGCACCTTTTGCATCAAGGCTGCTGCGTAGACCACGGCCGGCGTCACCAATACATATTCTGGTCACACCGGTACGCATCTCTCCTATGACGATGTAACCCCGGCCCCCAGAGAGGGTACTGTGGCTGTGCTGCACCACGTTCTTCGTTGTCTCACTCACGACACCCAGAAAAGGCGGCACGTACTCGAATGCGACTTCATCGAACGGCACGATGCCAAGGCCCTTCAGGAACTCGGACGAAGTTAGTAGGCAACCGACATCCGATACGACGGAACCCAACGAGTCGATGTCTACCCTGTAGAAACGCAAGCCTCGTCGAGGTGCCGGGACGTCGACTCTGTCGAGATCGTAAGGGTTTGACAGCATGAACACCTCACTGGAGACCGCGGCGAAAGCCGACTCCTTCAGGTAGCGGAGAGACGCTCCTTCATGCGGCAGTTCTAGCCAAAGCGTCCGGTTGCGGTCAACTTGTCTGGCTCGCTCACCAAGAAGTAGCACCCATAGGAGTCCGTCTGGGTTCAAGTAGTCAATACCTCGGAGACTGAACAGGACCTCAGAAGTAGTCGAGAGCTCAAGTTCCTGCCAGTTTGGAGACCCAAACAATGCGGTCGCGGTCTTCCAATCCAGCCGGGTCTTCTCGTCTCGCCAAGGCGCGGCAAATTGCGAAAAACGAATCTCATCCATGCTTTCCCCCATACCGAACTCTACTCCGCTGGAGTCTACCAGAGTACGCCCCCAACGACGGTCAGACCCACGAGTCTGCAACTCAGAACGTTCAATCCGCGATGAGTCTATCAGGCCCAGTCCCTCTCTCGCGGTCAGACTTCCGGCAATCGCGGTCCGCACTTGGCGAAGTAGGGACTCCTGCTCGTGAACGGGTGACCGGCTCATAGGACTTGGTGCATGAAACGTTCATGCCGTGTGCACGTTGAACGTGTGTCTGAACCCGGCGACGGTCAGGTGGCTGCGATGACGACAACCGCACCCGAGAGTGAACTCAGACGCGAGGAACAGTACCGTGTATCACTAACGTTCTTGGAGATGGGCCGCGAGCGAAGCGAGTCGGCTCGATTTCCGGGTTAGTCGCTCGTCCCAGCAGGCACATCGTACAGCTGCGTAGTCAGCAGAATCTCGCGACCGGGATCGCTCGGCTTCACCAATGCGTACGATGAATCTCCGGTCGTGCTCGCAACTAGCGTCTTCACCCACTCGGGGCGTGCCTCGATGGCTGCATGCATCTTCGCGCGAACACCTGCGGTGTCGCGATTGCGGTTGAACACCACTAGCGCCGTCTTGGAGTCGCGCCACGTGAGGTAGCCCAGGAGCTGGTCAACAGCATCACTGAAGCCCTTCGTGCCGCGCCAGAACTTGCACTCTGCGATGAAGACGTTTCTATCCCCGGAACGAAGAAGGATGTCGGTCTTGCCGGACGCATTGAAGGTCTCGCCGGTAGCACCGCCCTGGTAATGACCGTTCAACTGGAGGAGGAAGTGGTCACGTATTGCCTCCTCGCTCAAGTCCCCGAAAGACGCGGGATTCCTCTCGATCACAAGGGACATACTCCTCATGACCGTGAGAATGTGGTCGTATTCCGCCCTGGCGAGAAGTGGCTCAGGCTCATACTTGCCCGTCGCCACCTTGGGACGCGTGATTGGCGTGGGGCGCCGCTGCAATGGGAGAGTGAAGGTCGGCGGCTGCTCGCTGCGCTTCATCGGGATGCCAAGCGATGCTACGGCGTTTGTGGCTGTCAGTGCCTTCGCACGCTTGCTCTCAATGGCAGCAGGCACCATTGACCGCATCGACTGATTGTGCTTCGCAACGTCGTTCGCGAGGTAGTCGACGGCAGTCACCAGCGACTTCACATGGCCGTCGATCTGTCGCCTCAGCGTGTCTGCATTGGCGGAATCGTCCGGGAACGTGACGCCGAAGCGAACCTCTCCGCCCACGAGGTCTATCTCGGGGTAGCCTCCCATGGAGAAGGTTGACGCTCGAATTCGCCAGAGCTTGGCGTCGCCTTCAAAGGGTATCGCGATTGTGAGTCTCGTCCCGGCGATCACGATTGGCCGTCCATCGCCGTAGCCACCGCGGAGGAAGTCATTCGAGACGTCAATCTTGGCTGAATCGTTGGAGGCCATGTAGTAGTCATCCGCGTGGATCACAAGAGGCGAGATCGTGCCCTTTGAGACGAAGTGCTGCTCCAGCTCAGACGGAGAAGCGTTCAGGACGTAGTCGTTGTCGAGAGCATCGATTTCGCGACGGACTCCCTCCTCCAGACTCCTGAAGAAGGTGAATGTGTCTCCCTCCGCGAAAGGCCTCACAGTTCCCCCTCAATGGCGACGATGCGACTAACGTCTTTGGGCGTAACCTGCGCGCCCTGCGCTTACAGAGTACGACATGCTTGCCGCGTCAGGTTGACGCCCGGGTTATGCGCGACACGTCGAGCTCATACTCAAGTTCGTCCTCGATTGGGACCCCGTTCTCCCCGAAGGCCGGAATCTCCGGCTTGAGCTCCCGCGCCTGGGTGACGGCAGCGCGGTGCACCGCTGCGAGTCTCCAGCCCAAGGACTCGTAGAACGACTGCGCCCCGAGGTTATCGTTCGTGGTGACGAGCCATGCGCGGGTGCACCCGGACTCGCACAGACGATTCACGAGCGCATCCACGAGGGCGGTCGCGATACCCTCGCGCGGGCGCTCCGAGACCAGCACGACGAGCTCACACTCGTCAGCCTCGATGCGGTACAGGAGCAAGCCGATCGGGACGCCGTCTTTCAGCGCGATGAGCCCGGGGAGTGTGGTCGCGTCGTGCAAGCGGCCGCGAGAGACGACCCGCGACGAGCCGAAGTGCTGGGCGACGAGGGCATCCGACCACTCACGATCTGACGACTCGAGCGAACGAACCTCCACCGGACCCCCGCCCTACCGGCTCTGCGCATAACCCTCAATTGAGCAGACTGCGTACGTACTCACTCGTGCGTACCCATGTTCTGCTTTCGGCGCATGCGTTGAAAGACCTGCACGTGGGCACCTGATGCCTGCGTAGTTGCGCGGTCCGTGTAAGCCCGCGACCCCTCAGCCCCCTACTCCCCCAGCCCGAACCCTTCGTGCAGCGCCCCCACTGCCTTCTCGGCATCCTCGGCAGGCACCAGCACTGAGATCGTGGTGTGGCTGTCGGCCGTCTGCAGCACGTGCACGTTCGCCTCATCCAGCGCCTCGGCAAGGCGCGCCATCACGCCGGGTACTCCGTGCATTCCCGCTCCCACCAGCGTCACCTTCGCGAGAGAGTCGCGGACCTCGTGGGTGAGCGCGAGCGAATCGAGCACGCTTGTTGCAGCCTGGATGTCGGCCGTCGGCACCGTGAACAGCAGCGAGTCGCACGCAGGCGTGAACATGTCGAGCGACACGCCGGCGTCGGCCATCGCGCGGTACACGCGCGCCTGCGCACCCGTGTGCTCGGGGCTCCCCTCCTCGGCGGGCAGGCTCACCCGCACGCGGGCGATGCCCGTGGCGTGCGAGACGGCCGTTGCCACACTCGCGGGGCGGTACGACGCGATGTCGGCCACCAGCGTGCCGGGGTGATCGGTGTAAGTGTTGCGCACGCGCACGGCAAGACCGCTCGAGAGCGCGAGCTCGGCCGCCGGCGTGTGCACCACGCGCGAGCCGTGCTTGGCCATCTGGAAGAGCTCGTCGGCGCTGATCACATCGAGCACCACCGCGTCCGCGCGCGTGCGCGGGTCGGCGGTCATCACGCCATCCACGTCGGTGTAGATCTCCACGGCCTCGGCCTCGAGCGCCACGCCAAGCGCGCACGCGGTGGTGTCGCTGCCGCCGCGGCCGAGCGTGGTGACGCGCCCGTCGGGCGCCACGCCCTGGAAGCCAGCCACCACGGGCACGCGTCCGAGCGCGATGGCTTCGAGCATGCCGGCCGGGTAGATGTCGGTGATCGACGCGTTCTCGTACACGCCGTCGGTGCCGATGCCCGCCTCGGCGCCGGTCATCGCGGCCGCTTCGATGCCTGCCTGCCGCAGTTCGTGCGCCACCACCACCGCGGAGATGAGCTCGCCGGTCGACGCCAGCAAGTCGCGCTCGCGCGCATCGGCGGGCAGCTCGGCCACGAGCCCCAGCAGCGTGTCGGTGGCGTACGGCGCGCCCGCCCGGCCCATGGCCGAGACCACCACCACCGGCGCCTTGCCGAGCTCGAGCGACTCGGTCACGCGGCTTGCGATAGCCGAGCGGCCCTCGGGTGTGGCCACCGACGTGCCGCCGAACTTCATCACGATCACGGGGCGCATCGACACCGCGCTACTCCTCCATCAGGTGCTCGAGGCCCACGATGAGGCCGCTCTGTCCCCCGACCTTGCGGACGGCGAGCACCACGCCGGGCATGAAGCTCGTGCGGTCGATGGAGTCGTGGCGGATCGAGAGCGTCTGCCCCTGCCCGCCAAAGAGCACTTCCTGGTGTGCCACCAGCCCGGGCAGCCGAACGGAGTGCACTGTCACGTCGTGTACCAGCGCGCCGCGGGCGCCCTCGGCGATCTCGGTCTCGCGTCCGGGCGCAGCGGGCACGGTCGCTCGGGCATCGGCGATGAGCGACGCGGTGCGGAGCGCGGTGCCGCTCGGCGCGTCGGCCTTGCGGTCGTGGTGGAGCTCGATGATCTCCACGTGCGGCATGAAGCGCGCGGCATCGGCGGCAAAGCGCATCATCAAGACCGCGCCGATCGCGAAGTTGGGCGCAACGAACAGGCAGGTCTCGTCCGGGATCCCGGCTGCCAGCGCGTGAAGCGCGGACTCCGAGAGGCCGGTGGTTCCCACCACGCAGTCAACGCCCGCTGCGAGCGTGGTTCGGATGTTGTCCTCGACCGAACTCGGGTGGGTGAAGTCCACCACCACATCCGGCGTGCAGGCCTCGATCGTGCTCGCAAGGTCGCCTGCGACCGCAAGCTCGGTCCCCTCGCCCAGCGCTTCGCCCGCGTGCAGGGGATCGACCGCTGCCACCAGCTCCAGGTCGTCTTCGGCAAGCACCGCACGCACGACCTCGCGGCCCATGCGCCCGGCCGCTCCGCTCACGAGTACCCTGATCATCGCTTCGCCCTCCCCTACAGCAGGTGCTCTACGGCATCTTCCCCGAACGGGGCGATGATGGCGAGCGCATGGTTGCCGTCAAAGAGGCGCTTGGCCATCGTGTGCACGTCTTCGCAGGTCACCGCGTCGACGCGCTCCACGATCTCGTCGAGCGACAGCAGCTCGCCGTTGGTCACTTCGGCCTTGCCGAGGCGCGTCATGCGCGCGCGCGTGCTCTCCAGGCCGAGGATCATCTGGCCCTTGATGCTCTCGCGCACGCGGTCGAGCTCGTCGGTGGTGATGCCGCCCTCGGTGATCTTGGCGATCTCGTCGCGGATGAGGCCGATGACCTCCACGGCCTTGTCGGGCCGCGTGCCTGCGTAGACGGCAAACTGGCCGGTGTCCTGATACTGCGCGTGGTACGAGTACACCGCGTAGGCCAGGCCGCGCTTCTCGCGGATCTCCTGGAAGAGGCGCGAGCTCATGCCGCCGCCGAGGACCGCGTCGAGCACAGCGGCATTGAAGCGGTCGGGGTCGCGCGACGTGAGTCCCGCAACGCCCCAGCAGATGTGCGCCTGCTCGGTCTCCTTGGTGATGACCTTGAGCCGCGGCTCGGTCGTCGGCACCGCGTGCACGCGCTGGCTCCGCGGGCCCTCGGGCAGGTTCAGCTTCTCGCGCACCATCGCCACCACGTCTTCGTGCTCGAGCGCACCGGAGGCGGCGACCACGATGTTGCCCGACGTGTAGTGGCTGCCGTGGAACGATTTCGCCCGCGCGTGGTCGAACGACCCCACCGTCTCGCGCGTGCCGATCACCGGCAGTCCCAGCGGGTGGGACGGCATGAGCGTGCTCGCAAAGAGCTCGTGCACCTGCTCGTCGGGCTGGTCCTCGTAACGTGCGATCTCCTCGATCACGACCTCACGCTCGGAGGTGCACGCGTCGTCGGCAAGAAGCGAGTTCACGACCATGTCGCCGAGGATATTCACCGCATCGCCCGTGTGCTGGTCGAGCAACCGTGCGTAGTAGCAGGTGTACTCCTTGCTGGTGAACGCGTTGAGCTCTGCGCCCAGCCTGTCGAACGCCTCGGAGATCTCGGACGCCGAGCGCGTGGGCGTGCCCTTGAACATCATGTGCTCCATGAAGTGGGACATGCCGGCCTCATCTGGCGTTTCGTCACGGCTGCCCACGGCGCACCAGATGCCCAGGGTGACCGAGCGCACCGTGTCCATCGGCTCGGTGATCACGGTGATGCCGTTCGGCAGGACGGTCTTGTCGTAGAAGGTCATCTTCAGGCTCCTATGGCTCCTCGGCTGGTAAGCGCCGACGGCCCGAGGCGCATGTGCGCACCTCAGGCCGCCTGACGATGTTCTTCAGGTACTAGTCGCGACGGCGGGGCTTGCGATCGCGGTCGCCGCTGTGGCCACCACTGTGACCGCGGTCGTCACGGCGCGGCGACGGCGGTGCCTCGGCACCCTCCGGCACGTCGAACTTCTCGATGAGATCGAGCGAGACCTTGCCGCGGTCGTCGATCTCCTGGACCACGACCTCGACCTCGTCGCCGATGTTGAGTACGGACTCCACGTGCGCGATACGGCCCTTGGCCATCTTGGAGATGTGCAGCAGGCCGTCCTTGCCGGGGATGAGCTCGATGAACGCGCCGAACGGCTGGATCGAGACCACGCGGCCGGTGTACTTCTCGCCCGGCTCCACGTCGCGCACGATCGCACGGATGCGGTCGACCGCAGTCGCGCCACGCGCGTCGCGGGCGGCCACGTAGATCGTGCCGTCGTCGTTCACGTCGATCTCGGCACCGGTCTCCTCGACGAGGCCCTTGATGACCTTGCCGCCCGGCCCGATGACGTCGCGGATCTTGTCCGTCGGGATCTTGATGGTGATGATGCGCGGCGCGTACTCCTTGAGGTCCGCACGCGACTCGGAGATCGCCTCGTTCATCTTCGCCAGGATGTGCGCACGACCGGCCTTCGCCTGGTTGAGCGCAGCCGAGAGAAGCTCGACAGACAGGCCCTTGGCCTTGTTGTCCATCTGCAGCGCGGTGATGCCCGCAGGCGTTCCGGCTACCTTGAAGTCCATGTCGCCGAGGAAGTCCTCGAGGCCCTGGATGTCGGAGAGGATCGCGTAGCGGTCGCCCTCCTTGATGAGGCCCATCGCGATGCCGGAGACCGGCGCCTTGATCGGCACACCGGCATCCATGAGCGCCATGGACGAGCCGCAGACCGAGCCCATGGAGCTGGAGCCGTTGGACTCAAGCACCTCGGAGACGATGCGGATCGTGTACGGGAAGGTCTCCTCCGGCGGAACCACCGGGAGGAGCGCACGCTCGGCAAGGGCACCGTGACCGATGTCGCGGCGCTTCGGCCCGCGCATGAAGCCCGTCTCGCCCGTGGAAAACGGCGGGAAGTTGTAGTGGTGGATGTAGCGCTTGCCGTCGGCAACGTCGATCGTGTCGATGCGCTGCCATTCGTTCAGCATGCCGAGCGTGAGCACGGAGAGCACCTGGGTCTGACCGCGTGTGAAGAGGCCGGTTCCGTGGGCGCGCGGGAGGTAGTCGACCACGCAGCTGATCGGACGGATCTCATCGGCCTTACGGCCGTCGGCGCGCTCGCCCTCGTCGAGCACCATGTCTCGCATGGTCTTCTTCTCGAGCGCCTTGAGCAGGCCCTTGATGTGCTTGCCGGATGCGCTGAGCTCGGCCTCGGTGAAGCTGGCCTTGAGCTCGTCTTTCACAGCCGCCACGGCATCCATGCGGGCATGCTTGTCGGGGTTGTGGAGCGCGGCGCGCATCTTCTCGGTACCTGCGGTGAAGATCCGCTCGCGGAGCTCCTCGGAAGGCTCGTCGAGCTTCACGACCATCGGGGTGATCTCGAGCTCGGCCAGGAACTGCTCCTGGATGGCGCAAAACTCGCCGATGGCTTCCTGCGCGAAGGTGAGGGCTGCGAGCATGTCCTCCTCGGACACCTCGTTTGCACCCGCCTCGACCATGTAGATCGCGTCGCGGCTACCGGCCACCACGAGGTCGAGATCGGAGGCCTCGGCATCCTCGAAGGTCGGGTTCACGAGGAACTCGCCGGAGTCGTCGCGGCAGATGCGCACGCCGGCGAGCGGGCCCTCGAACGGGAGACCGGCGGCCTTCAAGGCGGCCGACGCGCCCATGATCGAGATGACGTCGATCTGGTGCTCCTGGTCCGCCGAGAGCACGGTGGCGATGACCTGGACGTCGTTGCGGAAGTTGCTTGCGAACGCCGAACGGATCGGGCGGTCGATCATGCGTGCCGTGAGGGTGGCCTTCTCGCTCGGCCGCGTCTCACGCTTGACGAAGCCGCCGGGCAAACGCCCCGCAGCATACATGCGCTCTTCGAAATCGACCGTGAGCGGGAAGAAGTCGAGATCCTTCGCTTCCTTGCTCGCGGTGGCGGTGACCAGGATCACGCTGTCACCCTGTCGTACCAACACGGCGCCGCCGGCCTGCTTGGCCAACTCGCCGGTCTCGAGCGTGTACTGCTGGTCGTACAGCTCGAAGGTCTTCGTTACCTTTCCCATCCTCTTCCTCTTCTCCGGCTGTCCGCCCCATGCGGCCCAGCCTCATCATGCGGGGCCTCGTGCCCCTACGTCAGTGAAGGCGGGGTTCTCCCCGCCTTCACGTGGTTCCGCTCTTTAGTTGCGGAGACCGAGCTTCGCGACGATTGCGCGGTAGCGCTCGATGTCGTTCTTCTTGAGGTAGTTGAGCAATCTCCGGCGCTGGCCGACGAGCTTCAAGAGCCCACGGCGGCAGTGGTGGTCGTGCGAATGCGTGCGGAGGTGCTCGGTGAGGTCGCGGATGCGCTGCGTAAGGAGCGCGATCTGAACCTCGGCGGAGCCGGTGTCACCCTCGGTGCGGGCGTGCTCGGCGACGATCGACGTCTTCACGTCTTTGGGTAGTGGCATATTCTCTTTCACCTTTCTTGAGGAGTCGCCCGGCGCCGAGAGTAACGGTGGTGAGTCGCTAGTCCAGGGACCGGGTCATTACAGCCCGCGTAGTGTAGCACAGGCCGAGGTGCCGGCGACACCCTGCGCTGCGGCCGGGCTACTCCTCGCGCTGCTCCACGAGGCCGATTTCCACGGCCTTCACGAGCGCATTCGTAGTGACGGTAGCGCCGCTCACCGTGTCCACGTCGAGTGACTGGCCGTCCACGATGAGCTCGATGACCTTGTCGGTGATGTCCGTCCGTGGGTTTGCCGAGTCCTCGGCGATCGTGATGTCCGTGACCGCGCCGCCAGTGACCGTGACGAACACGTCGAACGTGTTCCACCCGTCGTAGCTGCCACGGTACGTGCCGTCGGGTACCTGCGCGAAGTCCACATCGGCGATTGTCAGGTTGCGGTCGTCCCGACGCTGACCCTCAGTCGCCAACACCATCGCCCCCAGCGCGAGGACCATGAGCAGAAGGAAGACGCCGATGACGATGAGCACCTTCATGAGCGGACTGCCCTTTGTGCCGGACCTCTCAGACATCGTACTGATCTCCCCTCGGTCGACTATCCCCCGCCGAGCAGCGCCGCGATGTGCGCCACATCGTCGGCAATCGCCTGCGCGAGCGCTTCGGTGGAGGCGAACGCCTGCTGTTCGCGCACGCGCTCGACGAACTCGAGCATCATGCTCTGCCCGTAGAGATCGCCATCGAAGCCGATGAGGTGCGCCTCGAGGTCGCAGGTGGCGTCCGGGAACGTCGGCGAGATCCCGACCGAGATCGCCGCCGGGTACCGCTCGCCTGCGACTGTGGCCCACCCGGCGTACACACCGGTCGCCGGCACCGCAAACTCGTGACCCACCGTGAGGTTCGCCGTGGGCGTCCCGAGTTCGTGCCCGATGCGCTTGCCGTGCACGACCTCGCACCGAAGCCGGTGTGGCCTGCCGAGGAGCGCGGCGGCTGCCGCAACTTCCCCCCGCGCCACCAGCGCGCGGATGCGCGTGGAGGTCACCGGCGCCCCTTCGGCGTGGACGAGCGGGTGCGTGATCACCTGGAATCCATGGAGCGAGCCCAGCGCACGGAGCGTGTCCGCGTCACCCGATGCACGCGTGCCAAAGCGGAAGTCAAAGCCCACCACGCACGCGACGGGCTCGGCGGCGTCTCGCAGGACGTCGATGCAGAAGTCGTCCGGCGTGAGCGATGCGAGCCAGTCGTCGAACGGGATGATGAGCACCACGTCCGGGCCGAGGTCGGACAGAAGCGCGATCTTGTCCTCGAGCGTGGTGAGCTGCTTGGCCGGATGCGACGGCGTGACCACCTGGTCGGGGTCCCGGTCGAAGGTGAGCACGCATGCCGCCGAGTGACGCTCGCGGGCAATGGTGATCATGTCGGTCACGAGCGCCTGGTGACCGATGTGCACGCCGTCGAAGACGCCGATCGCCATCACAGCGGGCCCGAGCTCGTGCATGCCGCGCACGTGCGTGATGACTGCAGGGCGCCCGCTCATCGGGAGACTCCCGGTACGAGAACGGACTCGGGAACAAGCCGCTCCCCTGCCCTGCGGTAGACCGCGAGCAACCGCTCGGGCGTGACGATCGCGACCCGTTCGCCTTCGGCACGGGGCGCGCTATCGGCAAGCGGCTTGCCGTCTCGCACAAGTTCCTCGGCCACCTCGAGTGATGGGAAGCCGAGAAGCGCCACCGGGTCGCAGAAGCGCTCGGGAAGGTTCCCCGCCTCAGCGGCCGCCACCGCATCGGGAAGCGTGAGGGCCTCGGCCACGTTGGCCAAGCCAACGTGCGTGCGCCGAAGCACGCCGAGATGCGCGCGGGTTCCCGCGGCGCGCCCGATGTCACGCGCGAGCGAGCGGATGTAGGTCCCCTTGGAGACCGAGAAGACCACGTCCCATGCGGGCAGCGTGCTGTCGATGCCGGCAAGGTCGGCTGCGTAGACGGTGATGAGCCGGGGATCGAGCACCGGCTCGCCGCCGGCGCGTGCGATGCGGTGCGCGGCAACGCCGTCGCGCTTGAGTGCGGAGTACGCAGGTGGCATCTGCTTCTGCTCGCCGAGGAAGCGCTCGAGGAGATCGGTCGCCCACGCGGGGTCGGACACCTCGGCGGGAACCGGTGCGGACTCGGTCACCGCACCCTCGGCATCGAGCGTGTCGGTCTCGGCGCCAAAGACGATGCGCGCCTCGTAGCGCTTGTCGTGGCCCACGAGGTACTGCTCGAGCCGGGTGGCCCGGCCGATGAGGATGGTCAGCAGCCCGGTCGCCATCGGATCGAGGGTGCCGGCGTGGCCGATCCGGCGCTCGCCGGTGGCCGCACGCAGCTTTGCGATCACGTCGTGGCTCGTGGGGCCCTGCGGCTTGTCGAGGAGCAGCACGCCGGAGAGGTCCGTACCTCCACGGCGCGCCTTCACTTCTGTCCTCCGGGGAGCAGCGGGAGCAGCCGCGCAAGCAGGGTGTCGAGATCGCCCTCGAGCGTGAACCCTGCCGCCGCGCGATGACCTCCCCCGCCGAGCATGCGGGCGACCGCGCTCACGTCGGTGTCCGACTTGGAGCGCAGGTTCCCGCGGACGGTGGTGCCGTTCACCTTGGCCAGGAAGACGACGTCTACCCCGCCGAGCGCGCGCACGAAGTCGATGAGGTTCTCCGACTCCTCCGGCAGCGCGCCGGTGTCAGCGAAATCGTCCTCGGTGATCCAGGAGTATGCCACGTGGCCACCGTTGGCGATGGTGACGCGCGCGAGCGTGCGCCCCACAAGCATCTGCGCACCCGCCGAGCGGTTCTCGTAGACGGCCGAGTAGATGTCGTTCGGGTGCGCGCCCGCATCGGCCATGTCCGCCGCCGCGCGCAGGGTGTCCGGCGTGGTGTTGGAGTAGCTGAAGCGCCCGGTGTCGGTAAGCGTGGCCGTGTAGAGGCACGTGGCGATCCGCTCGTCGGGCGTGGCGCCCAGGTGCGAGAGCAGCTGCCACACGAGCATGCCGGTCGCAGCCGCGCTGCTGTCGAGCACGTCCGCCGGCTGTAGACGCGTCGCGTCGGGATGGTGGTCGATCAGGAGCAGGCTGTCGGCGCGCTTCGCAAGGTCCGTGCCCGCGCCGAGCCGACTCACGTCGGGGCTGTCGAGCGCGGCGAAGACGTACGGGCCGTCCACTTCGGCAGGTGGCGCGCCGAGCCGCTCCGAACCCGGCAGGAACGCGTAGGTAGCCGGGCAGCGGCTTCCCGAGCCCAGCACGAGCGTGACCGGCACGCCGAGCTGGTCGAGCGCGAACGCAAGGCCGAGTGACGACCCGATCGCGTCCCCATCGGGATCCACGTGCGAGCCGATGACCACGTGCGGAGCGTCACGCAGGATGGCCGCAGCTGCCTGCAGCGTGTCGGCAGGAACCATGGCGGCCTACTCGCCGTCCACCAGGCCGGGGGGAACGTCTTTGAGGGCCTCGTAGATGCGCATGCCCTGGTCCACCGACGTGTCGAGGTGGAACCTCAGCACGGGCGTGATACGCAGCTTGACGCGGCGCGCGAGCCCGGACCGGATCCTTCCCTCGGCTGAGTTCAGGCCCTCCAGCAGCGCCTCGTAACGCTCCTGGTCGCCGTGCGTGGTCACGTAGACGTCGGCCACGCCCAGGTCGGATGAGACCTGTACGGACGTGATCGTCGCGAAGTCGATACGGGGATCAGCGACGTCGTCACGCAGCACCTCTGCGAGCGCCTCTCTGACCGCCTCCCCAAGCTTGCGGGTACGGGGTGTGCTCTTCATGGGTGCTACTCCTCGCGGGCGACCTCGATCGTCTTGTACGACTCGATGACGTCGCCCACCTTGATGTCCTGGAAGTTCTCTATGCCGATGCCGCACTCGTAGCCCTGCTTCACGGACTTGACGTCGTCTTTGAAGCGGCGCAGCGAGTGGAGCTTGCCGTCGTGGATGATCGTGCCGTCGCGGACGATGCGGATGCGGTCGTCACGCGCGATCTCGCCGTCTTGCACGAAGCAGCCGGCGATCGTGCCGAGCTTCGGCACCTTGAACAGATCGCGGACCTCGACGTGCGCCGTCTCCTGCTCCTCGATCGTGGGAGCGAGCATGCCCACGCGTGCGGCATTGATCTCCTCGATCGCCTGGTAGATCACGCGGTACATCCGCATGTCCACCTTCTCCTTGGCCGCCAGGTCGCGTGCCTCGGGAAGCGGACGGACGTTGAAACCGATGATGATGGCGTCGGACGCGGTCGCGAGCATGACGTCGCTTTCGGTGATACCGCCCACGCCCGAGTGGATGACGTTGATGTGGACCTCGTCCTGCTTCATCTTGTCGAGCGCGTCCTTGAGTGCCTCGATGGAGCCCTGGACGTCGGCTTTCACGACCAGGTTGAGGTCCTTGATCTCGCCCTGCTGGATGCGTGTGAACAGGTCGTCCAGCGTGACGTGGCTCTTGCGCTCGTGAGCCAGGAGACGCTGCTTGAGCGAACGCTCCTCGGCCAGGTTGCGCGCGTCGCGCTCATCGGCAAAGACACGGAACTCGTCTCCTGCCGAAGGCACGCTCGAGAGTCCCTGGACCTCGACCGGATCGGCGGGCCCTGCGGTCTCGACGGTCTCGCCGAGCGGATTGACGAGCGCACGAACGCGCCCGTGGCTCGTGCCGGCCACGATCGAGTCGCCCACCTGCAGCGTCCCGCGCTGTACCAGCACGGTCGCGACAGGGCCACGGCCCTTGTCGAGGTTCGCCTCGATGACCACGCCGCTTGCGAACGTGTCGGGATTAGCCTGGAGCTCGAGCACTTCGGCCTGTAGCAGCACCATCTCGAGAAGGTCCTCGATGGCGATGCGCTTCTTGGCACTGACATTCACGAAGATGTTCGGGCCACCCCACTCCTCGGGCACGATCTCGTGCTCGGTGAGCATCTGCTTGACCTGCTCGGGGTTGGCGCCGTCCTTGTCGATCTTGTTCACGGCCACGATGATCGGCACGCCTGCGGCCTTGGCGTGGTGGATGGCCTCGACCGTCTGCGGCATGACGCCGTCGTCGGCGGCCACCACGAGGATGACGATGTCGGTGATGTTCGCACCGCGGGCACGCATGGCGGTGAACGCCTCGTGGCCCGGGGTGTCGATGAAGGTGATCTGCTTGCCGTTGCGCTCCACGACCGACGCACCGATGTGCTGCGTGATGCCGCCGGCCTCGGTGTCTACGACGCCGGTCTCGCGGATGGCATCGAGGAGCGACGTCTTGCCGTGGTCGACGTGACCCATGACGGTCACGACCGGCGGACGCGCCTTGAGGTCTTCGGGGTCGTCCTCGAACACGAAGCTCTGCTCTTCGGCAGGTGAGACCACGATGACCTCGATGCCGAGGTCCTCGGCGAGGATCTCCATGGCGTCGCGGCTCATCGGCTGGTTCACCGTGTGCATGTCGCCGAGCATCATGAGGCGCTTGATGACTTCGCCCGGCGTGACGCCTGCGGCGTCCGCGAACTCGGCCACCGTGGAGTTCTGCACGAGCGTGACCACAACGGCAGCCACCTGCGGCTTCTCGTCCGCGACGATGTGCGCGTGAGTCGCTGCCTCGCGCCTGCCCGACGGCTTCTTGGTCTTGCGCTTGCGCTTGTCCGAGTCGCTCTGGACCATCTTGGCGGCCTCGGTGATGAGGTTCGCGGGTGCAGCCGGCGCAACGGCCTCGGCGTCCTTGGCCATCTGACGGTAGCGGTCTGCCTCGGCGGCCTCTTCCTTGGCGGCAGCCTCGGCGAGGAGCGCCCGCTCTTCAGCGGCACGCTGCTCGGCCTCCTTGCGAATGGCCTCTTCCGCATCGCGCTTGGCGTGCTCCTCGGCCTCGCGGAGGCGCTGCGCCTCGTCGGCCTTGGCACGAGCCTCTTCTTCGGCCTTGCGGGCGGCATCCTCTTCGGCGAGGCGTGCGGCCTCGGCTGCAAGACGCTCGGCCTCTTCGGCATCGAGCTTGGCGCGCGCTTCAGCCTCGCGTGCCCGCTCGATCTCCTCCTCGGCCATACGCTCGGCTTCTTCGCGAAGGCGCTCGGTTTCCATCTCCGCTTGCTTGCTCGCGATCTCGTCGTGGAGGTCCTTGCGGATCTTGTCCACGTAGGCCTCGACGAGCGTGGATGCGTGATTGCGTGCGGGTATCTTGAGGCGCGCAAGGTGATCGAGGAGCTCCTTAGAGGTCATCCCGAATTCCTTGGCCAGTTCATGTACGCGCATTGCGGGCATGCTTCTTCACCGTCCAGATCGCGAGTCGGCCGGGCTGCGCTTAGGCAGGGCCTCCTCGAACTCGTGTCTCAGCCGCTCCACATCTTCTTCACTCAGACTCGCGCGGAGCGCCGGCGCGAGCCGTTTACGTGCAACCGCGGCCTCGAAGCAGGCCATGTCCGCACAGACCGACGCTCCACGACCGGGAGCCTTGCCGTTCGGATCGACGTGTACCTCACCGTCGGCGTCCCGGACGAACCGGACGAGCTCGCGCTTGTCGGCCTCTCGGCGACACGCGACACACGTCCTGAGCGGGGTCTTGCGAACGACCATTGCTTAGCTCGCGCCCTCCTTCTCGTGCACGCCACAGAACCGGGTACCCGGTCGGGCCTGATTGCGGCAGCGGATCCCGGTGCTCGTGACCGCTACACAGCGCCCATCGCCCTCATCGGCGTGTGATTCCCCGCCGTCGGCAATCGTGGCTATCCCAGCCGAGGCAGCCTGCACCTGGCTCTTGATGTCGATGCGCCAGCCGGTGAGCTTGGCTGCGAGGCGCGCGTTCTGGCCTTCCTTGCCGATCGCAAGGGACAGCTGGTCGTCGGGGACGATGACCGTTGCGGTGTGGTCGTCCTCGCTGACGAGCACGCGGGCGACCTTCGCCGGCGACAGTGCGTTGCCAACGAACGTGGCCGGATCGTCGTTCCACGGCACCACGTCGATGCGCTCTCCGCGAAGCTCGGCCACGACCATGCGGACGCGGCTTCCCTTGGGGCCCACGCACGCGCCCACCGGGTCGAGACCCGGTTCGCGCGACGACACGGCGACTTTCGAGCGCAGCCCCGGCTCGCGGGCCACGCTCTTGATCTCCACGATGCCGTCGTAGATCTCGGGCACCTCGAGCTCGAAGAGGCGCTTGAGCAAGTTGGGGTGCGTCCGCGAGACCACGATCGAAGGCTCGTTCGAGGTCTTGCGCACGTCGATGATGAGCGCCTTCAGGCGCTGATTGTGCTCGTAGCGCTCGTTGCCGGGCTGCTCGGCCGAGGGCAGCAGCGCCTCGACGCCCTCGCGGATCTTCACGAGCGTGTAGCGCGAGTCGGACTGCTGGACCGTACCGGTGATGCTGTCGCCGATGCGGTCCGCGTACTCCTCGAAGATCTGCTCGCGCTCGGCCTCACGGATGGACTGCGTGATGACCTGCTTGGCCGCCTGCGCGGCGAAGCGTGAGATGTCCGAAGGCGTGACGTCACGCGATTCGAAGACAGGCTCCTCTTCGGTACCGCCCACCGGCACGAGCTCGTAGACGAAGATGCGACCCGACTCGCGGTCGATCTTCACCGTGCACTCGTTCTCGGTGTCCAGGATGCGCTGATACGTGAGACCGAGCTGCTGTTCCAGCCGCTCGAGCATGATGTTCACGTCGATGTTCTTCTCGCGCGCAAGTTCGCGCAGAGCGTCCATCAGGTTTATGTGCTCGGCTTCCATGAGCTACCCGTTCCTTCCGCCGACCTCGCCGAAGTCGGCCTTCAAGCGTGCACGCTCGATAGCGTCGAACGGCACGCGATGTTCCTGCCCCTCGTACTCGACGACGACATCGTCGCCCTGAAGACCGATGAGCTGCCCCGTGAAACGCGAGCGGCCATCGATGGTGCGCAGCGCATGGATCGTGACGTTCTCGCCTGCGAAGCGGACGAAGTCGTCACGCTTCCGAAGAACGCGTTCGATACCCGGTGACGAGACCTCGAGCGTGTAGGCGCCGTTCAAGCGGGAGACCGCGTCCAGCGCCTCGGAGACCCAGGCGTTCGAGCTCGCGATGGCGTCGATATCGATCCCGCCTTCGCGATCGAGGAACACCCGCACGGTCTGATGGCGCTGGCCGCCGGAGACCTCAACGGTCACAAGCTCGAGCCCGTTGTCCTGAGCAAGAGGCTCGAGCAGGGCGATCAGCTCGCTTACGAGACTCACAGACACGCTCGGACCTCCTTCCAGAACAAAAGAAGCGGGGGTAAGCCCACTTCTCGCCACGGGACATGTGTCGTTCGCAGGGATTGTAGCACAGGCACCCCGCCGGTCAAAGACGACGGGGTGCCTCAGGGAGCACTCTCAGGAGTGGGCGAAACGGGCGCGGGCGGCGGTCACGAGCGCCGTCACATGCGTGGTCGCTTCGGCCATAGGCACCGTCTCGCGCTCACCCGTAGCGCGCTGCTTGATCTCGACCACGCCCTCGGCAAGACCCTTCTTGCCCACCACGATCTGGTAGGGCCAGCCGATCAGGTCGGCATCGGCGAACTTCACGCCAGCGCGCTCGTCGCGGTCGTCGAGGACCACCTCGATGCCGGCTTCCGCGAGCTCGCTCCACAGCGTCTCGGCGACCTCGAAGACCTCACCATCGGCGGCCAGCGGCAGGACCGCGACCTCGGCGGGCGCGACGCTCACCGGCCAGGCGATGCCGTGCTCGTCGTAGTGCTGCTCGATCACGGCGGCAAGCGAGCGCGTGATGCCCACGCCGTAGCAACCCATGATGAACGGGTGCTCCTCGCCCGCCTCGTCGGTGTACGAGGCCCCCATGGACTCCGAGTACTTGGTGCCGAGCTGGAAGACCTGCGAGACCTCGATGCCGCGGGCAGCCTCAAGCGGCGCGCCGCAGCGCGGGCAGGCGTCGCCCGGCTCGGCGGTCACGAGGTCGGCCCACACGCCGATGGCGAAGTCGCGCCCGGGCAGGCCGCCCGTGAGGTGATAGTCGGCCTCGTTCGCGCCCACGGTCCAGGCGAGCTCGGCTTTGAGCGTGCGGTCCACGACGATGAGCGTGCCCTCGGGCGCGCCCACGGGTCCGAGGAAGCCACGATGGATGCCGAAGGCGGCGAAGTCGGCCTCTTCGAGCAGCTCGAAGCCCGGCACGACGTGCTCGGCCTTGAGCGTGTTGAGCTCGCGGTCACCCGGCAGGCAGAGGAAGACGAGCTTGCCCGCCCCCGTGCGTGCGGCCATCGTCTTGACCGTGTGGCGGGCGTCCACGCCGAGGAACGCCGCAAGTTCGGCGATCGTCTGCACGCCGGGCGTATGCACGCGCTCGAGCGGCTGCGAGGTCGTGGCCTGCGGCTCGTACGCCACGGTGGCCTCGGCGGCCTCCACGTTGGCCGCGTAGCCGCAGTTGCAGTACACGAGTGCAGCCTCGCCGCTTTCGGCAAGTGCCATGAACTCGGTCGTGACCGAGCCGCCGATCTGTCCCGAGTCGGCCGCCACGGGGCGCCATGCAAGGCCCAGCCGGTCGCAGATGCGTCCGTACGCCCCGGCCATCGCGTCGTAGTGCTCCTGGAGCGACGCCTCCGACGCGTGGAACGAGTACGCGTCTTTCATGATGAACTCGCGGCCACGCAGCAGACCGAACCTCGGCCGCATCTCATCGCGGAATTTCGTGTTGATCTGGTAGAGCGACACGGGGAGTTCCCGGTACGAGCGCAGCTCATCGCGCACGGTCGCCGTGATGATCTCCTCGTGCGTCGGGCCGAGGCAGAACTCGCGGCCCTGACGGTCTTTCAGCCGCGCGAGCTCGGGTCCGTAGACGTCCCACCTGCCGGACTGCTGCCACAACTCGGCGGGCTGGACCACCGGCATCAGCATCTCCTGGCTGCCGATCGCGTCCATCTCCTCGCGCACGATCTGCTCCACTTTGCGGACCGAGCGGTAGCCGAGCGGCAGGAACGTGTAGATGCCTGCGGCGGCCTTGCGCATCATGCCGGCGCGCAGCAGCAGCCGATGCGAAATCACCTCGGCCTCGGCGGGCTCTTCCTTGAGCGTGGGGACGTACACGTGGGTCATCCTGAGCGCGACGGTCATGCGGCTCCTTCTTCTCCGGTCACAGATGGCGCGACGATCAGCCCACGCCGCGATCGTGCGGGTGCAGGCTCGCGGCAAGCTCATCGTCGCCGGTCGCCAGCGTCATCAGGAGTCGGGCGACGAGATCGTGCACGATGATCGTCTCGGTGTTGCCCTGCGCGCGGAAGGCGTCCTTGAGCGCGGGCTTGACCAGCGGATCGCCACTGACCTCGATGATGAGGTCGATGTCATCGGCCTTTGCGCCGAGGACACTCGCATGCTCGGTGTAGAAGATGCCGTTGTCCTGCGCGAACCGGGCGCCGGTGCTGGTGGAGTCGTGGTCGGCGACGCCGGTGATCTCGATGTACGGCAGTGCGCTGAGTGCTTCGAGCAGCGGTGCTCCGGTGCGGCCCCCGCCGACGATGGCGATGCGGATCTTCTCGCTCATGGCTGTCCCCCTGTGCGTAGGTGAGTGGACGATCACCTGGAGAGGATACCGCAAGCGGGTGTCAGACCGCACGGCCGAAGCCAGGAGCGCGAGGCTAGTCGTCGAGGCGGGCGATCTCCTCGAAGAGTGCCGTCACGATCTCGGCCTCGGGAACCTTACGCACGGGCTCGCCGTGGCGGAAGACGAGACCGACGCCCTTGCCGGCCGCGACACCAACGTCGGCCTCACGAGCCTCACCGGGCCCGTTGACGATGCATCCCATGACCGCCACCTTGACCGGCGTGTGCAGGTCGCGAAGACGCCGTTCCACCTCGGTGGCGATGGGCACGAGGTCGACCTCGCAGCGGCCGCATGTGGGGCACGAGATCAGTTCCGGCCCGCGGCGGCGGAGGTCGAGCGAGGCGAGGATCTCCCACGCAACGCGGATCTCCTCCTCGGGTGCGGCCGTGAGCGAGACGCGCAGCGTGTCGCCGATTCCATCGGCCAAGAGCGTGCCGAGGCCGACTGCGGACTTGATGGTGCCCGAGAAGGTGGTGCCCGCCTCGGTCACGCCGATGTGCAAGGGGTATTCGATCGCCGAAGCGAGCAGGCGGTACGCGTCGATGGTGGCGCTCACGGAGGATGCCTTTGCCGATACGACGATGTCGGCGAACCCGCGGTCCTCGAAGTGTGCGCAGAAGGACTGCACGCTCGCCGCGAGCCTCTCCGCGAGCGGCCAGTCGCGGTCGTGATGCTCGGCGGCGAGGCTGCCGGCATTCACCCCGATACGGATCGGGATCCCGGCCTCCCCTGCTGCGTCGATCACGGCGTCGACGCGCGCCATGTCGCCGATGTTACCCGGGTTGATGCGCAGCTTCGCTGCCCCTCGACGGGCGGCCTCGATCGCGAGGCGATGGTCGAAGTGGATGTCGGCTACCACCGGAAGCGGGCTGGATGCGCACACCCGCTCGAACCCGTCGAGCGCATCGGCATGTGGGATCGCAACGCGGACGATCTCGCATCCCGCATCGGCAAGGCGGGTGATCTGCGCCAGCGTGGCCTCGGCATCGCGCGTGTCGGTGTTGGTCATCGACTGCACGACGATAGGTGCGTCGCCCCCCAGCGCGACTCCCCCGACGGAGACCACTTTCGATGGCCTGCGTGTGATCACGCGCCTACCCCCTTCAGACTGCGTAGCGCAGGATATCCAGGTACATCACGTACCCGATAAGCGAGAAGAGTAGCACCGCACCCACAGAGCTGAACCCGAGCGTGACCGCCCGGGAGAGCGGGCGACCCATGAGCCGCTCCACGATCTCGAGGACGATCTTGCCGCCATCTAGCGGTGGGATCGGCAGGATGTTCATCACGCCGAGCGAGAGCGACAGCATCGCGATGAGACCTGCATACGACAGCGCCCCGGCAGCCGCTGCCTCCTGTGCCAGGACCGACACGCCCACCACGCCGGTGAACGACTTCACGGTCCCCTGGAAGGTGGAGGGGTCGAACAGCCGCGCGATCGTCTGGAAGACGAGGCCTACGTAGCGGAAGCTCTCGCCGAGGCTCTCCAGGACGCTCGGCCTCACGGGCACGCTCGTCGGGCCCACTCCCAGGAAGCCGTGACCATCGCGCTCGGCCAGCGTGACCGGGAAGTCCTGCTCAGCTCCAGCACGCATGACGGTCACGGTGACCGTGTCGCCCGCGGCGGTGGCGTTCATCGCAAGCTGGAACTCGTCCCAGCGCTCGACGGGGTCTCCCTCAAGCGCCACAAGCGTGTCTCCCACACGGAGGCCCGCCGCCTCGGCCGGGGTGCCCTCCCCGATCGAATCGATCCGCGTGGTCTGGTCGTAGTAGCCCCACACCGACAGCACGATCGTGAAGGTGAGGATGGCCACGAGAAGGTTCGTGATGACGCCCATAGCAAGGATCGCGATGCGCTTGGGTGTGGACTGGCCGCGGTAGGTCACCTTGCGCGCCTGAGCCGCGAGGCCCGTCGCATCGAGCCAGTGGATGTCGCCGTCAACGGTGAGCGTGTAGCGATCGTCGTCGCCGGCAGAGACCGCCTTCCAGTCGGCAAGCGTGACGAGTATCGCCTCCGCACGCACTTGGGAGACGCCGATGTCGGCAGCAAGCGCTGTAGCGTCGAGCGGCCCGCGGTCTCTGACAGCAACGAGCGCCTCGCCGAGGAACTCGTCCTCGGCACCTGGTTCCATGCCCGCGATGCGCACGTATCCGCCGAGCGGCACTGCGGTGACGCCCCAGTCCATGTTCTTGGTGTGCAGCCGAAGCGACGGTCCGGGAAGACCGACCATGAACTCGTGGACTTTCACGCCGAACGCACGCGCGGCGAGGAAGTGCCCCATCTCGTGCAGAACCACGAGTATGGAGAACGTGGCAATGCCCCAGAGGGCGGTTTCTAGTGCTCCAAGCGACGCCGGCATCTGAACTCCTGTCCGGAGATGAACGTACCCACACTGGCGAGCAAGCCGCGCGCCATACTCACCTAAGGAGCTGGCTCGCCGCCCTGCGCGCCCATGCGTCTGCGGCCTCCACGGCCTCGAGCGAGTCGACCGGCCCCGTCACGTGTGCCGTCATGACCTGCTCGACCACCCGCGGGATGTCATCAAAGGCAGCACGCCCGTCCAGGAACGCTGCGACCGCGATCTCGTTGGCTGCGTTGAGGACTGCGGGCATCGTCCCGCCCTCGCGACCGGCGCTCAGAGCAAGTCCGAGGCACCGGAAGGTATCCGTGTCAGGCGGCTCGAAGTCAAGCCCGCCGAAGGTCCGGAAGTCCACCGGCGGCACCGGCGCGTCCCAGCGCTCGGGGTGGCTGAAGGCGTACTGGATCGGCACCCGCATGTCGGTGGCGCCCAGATGCGCTTTCACCGATCCGTCGGTGAACTCGACCATCGAGTGGATGCAGGACTGCGGATGCACCACGACCGCGATGTCGTCGTATGACACGCCGAAGAGGTGGTGTGCCTCTATCACCTCGAGGCCTTTGTTCATGAGCGTGGCCGAGTCGATCGTGATCTTCGGTCCCATCGTCCAGCGCGGGTGCGCGAGCGCCTCCTCGAGCGTGACGGCGTGGAGCTGCTCGGGCGTGGCGCCGCGGAATGGACCTCCCGAAGCCGTGAGCCAGATGCGGGCGACCGCCTCGGCAGGCTCACCGACGAGGCACTGGAAGATGGCCGAGTGCTCGCTGTCCACCGGCACGATGCGGTCGAGACCGAGTCCGGTGACCAGCTCGCCGCCGACAACGAGCGACTCCTTGTTGGCGAGTGCGAGTCTCGCGCCCGACTTCAGGGCGGCGATCGAAGCGCGGAGTCCGGCGGCCCCCACAAGCGCGTTCAAGACGACGTCGGCGGCGCCCTCACCGGCGATGGACTCGATGGCCTCGGGCCCGCCGCCCACAGGCGCACCGAACTCGCGGGTCGCTGTCTCGGCTGCCTCGGCATCACCCAGCGCAAGCCGTGTCACGCCGAAGCGCTGCGCAGCCTCGAGGAGTGCCGTGATGCTCGAATGTGCGGTGAGCGCAACGATCTCGATGCGGTCGGGATATCGCGCGGCCACATCGAGCGCCTGGCGACCGATCGACCCGGTTGAGCCGAGTATGGCGACACGAAGACGGGTCATCGGACACCCGCCGCAAACAGCATGTAGTGCGTCACGATGGCGACCATGATGAAGCTGTCGAAGCGATCGAGGAACCCGCCGTGGCCGGGCAGCAGATTGCCGGAGTCCTTCACGCCGACCTCCCGCTTGATCCTCGACTCGGACAGATCGCCGATCACAGCCGCGATCGACGCAGCCAGACCGATAGCGAGCCTCCATCCGAACGAAAGATCCACACCGGGCAGGGCGCTGGCGGCGAGCCAGACGCCGGTGGTCCCCAGGGTACCCGCCACGACGCCCTCCCAGGACTTCTTGGGCGAGATGCGCGGGGCGATCTTGTGGCGGCCGATGGCGGACCCCGCCAAGTACGCGAACGAGTCGTTCGCCCAGACGCTGGCGAACATGATGAACGTCAGCCACATGCCACTGTCGTACTCCCGGACGAGCACGACGTGCGCGAGCGTGAAGCCCACATACACGGCGCCGAAGAGGGTGACGCCCGTCTCGGTGAGGTGGATCTGGCGGATCATGACGTGCCAGAAGAACGCGCTGATGACGAGCATGCCGACCACGGCGGTGAGTCCGAGCACCCCGAACCCGGCCGCTGCAAACGGCATCGCGACGACCGCTGTGAGGCCGATGAGCTCGCTCGGCAGGCGCCGTTCCCGGCGGACCATCGCGTAGAACTCGGTGGTCGCGAGCGCCGCCACGATGGCCACGACCGCAGCGAGGCCGACGACCCCGCCCCAGAAGACCGCGACCAAGACGACGGCCCCGAGCAGAAACGCAGTGCCGACGCGGACACTGAAATCGGCGAGACGTGAGGACATCATCGGCCGCCGAACCGACGCGAGCGCTTCTGGAAGTCGATGACCGCACGCAGCAGATCGCCTCGCTTGAAGTCGGGCCACAACGTTGCCGTCACCCAGATCTCCGAGTATGCAAGCTGCCACAGTAGGAAGTTCGAGATACGCATCTCACCACTCGTTCGGACGATAAGGTCGGGATCCGGAATCCCCGTGGTGTACAGGTGGGCGTCGATCGTGTCCTCGTCGATGGTCGATGGGTCCAGCTCCCCGCGCACAGCCTCCTCGGCGATGGCGCGTACCGCCTCGGTGATCTCCATACGCCCACCGTAATTGAGCGCCACAAGCAGCGTGAGCGTTGCGTTGTCGGCGGTACGTCGCTCGGTGCGGCGGAAGGCCTCCATCGTGGCCTCGGGCATGCCCTCCTCGCTGCCGATCACGCGAACGCGGACGCCCTGCTCCATGAGGTTGCCGATCTCCGACTCCAGGACCTCGACGAACAGTCCCATCAAGCCGCTGACTTCCTCGGCGGAGCGGCGCCAGTTCTCGCTCGAGAAGGAGTAGATGGTGAGGTACTCGATGCCGAGTTCGATGCATGCCGCGATCGATTCGCGGATCGCCTTGGCTCCCGCGCGATGCCCGAGGATCCGCGGCACTCCCCTCTTGGACGCCCACCGGCCGTTCCCGTCCATGATGATGGCCACGTGGCGCGGGACGGAGTCGATGTCGAGCTTACCGAGCAGCTCGCGGTCGGTACGTGTGGTGAAGGCGGCCTCGAGCGATGCTCGTGTCGGGGACATCGCTGTCTCAGACCTCCATGATCTCCGCTTCTTTTCGCTTGAGCATCTCGTCGATCTCAGCGATTCGGGCGTCAGTGGCCTTCTGCGTCTCGGTCTCAAGGCGACGGAGGTCGTCCTGGGAGATCTCGTGGTCCTTCTCCTGGCGCTTGAAGTGATCGTTCGCGTCCCTGCGGATGTTTCGCACGCCCACCCGCGCCTCTTCTGCGTAGTGCTTGCAGAGCTTGACGAGCTCCTTGCGACGCTCCTCGGTAAGCGGCGGGAACGGCACTCGGATGACGACGCCGTCGTTCGATGGGTTCAGTCCGAGGTCCGCCGAGCGGATGGCCTTCTCGATCGCGTTGAGCGCCGACTTGTCGTACGGGCTCACAATGACGAGCTGGGGTTCGGGAGCGCTCACCGATGCGATCTGGTTGAGCGGTGTGGGCGAACCGTAGTACTCCACGCTGATCTTCTCGAGGATCGAGCCGGATGCGCGACCCGTGCGGACGCCTCCGAACTCGTGACCGAGCGCAACGAGCGCCTTGTCCATGCGGTCTGCGGCTTCTTTCACGCTGTTCGTCGTCATCACACGCCTCCTCGAACGATGGTCCCCACCGGTTCGCCGCGAAGTGCGGCCGCGATGTTGCCTTCCCGCTCCATGTTGAACACGATGATCGGCAGGTTGTTGTCCATGGCCAGGCTGATGGCGGTGTTGTCCATCACCTTCAGGCCGAGGTTCAAAACCTCGATATACGCCAGTTCGTCGAACTTCTTCGCGCCCGGGACCTTCACAGGGTCATCGTCGTATACGCCGTCGACCTTGGTGGCCTTCATGATGCACTCAGCGTGGATCTCGAGCGCCCGCAGCGCGGCGGTGGTGTCCGTCGTGAAGTACGGGTTGCCGGTGCCGGCAGCGAAGATGACGGTGCGGCCCTTCTCCATGTGACGGATGGCACGGCGCCGGATGTACGGCTCGGCCACGTCCTTCATCTCGATGGCCGACATGACCCGCGTGAAGACGCCCTGCGCCTCCATCGCGTCCTGGAGCGCGAGCGCGTTCATGACGGTGGCAAGCATGCCGATGTAGTCGGCCTGCGCGCGGTCCATGCCTCGTGCGGACGCGGCGAGCCCGCGAAAGATGTTCCCGCCACCGACCACGATGGCGATCTCCACCCCGTCACGCGCAACGTCTTTGATCTGCCGCGCGATGGAATCGAGGATCTGCGGGTCGATACCGTAGCCTGCGTCTCCCATGAGGGCCTCGCCGGAAAGCTTCAGCAAGACGCGCTTGTACCGGTATGCCGTCACGGGTCCTCCCTCATCGTTACGACGCGAAGCTCAGGCCAGAGCAGCCCTAAGCGATGATAGACCAACGGGGCGGTGCATCGCACCGCCCCGTTGTCATTCGGACAACACTAGCAGCTGGGGGAAGCCTTGGGCTCCGTGCCGGTCTCGCCGAGAACCATGCGCGAGAAGCGCACAACCTCGAGCGGTCCGCCGGCCTCCTTGGAGGCCTGCTCGCCGTACTGCTTCACCGTCTGATCGGGGTTCTTCACGAAGTTCTGCTCGAGCAAGCAGAACTCCTTGTAGAACTTGTCGAGGCGACCCTCGGCGATCTTCTGCTGAATCGGCTCCGGCTTGCCGGTCTCGGCGGCCTGGGCCTTGTAGATCGTCATCTCGTGGGAGACCACGTCGGCCGAGACCTCCTCGCGGCGCACGGAGATCGGCGAGGTGGCAGCAATCTGCATCGCCACGTCCTTGGCGAACGATGCCGCGATCTCGCCGCGCGCAACGTCGGGAGACGTGGAGGTCACCTCGACCATGACGCCGATGTTGCCGACGCCGTGGAGGTAGACAGCGATGCACCCTGCATCGCCGCTGACCTCGTAGCGCTCGAAACGGGTGACGCCCATGTTCTCGCCGAGCTTGCTCACTGCCTCGCCGAGGCGCTGCTCGACCGTGATCTCGGGCCGTGGCCCGTAGGTCTGGGCCATGAGGGCTTCGACGGATGCCGGTGCGGTAGCCACGATCTGATCGGCGATCTCGCCGACGAACGACTTGAACGCGGCGTTGCGCGCGACGAAGTCGGTCTCGCAGTTGATCTCGAGAAGCGTGCCCACGCTGGCGTCAGCATTCACGCCGCCGCCGATGACACCCTCGTTGGTCGCGCGGCCGGCCTTCTTCGCCAGGTCGGCGAGTCCCTTGGTGCGCAGCACGTCAATGGCAGCAGTCATGTCGCCATCGGCCTCGGTGAGCGCCTTCTTGCAGTCCATCATTCCGGCTCCGGTCGTCTCCCGAAGCTCCTTTACCATTGCAGCAGTGATCTCCATCGGTCCTCCTCGACCGGCGTCACGAACCGCCGGAGTCATGTATCAGTACGCGCGCGGCCTACTCGGCTGCAGGTGCCGCCTCAGGATCTGCAGCAACCTCGGCCTCGACCGCCGGCTCAGCTTCAACCGCGGGCTCGGCTTCAACCGCGGGCTCCTCAACAACAGGAGCGGGTTCGGCCGGTGCCTCGGCAACGGGTGCTGCTTCTTCGGCCACGGGAGCTGCTTCTTCAGCCGCAGGAGCCGCCTCTTCGGCGGGCGCTGCGACCTGAACCTCGGCTTCGGCGTCCTGTTCGGGCGTCGAGAGCCCGGCGGCGCGACGGCCGTCGAGCGCGGCGTCGGCGATCACCTTGCAGATCAGCGCCACCGAACGGATGGCGTCGTCATTGCCCGGGATCACGTAATCGACCTCGTCGGGATCGGCGTTGGTATCCACAAGGCCGATCAGCGGGATGCCGAGTCGGCGCGCCTCCTTGACTGCGATCGCCTCGCGCTTGGTGTCGACGACGAAGACCGCCCTGGGCAGGTCCGACATCTCGCGGATGCCCGTGAGATCACGGTGGAGCTTCTCAAGCTCACGGCGGAGCAGGATGGCTTCTTTCTTGGGGAGCAGCGCCATGGCGCCGGTCTCTTCCATGGTCTCGAGCTCGATCATGCGCTTGATGCGGCCACGGATCGTCACGTAGTTCGTCAGCATGCCGCCGAGCCAGCGCTGGTTCACGTACGGCTGGCCGGAGCGCTCGGCTTCCTTACGGATGGGGTCCTGCGCCTGCTTCTTGGTGCCGACAAGCAGAACGGACCCGCCACGCGCCGTGATGTCACGGACGAACTTGTACGTGGTGTCGATCTCGCGGAGCGTGCGCTGGAGGTTGAGGATGTAGATGCCGTTACGCTCGGTGAAGATGTACGGCTTCATCTTCGGGTTCCAGCGACGGGTCTGGTGGCCGAAGTGCACACCAGCTTCGAGCAGGGCCTTCATGGAAACGGACATGGTGGTGCCTCCCTTTTCGGTTCTTTCCTCCGCCCGCTTCTACTCCCGACAGCGACCGACCTCGAAGGGTTCGGCACCTCGCGCGGAATCCACGGGCGTGTGTGATAAGAGCGGGAGTGAGGATACCACAGCTACGCCCGGCTGCCCAGGAACACCCTTCGCGTGACGACCCAACGCTCGAGCAGCAGGGTGATGGCGAGAGCCGCCGCGAGGGCCAGGATGGTGAGCGCGACCAGGCGTGCCGCGATGGCGAGCGGGGCCACGAGCGGAACGAGCGCAAGCAGGATGAGGCTGTGGGTCGCGTACACGCCGAGCGTGCGCCTTCCGAGCCATGCCCATCCGGTCAGGAGCGCGCCGCACGCACGTGTCCCCAGCGAGAATGCGACGTACGTCCCGGCAAGCGCTCCGGCGACCCGCACGAGTGCCCAGAGGGCCTTTGCGACAAGCGGGGCGACCGAGGTGCCGAGGGGCGCAAGAGCGGCCGTGACAGCGGGAAACCACCACCGCGGACCGGGGACGACAACAGGCCATACGAGCGGCAACGACGCCACCCACAGCACGAGTGCGAGCGGGACGATCAGGCGGGATCGTTCAAGCGAGGTTCGGTGACGCGCAACGAGGACTCCGGCGGCAACGAACGGGTACAGCCATGCAACGTCGCTCAAGCCCAGCATGTTGCTGTACGCACCGAGCGGCAGCATGCCACCCAGTCCGACAAGCACGGCGCTCGCCACCAGCGCACGGTCCGAGCCGCCCAATGCCATCACGACGGCCAGAACGATCGAGCTTGCGAACAACGCATACAGAAACCACAGCGCACCGGACGACTGAGGATCGATGGCGGCGCTTCCGAAGAAGCGAAGGAGTCCGGCCAGCGTACCGTCGCCCACCACCAGCCATGCGACGCCCAGCCAGGCGAAGTAGGGCACGAGGAGACCCGCCGCCCTGCGACCGAGGAAGCTGCGTCCATAGCCGACGGACGAGCGCGACAACGCCAGACCTGAGACGAACGCGAGCAGCGGCATGTGGAACGAGTAGATGGCGGTCAGCGCCGCATCGATCCCGGGCGTCATCCTCACCCACCCGATACCCGCGAGCATGACAGCCGAGGTCGTGCCGGGCAGCGCGGGATCAAGCGCCCTGATCAGCGCATGCCCGATCACGACAAGGAGGATCCCGAGACCTCGAACTGCATCCAGACCCTGGTCTCGGACCACAGAGGCGGTCGCCGGAGGATCCTGGCTTGCGGTGTGGTTCACCTGACCGAGCGGGTCGTCATCACGAACCGGAGTACGTGCGTCCACAGGAAGGACAGATGAACCGGGCCGAGTACCATCCAGCTCGCTTGGGATCGGGCACGAGTTCGAGCGCGAGCTCGTTCTCGCAGGCGGGACACCACAGCCGGCGCTTCAGCTGCGCGTGCTCAACGATCCCGTCGACATCTCCCCGCGTCGTATCGGGATAGATGATGAACGCATCCGACGTCCCCTCGGCCACCGCATACGCATCCAGGACCAGCTTCACCTTCGCGGCAACGTCAGCCGGCCGGGTCTCGTTCTTGATGAGGTAGTCGACTGCGCCGAGCGAGACGGCGTGCTCGATGGTCGACTCTTCGCCGAGGTTCGTGAGGACCACCACGGGAATCGACTGCGTGCGCGGGTCCTGCTTCACGGCCTCGAGGACCTGTATCCCACCCATTCGCGGCATGATCAGGTCAAGAAGGATCAGATCGAAGTGCTCATCGCGAAGGATGCTCAGCGCCGCCAGCCCGTCAGCCGCATCGAGCACCTCGTAGCCGTCCTGGATGAGACGGTCCCGATACATGCGCCTCAGCAGCTCGGTATCCTCCACCACGAGGATGCGTTTCGCTGTCACGGTTCCCCCTTCGTGAACGGGCTCTATGTGTTGTGAGTGCCCCTATGTTGCAGGTACGAACCCTTGAGCGGCATGAAGACGTGCCCGAAGTCGGAGAACGGCCTTAGTGTGTAGCTGGCTCACTCGTGATTCAGTGACGCCGAGCACGGTGCCGATCTCCTTGAGCGTGAGGCCCTCGTAGTAGTACAACGCCACAACCGTCTTCTCCCGCTCGGGAAGCCGCTCGATCGCGCCCGAGAGGATCTCCTTGACCTCGGCGCTCTCGAACACGTCGACCGGATCCTCGGCCCGCTCGTCGGCGATCGCACCGAGCGGATCCTGATGCTCATCGCGCTCAGCGCCGCCTGACCACATCTCCTCGAACGAGATGACCGACGCGTAGCTCAGCTTGGCCAGGATGGCCTGCAACTCCCGGGGTGATACGCCCATCTCGGCTGCGACCTCGGCGTCGTCCGGCACGCGCTTCATACGATTCTCGAGAGCCACGTACGCCGCCTCGAACTCCCTCGCGCGTGCACGCACCGAACGCGGGACCCAGTCCATGGCACGAAGTTCGTCGATGATGGCGCCCTTGATGCGGGCGATCGCGTAGGTCTCGAACTTGATCCCACGGTCGGTGTCAAACTTCTCGATCGCGTCGATCAGCCCGAACACCCCGTATGAGATGAGGTCCGAGGTGTCGACCGTCTGCGGGAGACTTGACGAAAGACGGCCTGCCACGTACTTCACCAGGGGTGAGTATGTGAGTATGAGGTTCTCCCGGGCTTCAGGGTCTCCATCGTGCTTGAACGCTGCCCACGCGGCAGCAAGGTCCGTCCTGGAGTCGGATCTCATTCGGTGTGGCCCTCCATCAGGCCCGAGGATGCGCCCCTTTGTGTACATCACGCAGGTGTTTCGTACTCAGGTGAGTATAGATTTGGGTGGTTGAGAGCGCAACGTGGCCGAGCAACTCCTGCACCGTGCGCAAATCCGCGCCACCCTCCAGCAGGTGAGTCGCGAACGAGTGGCGCAGGTCATGGGGGGTGATTTGCGCGGCCGCACCGATCGTCGTGAGGTGCCGCTCGAGCATCCTGCGCACTCCGCCGGAGGTGAGTCGGGTCCCCAGCCGGTTCAGAAAGAATGCACTTCCCGAGCTTGATCCCTGGAGTGCGGTGCGTCCTCCCGAGAGGTACTCTCGCAGGCGCCGGACGGCAGCCGGGTGCATCGGCACGTCGCGCTCGCGGGAACCCTTGCCCATAACGCGGATCGTGCCCCCGGTGAGATCGACATCGCCGAGGTCGAGCCCGCTCAGCTCCGAAACGCGGACTCCCGTGGCATACAGCAGTTCAAGAATGGCCCGGTCTCGAAGCCCGAGGGGTGTGGCGGGGTCCGGCGTGTCGAGGAGGTCGTTCAGCAACTGCACGGGAGCGATGGACGGCAGCTCACGCGGCAGCCGCGGAGTCGAAAGAACGGCCGCCGGACTTCCGGATGCATAGCCGCGCATGACCAGATACCGGTAGAAGGAGCGGACAGCCGCGAGCCGTCTGGCGATCGTACGCTTCGCGTACTTGGCACGATCCAGCTCGGCGAGGTATCGACGAAGACGCCGGTGATCCACGTCAAGCGGGTGGACAACCTCCCTGTCGGCCCACGAGAGGAACGAGGAGAGGTCTTCGGCGTACGCCTTGAGCGTGTTCGGGGAGAGGTTACGCTCGACCCGAAGATGGGTCAGGTACTCATCGACCAGGGTTTCGGGTGAGACGCGTTCGTTCATCGGGCACGTCCAGGGGATGCATCAACGAGGGCACCTGTCGGTGACTGTATGAGCAGGTCACCACGGTCGGCCAGCGTATCGGCCAGGTCGCGCGCCGCGCGCTCGGCGTACGCGGCGTACCGGGCGCGCTTGCCTCGTACTGGCTGCGACAGCGGCGGTACGAGCCCGAAGTTCACGTGCATCGGCTGGTAAGGGTCGGTCGCCGGGTCGGTCGCGTAGCGCACGAGGGCACCAAGTGCGGTCGTGGGAGGCAGGCCCAATCCTGTGGCGCCCGTGCGGGACGACCAGACGTCGAGCGCAGCTACCAAACCGCTCGCAGCGGCCTCGAGGTATCCCTCAGTTCCCGAGAGCTGGCCCGCAATGCGCACGCGGGGCACTTCGCGCAGCGCGAGTCCGTTGGTGAGCAGCCGTGGCGCGTCGATATAGGTGTTGCGGTGCATGACTCCGTAGCGCAAGAACTCCGCCTCGGCCAGACCCGGGATGAGTCTGAACACCCGGCGCTGTTCGGGAAACGTGAGATTCGTCTGGAAGCCGACGAGGTTGTACGCCAGAGCGTCCCGGTTCTCGGGACGGAGCTGGACCACGGCGTACGGACGCTCCCCCGTCGCCGGATCGACCAGGCCCACCGGCTTTAGCGCCCCGAAGCGCAGAGCGTCCACACCCGTTCGGGCTATCTCCTCAACGGGTTGGCACGCCTGGAAGAGCTGGGAGCGCTCGAACGCGTGCAGTGGGGCCCTGTCCGCCGACACCAGTTCTGAGATGAGGCGGGCGTACTCGTCGCGAGTGAGCGCGCAATTCAGGTAGTCCTGTCCCCCGCCCTTCTCCCACCGCGACGCGGCGAACACGCGGCTTTGGTCGATCGTCTCCGCGTCCACGATCGGCGCGGCGGCATCGAAGAATGCCAGGCGGGACTCACCGATGAGCTCCGAGAGTGCGGGTTCGAGCGCTGCACTCGTGAGCGGACCGGTCGCCACGATCACGTCTCCGTCCGGTATGGAATCGGCTTCATGATGGGTGACCGTCACCAGAGGATGAGTCCCGACGATCTTGGTGATCAGCTCAGAGAAGCGAATCCGGTCGACGGCGAGCGCAGCGCCCGCGGGAACGGCGGTCGCACGCGCGGCGGCGAGCACCAGCGATCCGAGCGCCTCCAACTCGCGCTTGAGAAGCCCTGCGGCCGTGGAGGGATCGTCGCTCTTCAGCGAGTTCGAGCAAACGAGCTCTGCGAACCCCCCGGTCTCGTGTGCGGGGGTCATCCGCTCGGGACGCATCTCCACGAGTTCCACCGCAACGCCACGGACTGCCAGCTGCCACGCAGCCTCGGAGCCGGCCAGGCCCGCACCGATTATGGTTACCGTGTCCATCCGCACCTTCCCGTCCTGCATCCCGGCCATTGTACGGCACGGCTCTGGACGGGCCACGCTCACCTCACCCCGTATCGTCCGTCCGGATAGCGCGCGATCAGTCCGTGCGCCTCAAGGGATCCGAGCGTCCTGGCTGCCGCCACGATGTCGATGCCAAGCGCCCGTGCAAGATCATCCGGTCGCATCGGGTCCGCTCGAAGCGCCCGCACCACGGCGTCACCCTCCTGTGTTCCGACCGGGGCACCGACGCCCTGCAGCCCGAGACTGCTGGCCAAGTCCGCTACATCGTTCACGACAGCAGCGCCCTGCCTGATCAGCCTGTTCGACCCTCGCGACTCGGGAGAGAAGATCGAACCCGGAACCGCCATCACGTCGCGGCCTGCTTCCAAAGCCGCGTCGGCGGTGCTGAAGGTCCCGCTGGGAAGACCGGCCTCCACAACGAGCACGGCCGAGGCCAGCCCCGCGATGATGCGATTCCGACGTGCAAAGGCGAACCGGAGCGGCTGCTGCCCGAACGGACACTCCGAAACGACGGCAAATCGAGCACGAACGGTCTCGAGCAGCGCAGCCGACCTGCGCGGGTAGTCCACGTCCGGACCACACCCGAGGACTGCCACCGTCGCGCCCGGAGCATCGAGCGCCGCCCGGTGGGCCTCGGAGTCGCACCCGATCGCCGCGCCCGAGATCACCGTGACCCCCTTGGAGGCCGCCCAGCCTGCGAGGAGACGGGTCGCCCGGAGGCCGTACGGGGTGGCCCTCCGTGCCCCTACGACTGCCAGACCGGGGACGAGCGCGCCCGGATCGCCGATCCCGTAGAGCATCCTCGGCGGGTCGGGTGTTTCCGCCAGTTGTTCGGGATACTCCGGACTTCCCAGCGTCAACACGAAACGTTCACCGCTCATCGGTACTCCCATGCTCGATAGCCGAGGGCTTCGCTGACGTGCGCCTCGGTGATCGTCGGTTCCTCGGACAAGTCCGCGATCGTACGTGCGACGCGCATCAGGCGCGTGACCGCCCTGCCCGAGAGGTGCGTCTGTCGTGCCGCTGTCTCAAGCAGCCGGCGAGCTTCACCATCAAGGCTCCTACGAAGGTCCCTTGATGGCCGCTCAAGTGCGTACGTTCGCGCATTCCGCACACGAGTCCGAGCCGTGTCCGTTCGCTCACTGACTTCGCCACGCCCGATCAGAAGGGCGGGATCCACGCGATCGACCCTGATCGACATGTCCATCCGGTCGTACAGCGGACCGCCGACACGATTCCCGTAACGATCGACCGCAGCGGGAGTGCAGGTGCACTGACGCTCGGGATCTCCCGCGTACCCGCAGGGGCATGGGTTCATGGCTGCCACCAGCGTGACGCGCGCGGGATACCTGATGGCACCGTTAGCTCGCACCAGGGTCACGGCGCCCTCCTCTATCGGCTGACGTAGTGCTTGCAGAGCCGCAGGCCCGAACTCGGGGAGCTCGTCGAGAAACAGGACTCCGGTATGCGCCAGAGAGACCTCCCCCGGCAGCGGGGGCGTTCCTCCGCCGACGAGGCCCGCGATGCTGCACGAGTGGTGTGGCGCCCGGAACGGACGGATGCCCGAGAGGCTCGGCATCGGGTCTCTCCCGGCGACCGAGTGCACGACTGCGGCCTCGAGCCGCTCGGTAGGAGCGAGTGGGGGCAGCAGACCGCACAACGCGCGGGCCAGCATCGTCTTCCCCGATCCCGGCGGCCCGACGAGGAGCAAGTTGTGCCCGCCCGCGGCGGCGATCTCAAGGCACCGCTTGGCGGCGGCGTGACCCGCAACGTCCGACAGGTCCACCGCGGGAGCGACGCTCCCCAGCGCCGGCACGTCGTGGCACCGATGTTCGGCGGGTAGTCCCATCCGGACTCCACCGATACTCGACACAGGACGGTACCGAAGTTCCGGGACCGCGCCGACGATTCCACTCGCCATCGCCGGTCCCAGGAGGTCCCTTCCCTGCTCCGAGGCGGCCAGCGCATGCGCCAGCATCCCCGGAACGGTGCGCACCGTCCCATCAAGGCCAAGTTCGCCGACGGCCGACACATCGTGGAACGCATCCGCCGAAAGCTGCCTCGTGGCGCATAGGACGGCGAGTGCGATCGGCAGATCGAATCCCGTGCCGTGCTTCCGCAGAGGCGCGGGCGCAAGGTTCACGATCACGCGGGCGTTGGGGAAGTCGTATCCCGAGGATCGAAGCGCCGCACGGACCCGGTCCCTCGCCTCCTGAACGGCGGCGTCTGCCAACCCGACGATCCCAAACAACGGGAGACCCGGCGAGACGTCGGCCTGGACTTCAACGGGCACCGCATCGACTCCGACGAGCGTCGCGGTCGCGATTGTGGCTTGCACGCTACTGCGCCTCGAATGCGGCCCTGTGGTGCCGCAGGAGTGCACGGTCCTCCCGGAGCACGTCGATGCTGACCACATCGAACCGGACCGGACACGGCTCCAGGCCGTTTCCCGAGATGTACGAACGAGCGAGCCGAACCAGGCGCCGCTGTTTGGCAAGCGACACGGCCTCTTCAGGCGTCCCGTGCGAGACTCCGGAGCGGGTCTTCACCTCGCAGATGACGAGCGTCTCACCGTCAAGTGCGACGATGTCGAGCTCTCCCCTGCCGTCACGCCAGTTGCGGTCCACGATCTCGAACCCCGCCCGCTCGAGATACGCGACTGCCGCGTCCTCGCCCCTCTTACCGGTCTCCACCCTGTTCATGACGCTCCCTTCGTCGGAAGAGAGCGTGGCATGGCCGGTATAGCCGGCTCTTAACGCGAGTACAACGTCAGAAGAGACCGGGCTGGCAGCACGGGGCGAACGAACGCCGATGGACCGGCGACGGACCCATCGCAACGATCGCTGCCAGATGCTCGGGGCTGCCGTATCCCTTGTTGTCCGCAAGGCAGTACCCGGGGTACTCGGCGTCGAGCTCACGCATCAGGGCATCGCGCGTGACCTTCGCATAGATCGCCGCGGCGGCGATCGCACGTACCGAGGAGTCTCCGCGAACGATGGCCGTGCATGGCACACCGAGCGCCACCGATCTTCCGTCCACAAGCACGTGCCCGATCTCCAGGCCCAGCGCCGCGAGAGCGCGTCGCATCGCCACCACGGTCGCCTCCGCGATGCCGACCGCATCGATCTCGGCCGCCTCGGCGTGACCTACGGCCACCGCGATCGCGGTCCGCTCGATCTCAGCAAAGAGCCGCTCCCGCGCGATGCGGGACAGACGCTTCGAATCATCGAGGCCTTCGAGCCAAAGGTCCCTCGGCAGGACGCATGCGCCGGCAGACACCGGACCGGCGAGTGCGCCGCGCCCGACCTCGTCGACTCCCGCGACGACAAGGACGCCACTGTCCAGAAGCTGCAGCTCGGCGCGTGCAAGCGCCTCGAGACGGCGTCGCTCCGCATCCCAACGTGCCATGCGTTTCTCCGCGCTCGCTAGGGCGTCGCGTACGCCCGCACGCGCGTCGTCGCGAAACTCGGCGATGACGACGGTGAGTTCATCCGCCGGACATGCCGACAGGCGCGCTCTGATCGTGACGACGGACTGGTGCTCCATGCGTGCAGTGTACCGCCCCGAAGACACGTATGCCCCGGGACGAGTCCCGGGGCATACGAAGAAGCCGATCTACTGAAGACTACCGCAGCTCTTTCACGCGGGCGGCCTTGCCGACCTTGTCCCTGAGGTAGTAGAGCTTCGCGCGGCGAACCTTGCCGCGCGAGACGACCTCAAGGTTCACGATCTTCGGTGAGTGGACCGGGAAGGTCCTCTCCACGCCGACCGCGAACGAGATCTTGCGGACCGTGAACGTCTCGCGATTACCCGCGCCGTGGCGACGGATCACGATGCCCTGGAACGGCTGGACGCGCTCGCGGCTGCCCTCGACGACTTTGTACATGACCTTGACCGTATCGCCGACGCCGAACGCCGGGATATCTTCACGCAGCTGCTGCTGCTCGATCGCGCGGACCTTATCCATTACACGTTCCTGTTCTTCTCATGATGATCTGCGGAGGCTGCTCGAGGCACGAGCCGACAGTATAGCCCAGCGCCCAGCAGCCACGCAACGACTCCTACAGCGACCCCATGCGGTCCACTGGCCAGTAACAGAAGATCGCCTTGCCTTTGATCTGCGAAAGGTCCACGGCGCCGAACACCCGGGAATCGGCGCTGTTCGTACGGTTGTCGCCCATGAGCCACACGCTGTTCTCCGGCACGGTCAACGGCATCTGCTGAGACATGGGCTCCGTCGGGAGTCCGTGAGTGTATGGCTCGTCCAGCACCACGCCGTCGACGACGACGAGGCCCTCCACGAAGTCGACCGTCTGGCCCTCGGTAGCGATCACCCGCTTGATAAGCGTCGTCACGTTGCCGGTGGGGTCGTCGAGCACCACGACGTCGCCCGGCTCCGGCTCCGAGAAGCGGTAGACGAACTTGTTCGCGATCACGCGGTCTTGCAGTTCGATCGTCGGGATCATCGAGCCCGTCGGTACGACGTATGGCTGGATGACGAATGTGCGGATGCCGGTCGCCAGCAGGAATGCCAGCGCCACCATGAGGACGAGCTCGCCCAGCCAGCGCGCGAACGAGACCGGCTTGTCCTCGTCGTCCTCGTCATAGTCGTCGTCGTAGACGTCATCGTCCTCGAGCTTCGCGTCGTACTCGCGTTCGTCGGTCACGTTGTCCCTACTCTGTCTCGTCGTTGATCTCTTGTGCGAACGCTCGCTCATCGTCGGAGAGGTCCGCGCTCTCTATCAGGTCCGGGCGCCGCTCTGCGGTGCGTCTCACCGATTCGCGCCGCCGCCATTCGGCGATGCGCCGGTGGTCTCCGCTCAGGAGCACATCCGGAACGTCCAGCCCCTCGAAGGAGGCCGGACGCGTGTACTGAGGATACTCCAAGAGGCCTTCGCTGAACGACTCGTCGAGTGCAGACTGGTCGTCTCCCAGCACGCCGGGCTGAAGTCGGGCGACCGAGTCGGTGAGCACCAGCGCCGGAAGCTCGCCGCCGGTGAGAACGTAGTCGCCGAGGGAGAGTTCCATGTCTGCCCTGCCGAGGATGCGCTCGTCGAATCCCTCATACCGGCCGCAGATGAGAACCAGCCACGGGCGGGTCGCAAGCTCTCTCACGAGTCCCTGGTGGAGCGGTTCTCCCTGCGGCGACAGGACGATCACGATCGGGCGCTCCTCGGATTCTTTGAGCACGTCGTCGAGAGCGCGGAACACCGGTTCGGGCTTCATGACCATGCCCGGACCGCCACCGAAGGGGGAATCGTCGGTCGTTCTGTGCCGGTCTGTCGTCCAATCGCGCAGGTCGTGCACGCTCACGTCGAGCGCACCGCACGCACGCGCCCGGCCCACGATCGACGCATCCAGCACCGGACCGAAGACCTCGGGCAGGATCGTGATGATGTCTATTCTCATCGGTCGTCCTCGTCGATCAGCCCATCGAGCAATGCGACGTCGATAACGCGTGACGTCTCATCGATACCGAGTATCACATCGTCGATGACCGGCACGAGAACCTGGCCGAAGGACCCCTCATCGACCACGAGGACGTCGTTGGCTCCGGTTACGATCACGTCGGTGACCACTCCGATGTCCCCGCGCGCCCGATCGTGCACCCGCATGCCGAGGAGCACATCGCTCACGTCCGTCGCCTCCGGCTCCTCGCCGCGCCCGAGCAGCCATCTCCCCACGATCTCGTGGGCTTTCGCTGCCGAATCGATGTCGGAGAGTCGCACCAGCGGCCCCTTCGGGCCCGTTCGTACGCCTGCGATCTGTCGCACATGCGCCCCGGTCTCGGGGGGCGGGACGATCCACACGTCCGTACCCGGACGCAAAGCGGTGAGGCCCCCGGCCACAACGACCGAGACCTCACCGTCAGTACCGTGAGCCTTCACGACACGACCCAGCCGTCGATACGGCACGGGCATGCGCTCAGCCGACGACTTCGACCGTGGCGTCGGCACCGTCGACCGAAGCTGCGGCCCTAACGAGCACGCGGATCGCCTTGATGACACGACCCTGCCGGCCAATCACCTTCCCGGTGTCGTCCGGGTGGACCGTCACGTCGTACGTGGTGGCCTCCCCCGCGACGCGCTTGTCGATCTTGACGTCCTCGGGGTGCTCCACGAGCGACGTGATCACATACTCGACCAGGGAGTCGACGTCCGCTGCGCCAGACACGGCTACTCAGCCGCCTCTTCGGTCGCTTCCTCGGATGCCTCTTCAACCGCTTCGGCTGCCTCGGGCTCCGCGACTTCCTCAACCACGGCCTCGGGCTCGGTGACATCCTCGACAACGACCTCGGCAGGCGCCTCTGCGGCAACAGGCGCCTGGGCAGCGGCCTTCGCCTCAGCCTCGGCCTTCGCCTGGGCCTTCTTCGAGAGAGCGGACTCCTTCGTGGGAGCCGCCGCCTCCGGGTTCTTGGCGATAGCGAGCAGCCGTGCGACGGTCTCGCTCGGCTGAGCGCCCTTGGCGATCCATGCGTCGATCTTCTCCACGTTCAGCTCGATCGTCGAGGGATCGGTCCGCGGGTTGTAGCGGCCGAGGATCTCGATGAACCGGCCGTCACGCGGCGCACGCGAATCAGCGGCGACGACGCGGTAGAACGGGGCCTTCTTCGCGCCTGCACGTGCAAGGCGGATCTTGACTGCCAAAACGTTCACCTCCGTGTAGGTGGCCCGGTCGGGCCACTCCTGAGCAAAAGCAGCGACTAATGATACGAGAGAAGTACCCGGGGGTCAAAAGCGGCCGGGCGTCCCGCGAATACTACATCGAGCCGGGCATACCGGGCATCCCAAAGCCACGGCGTTTCCTCCCACGCTTGCCCTGACGCTCCATGGTCTGCATCTGGCGGATCATCTTCTGCGTCTGGGCGAACTGCTTGAGTACCTGGTTCACATCGAAGACCCGCACGCCCGCCCCTGCGGCGATGCGTTCCCGCCGGGCGCCGTTGATGACGGACGGCTTCGCGCGTTCGGCCAGCGTCATCGACTGGATGATCGCCTCGGTCCGGCCGAGGGCGCCCTCATCGATCTCGGCGTCCTTGGGGAGCTTGTTGGCGCCGGGGATCATCTTCAGGATGTCCGAGAGCGATCCCATCTTGCGCACCTGCTGCAGCTGCGCCAGGAAATCATCGAGGGTGAACACCCCGCTCCGCAGGCGCTCCTCCATGTCCGCAGTTGCGTCGGTGTCAAACGCGTCCTGCGCCTTCTCGATGAGCGTGACCACATCGCCCATCCCCAGGATCCGCTTGGCCATCCGCTCGGGATGGAACGGCTCGAGCGCATCGAGCTTCTCCCCGACTCCCGCGAACTTGATGGGACGCCCGGTAACGGCACGCACAGAGAGGGCCGCGCCGCCGCGGGCGTCACCATCGAGCTTGGTGACGATGACGCCGTCGAAGTCCACGCGCTCGGCGAACGCGCTTGCAGCGGTGACCGCATCCTGTCCCGTCATCGCATCGATGACCATGAGCACCTGGTCGGGCCTGGTTGCCGCCTTGATCGCCGCGGCTTCGGCCATCATCTCCTCATCGATGTGCAGACGGCCCGCCGTGTCGATGATGACCAGATCGCGCATCTGCGCGATCGCTTCCCGGATGCCGGCCTCGGCGATAGCAACCGCATTTGTGCCCTCGCCACGATACACGGGGATCTCGAGCTGACGGCCGAGGGCCTCGAGCTGATCGATGGCGGCGGGGCGATAGACGTCGCACGCGACGAGCAGCGGGCTCTTCCCCTGCTTTCGGAGGAGATTCGCCAGCTTCGCCGAAGCGGTGGTCTTGCCTGAGCCCTGCAGTCCCACGAGCATGACCACGGACGGGATCCTGCCCGAGAAGACGAGCCTCGACTCGGAGCCTCCCATCAGCGCGGTGAGCTCCTCGAGGACGATCTTCACCACCATCTGACCCGGCGTGAGACTCCTCATCACGTCCTGGCCGACCGAGCGTTCGCGCACGCGGGCCACGAACTCCTTGACCGTCTTGAAGTTCACGTCCGCTTCGAGGAGCGCCATGCGCACTTCGCGCATCGCGGCGTCCACATCGGCCTCGGACAGGACTCCGCGACCGGTCAGTTTGGAGAAGACCGCCTGGAGACGGTCGCTCAGGTTCTCGAACACGGGGCCTCCCGGGTCAGGACAGGGCTACACCCTACGTATGGCGCACGTCACTCGTCAATCCCACCCATACGCCCGGGCGGGAAGATCACCGCAACGGCCTCGCCCGCGATCGACGACACCGGAATGAAGCCCAGATAGCGACTGTCCAGCGAGACCGGCCTGTTGTCGCCGAGTACGTAGACGTTGCCATCGGGCACGGTCATCGGCCCCAGCCTGTACGCTGCAGTGCCCACGAAGGCGCGCGGCGCAGCCACCGACAACTCGCCGTTCACGTACGCCGAGTCGCCGATGATCTCAACCTGATCCCCGGGAAGCGCGATGACTCGCTTGATCAGCCGGACCGGCGTGCCATTGCGATCCACCGTGGTGAACGACACGATGTCGCCGACCTCAGGGACGTCGTAGCCGCGCGTCACCAAGATCCGGTCTGCCTGCAGAAACGTCGGCTCCATGGAAGGACCGTCGATCTTGCGGACGTCGTGAACCACGTACAGGAGCGTCACGAGTGCAGCGAGCACGGCAACGAGGATCGCCACGGGCAGCAGGAAGTGGCGATCGGACGAACGCCACGCGATGAGGCGAGGCGGCTCCACGGGACTCTAACCGACCGTGCCGACGAGGGCGTCGGCGAACACACTCGGATCGAACGGTTCCAGATCGTCAGGGCCCTCTCCGACGCCGATGCGGACCACGGGGAGCCCGAGTTCCCGGGCGACGGCCACCACGATGCCGCCTTTCGCCGTCCCATCGAGCTTGGTGAGGACGATGGCGTCGAGCGACAGCGCCCGATCGAACTCGCGCGCCTGGATCAGGCCGTTCTGTCCCGTTGTGGCATCCATGACGAGCACAGTGCGCACCGGGAACGGGCTCTCACGCTCGGCGACGCGCTTGACCTTCACCAGCTCGGCCATCAGGTCCGCCGAGGTATGCAGGCGGCCAGCGGTATCGATGAGTATCATGTCGGCCTGCCGCTGGCGCCCTTCCGCGATGGTGTCGAACACGACCGCCGCCGGGTCCGACCCGTGCGGCCGCTCGACCACCGGCACGTTCGCCCGCTCGGCCCAAATGCGCAGCTGCTCGATGGCGGCGGCACGGAACGTGTCGCCCGAGCCGATGACGACCCGCCTCCCCGACTCGGCCAGGCCCTTCGCGAGCTTGCCCACGCTCGTGGTCTTGCCGGTGCCGTTGACGCCCACCACGAGGATTGTCGCTTCGGGGATGGCGAACGGGTCTTCGCCGGGCACCGTGACCTCGGCAGCGACCTCCTCGGCAAGGCGCGCGATCACCGCCGACGCATCGGGAAGCGCCTCACGCGCGGCCAGATCGCGCAGCCGCTCAACCATCTCGGTGGTCGCAGCGATGCCCATGTCCGCCTGAAGCAGAGCGTCCTCGAGTTCTTCCCAGAAGGCGGCGTCGAGATCCGGGCCGCGGCGGAGCAGCACATTCAGATGGCCCTGAAGTTCACCTCTGGTCTTCGCCAGACCCTCACCGATGCGCCTGTACCACGGTTCGGTCACGATGCGCTTGCCCCACTCACGACCCGCTCGAGCTTCTGGCTCACGACCTTGCTGACGCCGTCGGCCTGCATCGAGACCCCGTAGAGCACGTCGGCCATCTCCATGGTGCGTCGCTGGTGCGTGACGACCACGAACTGCGTGTGCGTGCGCAGGCTGTCAACGAAGGCGATGAACCTGCGGAGGTTCGTGTCGTCGAGCGCCGCCTCCACCTCGTCGAGGATGTAGAACGGGCACGGTCGGGTGCGGTAGACCGCGAACAGGAGCGCGAGGGCCGTCAGCGACTTCTCGCCGCCTGAAAGCAGCGTCATCTTCTGCAGGCGCTTGCCGCGAGGCTGCGCGACGACTTCGACGCCGGTCTCCTCCGGGTTATCGGGCTCGGTCATCGTGAGTGACGCATGACCGCCCGGGAACAGTACGGCGAAGACGTCCTGGAAGTGGTTGTTCACGAGTTCGAACGTCTCAAGGAAGCGATCGCGTACCTTGCGGTCGATCGCGGTGATGACCTTCTGCAGCGCCTTGCGGCTGGAGAGCAGATCGTCGAGCTGGCTTTGCATGAAGTCGCGACGGTCGCGCAGACCCTGGAACTCCTCGACCGCTATCGGATTGACAGGACCGAGGTTAGCGATCCTCTTCCGAAGTCGATGCGCACGATCGGCGGCCTCGGCGCGGTCCTCCACCTGCGGCACCTCGAGCGCACGCTCGATCGGCACGCCCAGATCCTCGACGATGCGCTTCACGGCTGCGGTCACCTGGACCTCGAGTGCGGCCTTCTCGACACGGACGTCGCCCATGGACCCGCTCGCCGCCTCGACCGCCGCCTGAGCGGCGCGCACGCCGTCCTGGCCGCCATGGATGGTCTGACGCAGCGACTCCGAGTCCGCCTGCTCGAACCGCGCACGGTCCCTCAGGCGCTCGGCCCAATGCTCGGCGCGCTCGAGAAGCTCCGCATACACGTCGTGCAGCGGCTGGACACGAAGTATCAGAATCTCAAGTGATTCGGTCGTGATGGTGGACTGTGCGACGGTGTGCTGCAGCTCGCTCGTCTCTGAGGTGAGCGAGGCGAAGCGCCGCTTCAGGTGGATCTCACGCTCGGAGACCGCCGCGATCTCGACCTGGCATGCCGAGAGCCGGGAGGCCACTTCCGACTCCTCGCGGAAGCGCATGTCCCGTTCCTCGCGGCGCGCGATGGCCGCGTCCTCAAGCTCTTCGATGCGCACAAGCCCCTGCTCGATCCGCTCCGCGAGTCCGCGCTGCTGGGGGCTGCCCTTCGCGGTCTTCTCCTCGATCTGGCGCAGCCTGAGCTCGATGCCCGCAGCCTCGGTGTCGGCGTCGGTCACCGACTGCTCGATGCGCCCGGCGTCCTCTCTGAGCGACGCCTCTTCCCCACCGAGCGTGGCGATACGCTGCTCGATCTCGAGCGCATCCTGCTGCGCTGCTGCCAGTGCTTCCGTGGCCTCCACGGACAGTGCCTCGGCGGCACCGACCTCGGTGTCGAGGGCCGCCATGCGGTCCTTGAAATCCACCAGCGCCCGTCGGCGCGCAAGGACGCCGGTGTCGTCGTCGAGGTTCGGTCCCACGCGTACCCGGCCGGAAGGCCACACCGTATGTCCTGAGCGGGTGGCCAGACGCCAGGGGCCTGCATCGGCCGCGAGAGCCTCCTCGAGCGTCTCAACAACGCGGACGTCGCCAATGAGCGCGTTGAGCGCGTTCCAGACATCGTCCGAACAACCGAGAACATCCACGAGCCGGACACCCGGACCGTCCTCGGGCAGAACGGGCACCTGCGCGGTGTCCACGGGAACCAGCGAGAAGTCCGAGGCGCCGTACTCCTCGAGCACCGCCACCGTGGGAGCGACGTCGCTCGCGCTCCTCAGCAGGACGCAGAAGACATCCGCCCCAAGCACCCGCTCGACGACACGCTCGTACTCCTCCGGCACCGTGATGTGGTCGGTCACCGGTCCGATGACCCCCGGTACCTCGTGGTCCCTCGCGAGCAGCCACGCGAGTGCGGGCGATGCGGCCTCGAACGCGCGATCGACCTCCTCGAGTGCGCGGACCTCGGCGCGGACCTCGCTATGCTCTTCGCGGACCTTGTCGAGCGTCGCACGACGCCCCTCCACCAGGCGGACGCGCTTGTCCACGTCCGAGGCAGCCAGGACCGATTCCTTGCGACTGTGCTCGAGCTTCGCGGCGAGCTGATCGAGGCGAGTACGCCTCGCCGACAGCGTCTGCATGAGCGCGGTGCGCTGGTCGCGAACCGTCTTGGCGCGCTCCGAGAGCATGTCGCTCTCGATCGCGAATCCGGACATTGCCTGCTGGATATCGGCAAGCTCGGACCGGGCGTCATCGACGTCCTTTCGGGCCTTGCGCGCTTCCATCATCACCATCGAGAGCGCCTCGTCGGCAGCCAGGCGCTCTTTCTTGACCGTCTCGGACTCGCGCCTGAGCTCGCCGAGCTGGTTGTACAGCGCCTGGATCTTCGCTTCGGTGACCGCACGCTCCTCGGCGATCTCCTCGAACTCGCGCGAACGGCCCGCAAGTCGGGTCTCGCTCTGATGCATCTTCTGACGCATCTCCGAGAGACGCTCGACGAGGTTCTTGCCCTTCTCCTCAAGCAGGAGGAGTCCCGAGTTGGTGCGCTCGAGGACCGACTGCAAGCGTCGCCGCTGCTCCGAGAGGTCGCCGACGAACAGCCCCTTCTCTTCGAGGAGGGACTGGAACTTCGAGAGCTCCCGTTCGGCCTCGGCCAGACGGTACCGTGCGAGCTCCACTTCCGCGTCCTGCTCACGCTCGCGCTTCTCGACGCCATCCCACGACTCCTGGAGCGTCCGGAGGTCACCGACGGCGAGCGCGACCTCGAGGTCGCGAAGCTCGGCTTCGATGCCTCGGTACTCCTGGGCCTTGTCCGCCTGGCGCTGAAGGGGCCTCAACTGACGGTCGATCTCGATCAGTACGTCCCTGATGCGGTCGAGATGCACGTCCATGGCGGCAAGCTTGCGCACCGCCCGGTCCTTGCGCTTCTTGTGCTTGAGAACGCCTGCGGCCTCTTCGATGAGCGCTCGACGGTCCTCCGGCTTGGAGCTCAGGATCTCATCGAGACGGCCCTGGCTGATGATCGAGTGGGTGTCGCGTCCGAGTCCCGTGTCGTGCAGCAGTTCCTGCACGTCCAAGAGGCGGCACGGCGACTGGTTGATGAGGTACTCGCTCTCCCCGTTGCGGAACATCCGGCGGGTGATCATGACCTCGGCGAACTCCAGCGGGAGCGTGCCATCGCGATTGTCGAGGACCAGATCGACCTCGGCGATACCCACGGCCTGACGTGCCGAGGAACCCGCGAAGACCACGTCCTCCATCGAGTTGCCGCGCAGCGCCTTGGCGGACTGTTCGCCGAGCACCCAGAGGATCGAGTCCGAGATGTTCGACTTGCCCGAGCCGTTCGGGCCGACCACGACGGTGACGCCGGGCTCCAGGCTCAGACGGCTACGGTCGGCGAAGGACTTGAACCCCTTCAAAGTAAGCGACTTCAGGTACAAATCTGGGCTCTCTCCGCTGCTGATGGGGACGGCCGCCAGCCTTCTGCGTGCCGAGAACAACGCACCGTATCCTACCACAGGAACTGGGGCTTTCGGCCACGTCGCGGGTCCGCGGATCAGGCCTCGGGCGGGGCCTTTCGCCGTCCGTGCAAGACGTCGAGCGCGTAGTTCGCCGCGGCCTTCTCGGCGGCCTGCTTGCTCGGTCCCGAGCCGATGCCGAGCACCTGCTCATCCACTGCAACGGCAGCCGTAAACGTGCGCGCATGCACCGGACCGGCCACGTCCACGATGCGGTACGACGGCAGACTGCCGCTGTGCCACTGCGTCCACTGCTGAAGCGCGCTCTTGGCGTCCACCTCGGGCACGTCCCGGGCCTCCAGACGCGGGCCGAGGATCCGAACCACGAACGCCCGGGCAGCATCCAGACCTGCGTCGAGGTAGATGGCGCCGATGAGCGCCTCCACCGTGTTCTCGAGAACGGATGCCCGCTGACGCTCGCCTGCTGCGTTGGCGCCACTACCGAGCAGCACGTAGCCGGAAAGCCCGAGCGACTCCGCAGCGCCGGCAAGCGCGTCACCGGCAACGGCGTAGTGCTTCCTGCGCGTCAGACTGCCTTCGGGCTCGGACGGAAACGCCGAGTAGACGTGCTCCGAGACGACGAACCCGAGAATCGCGTCGCCGAGGAACTCCATTCGGTCGTACGTTTCCTCGTGGCCGTGTTCCGCGGCGTAGGAAGGGTGCGTCAGCGCGGTGCGCAGCAGGCCGCGATCCGAGAACGCGTGACCGAGCAAGCGCTCGGCGTCTGCAACTCGGGCGTCCTCCACGAGCCGATCAGCTCCCATGCCGACGGAACAGCAGCGACGCGTTGTGCCCGCCGAATCCGAATGAGTTGCTCATGACCGCGCCGATCCGCGCCTCACGCGCCTCATTGGGGATGTAGTCGAGGTCGCAGGCAGGGTCGGGCGTCGTGTAGTTGATCGTGGGCGGCAGGATGTTGCGCTCGAGCGCCAGAGCACAGACAACCGCCTCCAGAGCACCGGCGCCGCCAAGCAGGTGTCCCGTCATCGACTTGGTGGACGACACCGGGGGCGCATCGGCGCCAAAGACCGCTTTGATCGCGCCGGTCTCAGCGGCGTCGCCGAGTTCGGTGGACGTGCCGTGCGCGTTGATGTACCCGACCTCGTCCGCGTTCATCCCCGCACGGTCGAGCGCCTGGATCATCGCGCGTCGGGCGCCGTTCCCGTCCGGTGCAGGCGCCGTGAGGTGATACGCGTCGGCCGAGGCGCCGTAGCCGGCGAGCTCGGCGTAGATGTGCGCGCCGCGTGCACGTGCGTGCTCGAGCTCTTCGAGGACCAGGATGCCGCCGCCCTCGCCCATCACGAAGCCGTCGCGATCGGCGTCGAACGGACGCGACGCCCCCTGGGGGTCGTCGTTGCGGGTCGACAGCGACCGCGCAGCACAGAAACCCGCGAGTCCGAGCGGGGTCACGCCGCAGTCGAATCCGCCGGCGATGATGACGTCGGCGTCGTCGCGCGCGATGACCTCCCCCGCCTCACCGATCGAGTGGTTGCCCGTGGCGCATGCCGAGACAGGCGCGTAGTTGATGCCTTTGGCGCCGAGCCTGATGGAGATGTGCCCCGCGGCGAGGTCCACGATCATCATCGGCACGAGGAACGGGCTCACGCGCCCGGGTCCCTTCTCGTCGAGGACCGCCTTCTGCTCCTCCATCGTCTGCAGGCCGCCGATGCCGGAACCGACGATCACGCCCACTCGCTCGGCGTTCGACTCGTCGATGACGAGGCCCGAGTCCTCGACCGCCATCAGTGCCGAGGCGACGGCGAACTGCTGGAAGCGCGCCATTCGGCGGGCTTCCTTCACGTCGATCCACGGCGTCGGGTCCCAGCCGTCGATGTACCCCGCGAACCGGGTCGGATACGCGCTCACGTCGAACGCGGTGATCGGTCCGATGCCGCTCCTGCCCGCGATGATCGACTCCCACGTGGCAGACACGCCAACGCCGACCGGCGAAACCACGCCGAGCCCGGTGACGACGACTCGCCTCATGATGCGACTCCTTCTTCGGCTGCACGCCATTCGGCTACCAGTCGATCGATGACCACCGCTGCCGGAACCACGTCGTCGACCCGCGCAGCGGACGTGCCGGCAAAGACCAGTCCGGTGGTGACATCGCCGCGCTGGGCCTTCTCAAGCGCGTCGATGATGCAGTACTCCTTGCCGCACTCCTTCAGGCATGCGCGGCACCGCTCGATACGCTCGTAATCGCCCGCGGCGTGCTTCTCGGTGAGCGGATTGCGAATCGCGCGTCCCGGCAGGCCCACGGGGCTTGTCGTGAGCACGATGTCGTCATCGGTTGCGGCCACGTACATCGCCTTGAACGCGTCGGCCGCCGAGCACTCCGTGGTAGCGACGAACCGCGAACCCATCTGGACACCCGAAGCACCCGCATCGAGCATGCGCTTGATGTCCGCGCCGGTGCAGATACCGCCCGCCGCGATCACCGGGATGCTGACCGCTTCGAGGATCTCCGGCAGCAGGTCGTCCACGTGCCGGTCGGTACCGAGGTGCCCGCCCGCGTCAACGCCTTCAACAACGACCGCCGAGGCGCCGAACTTCTCGGAGAGCTTCGCCACGCGGGCAGAGCCCACGATCGGCACCATCTCCACGCCCGCGTCCTTGCACCAGCCGAACACGTCGCGCGAAAAACCCGCGCCGGCGACGATGAGGTCCGCGCCTTCGGATAGGGCGGCGTGCACCAGGTCCTTGAAGATGCGCACGGCCACCATGATGTTCACGCCGATCACGCCGTCGGTGGCAGCACGTGCGGCGCGAACCTCGGCGGCCAGCTCGGCCGGAGTGAGCCCTGACCCGGCGATGATACCGACTCCGCCGGCCTGCGCGACCGCGGTAGCAAGCGGCGATAGCGAGATGCGGACGGCCATGCCGCCCTGCACGATGGGTAGTCGGGCGGTTCTCGAGCCTATGACGAGCGGGGGCATATCCATGGGGTACCTTCCGTGTCTCTAGGGCGGCGTCAGCCGAACGAACCGGTGACGCCGCCCCGAAGCGGCCGCGTACAGCCGCGCTACTCCATGTTGGCGGCGATGTAGTCCACCGCGTCGCCGACCGTCTTGATCGACTCTGCATCCTCATCCGGGATGGAGATGCCGAACGAGTCCTCGAGCGCCATGACGAGCTCGACGATGTCGAGCGAGTCGGCACCCAGGTCGTCGAAGAACGACGCATCGGCGGTCACATCGTCCTCCTCGACCGAAAGCTGGTCGACGATGACTTCCTTGACCTTGACGAAGATCTCCTCGTGCTCCATACGAAACACCTCCTTCCGCGCTTCTCGCGTGGATCCGGCCTCTATACGAACGTCATGCCGCCGTCGACGGCGATGACCTGACCGGTGATATAGGACGCATCGTCGCTTGCCAGAAACGCCACGGCAGACGCTACGTCTTCCGGTGTGCCGAAACGCCGCATCGCAATGGTAGCTGCTGCGGCCTCCCGGGCCGAGTCGGGCAACGCGTCGGTCATCTCGGTCGCGATGAACCCGGGAGCGATCGCATTCGCCCGGACGTTGCGCGAGGCGAGCTCGCGTGCCACCGCCTTCGTCATACCCACCAGACCTGCCTTTGCGGCAGCGTAGTTCACCTGGCCCGCGTTGCCTACCAGCCCGACCACCGACGCGATGGTCACGATCGAACCCGCGCGGGCCTTCATCATGATCTTGCCGGCAGCACGGGTCGCGTAGAAGGCACCCGAGAGATTCGTGTCAATGACGGAGCTCCAGTCATCATCGGACATGCGGACGAGCAGTCCGTCACGCGTGATGCCTGCGTTGTTCACGAGGATGTCGAGAGCACCGAACTCCTCCGCCACCGCGTTCACGAGCGCTGTGCACGCGGCGGGATCGCTGATGTCGGCCTGGAACGCCTTGCCCGTGCCGCCGGCGGACTCGATCGCACCCACCACCTCGGCTGCGGCGTCCGCCCTACCCGCATAGTTGACCGCAACAGTCGCACCTTCGGCAGCGAGCCTGAGTGCGATGGCTGCGCCGATGCCGCGGGATGCGCCCGTAACGAGCGCCACACGTCCTTCAAGCCGTTTGCTCACGAGATCACCTCTTCCACCCGTTCTACCCCGTCCCCCTCAACGGAGAGCGCGGTGATGCCTTCCATGCGCCGCGCAAGACCGGTCAGCACGGCGCCGGGGCCTGTCTCTACCACCGTGGTCACGCCCGCATCCACGAGCGCGCCCATCGTCTCCGTCCAGCGAACCGGGCTCACGATCTGATCACGCAGCCGCGCGCGGATCTCGACTGCAGCCTGCGTCGGCTCGGGCAGGGTGTTCTGCAGCACCGGTACTCGTGCATCGGCGAATGCCGCCTGATCCACGACTTCGGCGAACGCATCGCGCGCTCGCGCCATGAGCGGGCTGTGGAAGGGTCCGGCAACGTTGAGCGGGACGACCTTGCGGGCTCCAGAAGCCAGCAGGGCCGCGATCGCGTGCTCCACCCCCGCATGCGTACCCGAGACCACGACCTGCCCCGCGGCGTTGTCGTTCGCAATCCACACGCCGCTCATTCCGTCGAGCACACTGGCGATCGTCTCGCCGTCCATGCCGAGAACGGCGGCCATAGTGCCGGGTGTTGCCGAGGCCGCTTCGGCCATGATCCGCGACCGCGTCACCACGAGCTCAAGGCCGGCTTCCACGGAGAAGACGCCCGCGAAGGCCAGCGCTGCGAGTTCGCCGAGGCTATGTCCCGCGACGAAGGACGGCGCGATTCCCCGCGCCTCCAGCCTCGCGGCCCAGAACCAGTCGGCAAGGTAGAGCAGCGGCTGGGCCGCGCGAGTGTCGGCGAGCTCGGCATCGGGACCGTCGGCCGCGATGCGCGCGAGCGGGAGGCCCGAGAGTGCTTCGGCCGCGTCGAGCAGTCTCGTGACCGTCTCGTCGCTGGAGAACGCTGCGAGCATCCCGACCCGCTGGGATCCCTGCCCCGGAAAGACGAATGCAAGTACCGGCGCCATCCTTACAGGCCGACCCGTCCGGGCAACGTGCGCAAGATCTCCTCGGCTTCTGAGAGTATCGCCGCGATGATCTCCGCCGCAGGCTCGATGCAGGTCACCATGGCTGCCGCCTGGCCCGCCATGAGGCTTCCCATCTGGATGTCGCCCTGTCGCATCGCCAGCGCAAGCTTGCCGGCACCGAGCGCTTCGATCTCATCAGCCTTGTTCTCGCGATCGAGCTCCATGATCTCCCGGGCGAGCTTGTTCTTGATGACCCGCACGGGATGGCCGGTCGAGCGCCCTGTGACCACCGTGTCGCGGTCCTTTGCCTTGATGACCTCCGCCTTGACCGACGGATGGATCGTGCATTCTGTCGCGCACATGAAGCGCGTGCCCACCTGGACGCCCTCGGCCCCGAGCGCGAACGCCGCGGCCAGTCCGCGCCCATCGGCGATGCCGCCGGCTGCGATGACCGGCACGTCAATCGCATCCACGAGCTGGGGGGTGAGCACCATGGTCGTGAGCTCGCCGATGTGACCGCCGGCCTCCATGCCTTCGCCGATGACGGCGTCCGCGCCGATGGATTCCATCCGCTTCGCGAGCGCCACCGAGGGCACGATCGGGATGACCTTGATGCCGGCGTCCATCAGAGCCGCCATGTACTTGCCGGGATTACCCGCGCCTGTGGTCACGACCGGTACGTGCTCGTCGAGCACCATTTGCACCAGTTCGTCGATGTGCGGTGTGAGGAGCATGAGATTCACGCCGAAGGGGCGCGACGTGATCGCCTTCGCGCCCCTGATCTGCTCGCGGAGGAGGTCGGTGGGCATGTGTCCGGCGCCGATGATGCCGAGACCACCTGCATTGCTCACGGCGCCGGCAAGCTCGGCGGTCGCGGTCCACGCCATGCCGCCCTGGATGATCGGATGCTCGATACCGAGCAGTGTCGTGAGCCTGGTCCTGAGGGTCATGCCGGTAGCCCCTTCGTCCAGCGGACGATAGCCGCCCCCCAGGTCAGTCCGGCACCGAATCCCACCAGCGCCACCACGTCCCCGGGCTTGAGTTGGCCGTCAGTATACAGGTCGTTGAGAGCGAGCGGTATGGATGCCGCGGATGTGTTCCCCACCGAGGCGATATTCGAGAAGACGCGCGAGGCCGGGAGACCGAGCCGCTCGGCAACGGTGAGCAGTATCCGCTGGTTGGCCTGGTGCGGGACAAGCCAGGCGACATCCTCAACAGACAGGCCCGAGGCTTCGAGGGCGCGGCGCGTTGTCTCGGGGATCACCCGAACCGCGAACTTGAATACCTCGCTTCCCGCCATGCGTACGTACTGCTCTCCTGCCACGAGGCGCGCCGGTGTGCACGGCGCAGCCGACCCGCCGGCACGAACCATGAGCACTTCGGAGCCGGAGCCATCCGTGCCGAGGTCGATGCCGAGTACACCCGCCTCTTCGGAAGCCTCAAGGACCACAGCGCCCGCGCCATCACCAAAGAGCACGCAAGTGGCACGATCCGTGAAGTCCACGTGGCGCGTCAAAGCATCGGCGCCTACAACGAGTGCGCGGCGCGCGCGCCCGCTCTCGATCGTCGAGACGGCGCTCTGCAGCGCGAACACGAAGCTCGTGCACGCAGCCATCACGTCGACCGCCGGGCACGATGCCCCGATGGCATGCTGGATGAGCGCAGCTGTGGACGGGAAGATGTGGTCGGGGCTCGATGTGCCGACGACGATCAGGTCGAGGTCAGCCGCACCGATACCCGCGTCCTCGAGCGCACGACGTGCCGCTGCCGCTCCGAGAGTCGACGTGGACTCGCCTTCTCCGGCGATGTGACGCTCCCGGATGCCCGTTCGCGTGGCGATCCACTCGTCGGAGGTATCCACCATCGACTCGAGATCGTGGTTGGTGAGCACCTTCTCCGGCAGATAGGCGCCGATTCCGGTGATCGCGGCGTGTGGCATGGGGCGAGTGGTCCCTTACGTCCAGCGCCGCGCTTGCGCGCCCGACGCACGTCAGTGTCCGTGTAGTGTACACGTTTGACCCGTCACGGCAACCTCGAACGGGCCGCTACTCGTCGGTTCCTGCACCATCGCCCGCGGCGCGCGCGATCGTACCCGTCAGGTCTCCGCGCACGGCTCGCGCGGTCGCCGCTATCCCGTTCGCGATGGCCTGTGCGCCCGAGCTGCCGTGGCCGATGATGCACACTCCGTTCACCCCGAGCAGAGGCGCTCCGCCGTAGGCGTCCGGGTCGAGTCGATCCTTGAGTTCTCGGATCGCCGGCGCCACGACCGACGCCGCCAGACGGTTCGGCAGCGTTGAAGTGAGTGCGGTCTTCATCTCTTTGAAGAGCACCGACGCGAGCCCTTCGAGCACCTTGAGCGTCACGTTCCCGGTGAATCCATCGGTCACGATGACGTCGACGGTGCCTGCAGGAACCTCACGCCCCTCGACGTTCCCGACGAACCCGGGAACCGAGGCCGCCATCAGCTCATGCGCCTCCTGTGCGAGCGCGGAGCCTTTGGACGGCTCTTCTCCGATGTTCAGGAGTCCGACGCTCGGCTCGGTCACGCCCAGCATGACCCGCGCGTACGCGGCACCCATGCCGGCGAACTGGACGAGCATGTCGGCCTTCACGTCAGCGTTAGCGCCAACATCGAGCAGGACAGTCGGCCTGGCGGCAGCGGGAATGACAGCGGCGATAGCCGGCCGGGCGATGCCCGGGATCCGCCCCATCACGAGCGTCGCTGCGGCCATGCACGCCCCGGTGCTGCCGGCGCTGAAGAAGCCTCCGGCTCGTCCGTCTTTCACCAGCCGGCACCCTACAACGATCGAGGAGTCCTTCTTGCCGCGCACGGCTGCCGCAGGGTGTTCGCCCATGCCGATGACCTCGGTCGCGATCACCGGCTCGCAGCGGTCGGATGCAAGCGGCGCCACGACAGCCTCCGGGCCGACAAGCAGAACCAGAAGCTCCGGATCGGCCGCAAGCGCGAGGGCTAGGCCTTCGGCCACCACGCCGGGTGCGTGGTCGCCACCCATGGCGTCCACGACGATCGCTGTGCCATTCTGGGTCATTCGTGCTCCTCGTCTCGACTCAGGCGTCGAGCCCGAAGATCGCCGAAAGCCGGTTCAGGTCCACATCTCGTTCGAACATCTCGCGGATGCGTGCCGCCTTCACGGGGTCGTGCAGATGCACGCGGCCGAACAGGAACTCCATCCGCTCGACAGCAGTAAGCGTGTCGGTATCCACCAGCACCATCGGAACGCCCAGGTCCTCGGCACGTGACATGACCGTCGCGCCCGGAACCTGATTGCCAGTCAGCACGATGCACCGCGTGCTCGTCTCCAGCGCGGCCAGCTGCACATCAGCGCGGTCGCCGCCGGTGATGACCGCCTTGTTGGTCTTCCTGCGGAAGAAACGCAACGCCTTGTCCTGGCCCATCGCGCCGACCATGAACGATTCGACCGTGTCCCCCACGCGATCCGGCGCGGTCAGTACCGTCCCGTTGAGCGCCTCGACGATCTCGGCAACGGTCACCGAGCTGAGGCTCGGGTCGTGCGGGATCACGCCCAGGACGGGCACGCCCCGGCCTTCCAGGAACGGGGCGACTCGCTCGCTCACCACGCGGAGCCTGGACTCATCAATCCCGTTGAGGACGACTCCTCCCAGGCGGTCGCCCAGCACCGAGGCGACCCACAGGGCGTCTTCGGGGAGATCCGTCGGCCGCGGACGGTCGACGAGCAGGACCCGGCCGTCCACGAGTCGGGCGATCGTGGCGGCGGAGAGCCCCACCGAGGAGCCTTGCGCCGGCTCGGTCGGGCCCTCGACGATCATCACGTCGCGGCCCTCCGCGCAGCGGTCGAACGCGGCGCGAACGGCCTCATCACTCGTCACGGACTCACCGCCAAGAACGCGCTCGATCAGCCCCTGGGTGCGCACGACCGGACAGACGTCGGCGAGAGCGGACGGCCGCGGCAACACACGGTTCACGTAAAGCGCGTCCTCGTCCGTGGTGAGGTCACCTTCGATGACAGGCATCGTGCCGTACGGCTTGAAGTACCCGACGTCGAGGCCGCGCCCGGCGAGGTAGCCGATCAGCGCGATGCACAGACTGCTCTTGCCGGTGTACGGTTTGGTCGAGGTCACGACAATGGTGCGCATGCTCACCCTCCGATCCCGATGCGGATGTCAGCGGCGATCGCTCCCTGTCCCCTGTCGCCGACGATCAGGGGATTGATATCCAGTTCAGTGATGTCGTCGAACGCCATGGCCAGCGCCGAGATCCTGCAGATGACGTCCACTATCGCGTCCACGTCCGCCGGCGCGGCCCCCCGGGCTCCGCGGAGCAGCCCGTACGCGCGAATCTCGGAAATCATCTCGCGTGCTTCCCGCGGAGTGACAGGACACAGCCGGAACGTGACGTCCTGAAGGACCTCCACATAGATGCCGCCGAGACCGAACATGAGAATCGGGCCGAAGTTGACGTCGCGGTTGACACCGATGATGACCTCGCGTCCCGGCGGCAACTGCTGTTGGACCGTGACGCCCCAGATGTGCGCGTCGGGCATCCGCTGCGTGACGCGTGCGAGAATCCGCTCGTAGGCCCCGACAACGCCATCATCGTCGCCAACATCCAGCTCTATGCCGCCGATGTCGGACTTGTGCAGGATGTCCGGGCTCGCGATCTTGAGCACGACCGGATAGCCGAACTCGGAAGCCATTTTGCGGGCTGCTGCAAGATCGGTCGCCGTCCCCGCACGCGGAGTCGCGATACCGCACGCCTCGGCGACGCGTTGTGCCGAGGCCTCTGTGATGAACGTCCGATGCGCCTCGCGCGCGTGGTCGATTGCGGACCGGACCGTCGCGTCATCGATCTCCTCGGCGCAGGGCTCCCCTGCCGGGCGCTCACGGAACGCGTGGTACTGCTCCATGGCGGCCAGAGTCGCAACGGCCCGCTCGGGGAACGAGTAGCCCGGGATGTTTCGCTCCTTGAGCACCTGGACCGCCGAGGCGACGGTGGAATCACCCATGAAGACGGCGAGCGTTGTTATCCCGGTTCCGTCGATCGCATCGGCAATGGCGACTGCGGTCGCCTCGGCCTCGGTCATCGCCTGGGGCGTGAGCACCACAACGAGCGAAGACACGTTGGGGTCGGTGAGGATGATCCGTGCGGCATCAGCGTAGCGTGAGGCGGGAGCGTCGCCGAGGATGTCGACGGGGTTGTACACAGCAGCTGCGGCAGGCAGCACATCGCGCAAGGCGGCCGTGGTCTCCGACTCGAGCGTCGCCAGCGCGACTCCCAGCTCTTCGCACGCATCGGTGGCAAGGATCGCCGGCCCGCCCGCGTTGGTGAGGATCACCGTCCCGGATCCAGCGGGAAGTGGCTGACGCGCGAAGCCCTCGGCGAAGTCGAAGAGCTCCTCGACCGTGCGCGCCCGGATCGCGCCCGCCTTGCGGAAGGCCGCGTCATACGCCGCCCGGGAGCCGGCAAGACTGCCCGTGTGCGATGACACCGCGCGGGCGCCGGCGTCGGAACTGCCCGCGGTGAGCGCGATGAATGGCACGCGCTGCACGAGCTCGCTCACCGACTCGACGAACGCACGGCCATCGGTGATGGCCTCGAGGTACGCGACCACGACACCCGTATCGGCGTCCTGAGACCACGCACGCACGAGATCCACCTCGGAGACATCTGCCTTGTTCCCGAGGCTGACGAAATGCCCGAGCCCGATGCGCTCACCCGCCGCCCAATCGAGGATGGCGGTGCCGAGCGCGCCCGATTGCGAGAGGAAGGAGATGGAGCCCGGGGTGGGCATGATCGGCGCGAACGAAGCGTTGAGATGACCGCGCGTGGCGATCAGTCCCAGGCAGTTCGGCCCCAGAATGCGCACGCCGCCTTCTCGCGCCGCACTGACCAGCTCCCGCTCGAGCACCGCGCCTGCGGGACCTGTCTCCCTGAAGCCTGCGGAGATGACGATCGCCGCCGGGATGCCGAGCGTACCGCACTCAACGATGACGGCCGGGGCCACGTGTGCGGGAACCACGACGACCGCAAGGTCCACGCGCTCCGGAAGCGCCGTAAGCGAGGCGTAGGCCGCATGACCCAGGATCTCCGGGGCGGTGGGATTGACGGGGTAGACCGCGCCCGGGAAGCCACCATCGAGGAGATTGGCGAACACCGCATGCCCGACCTTGCCGGGGTCGCGCGATGCGCCGACGACTGCGACGCTGCGAGGAGTGAAGAACTCCGCGAGCAACGGCCTCCTCCTTGTGACGTGCGTGAAACGAAAACGGCGCCGGGAGTCCGGCGCCGCTGACACTACTCGGTGTCGATGATCTCCCTGCCGTCATAGTACCCACAGTCGGGGCACACCCGATGCGGGAGCTTCGGCTGGTGACACTGCGGGCACAGCGAGCGCGACGGCGCCTCGACGTGGTGGGTCGAGCGACGCGCGTCCCGAACGGCGCGGGTCGTCTTCCTCTTGGGTACCGCCATGGCTTCCGATCTCCCTTCGCGAGCACCGGCTCTTCGACCGGTGCCATACATCATGAATAGACGCCGGACCTGCCCCGGCGCAAGGCGACATGATAGCACACGGTCGCCTCAGTGGCGCAACCGGTCGTCACCGACGGGCTATGCCTCGGGATCGGGAGGCAGCAGGTCTTTGAGAACAGCGAACGGCGAGTCCGAGCCGCCGGGCTGGCAGTCGCACGGGCCTTCGGCCAGATCCGCACCGCACTGCGGGCAGATTCCGGGACAGTCTTCCGCGTGCAGTGGTGCATAGGGAAGCTCGAGAACGAGCGACGCGAGCATCTGCTCCATGAGGTCGACTGCGCCCTCGTTGATGTACCCGAACTCTTGCTCCTCAGGCAGCTCATGCTCCTGGCCGTGAGCGACATAGAACGCCTCCAGCGGGGCGTTCACCTGGAGCGGAAACTCCTTCAGGCAGCGGGAGCAGGTGGCGTGGAACTCCGCATCAAGCGTACCGGATGCCACGATCCCGGCGCCGGTGTTGGTGATATCGGCGATCAGACGCATGGGCCTCGTCGGCATGAAACTCTCGGTCCCCAAGACGATCTGCGGGATCTCTACATCGGCATCGAGTGCAATCGACGCTCCGAGGTCCTCCAGTATCGTGCGAACGTCGATCGAGTAGGACGCGTCGTCCATCACTGACCGCGCTGGGCGACCTTGCCCTGCAGCCGATCGCGGCCGCGCTGCACCGCTGTCAGCAGCTTGCCAAGGTTGACTTCGAGATTCGCCAGCATCTCATCGGCGTAGTCCTCGGCGCCAAGCCGGATCTCACGCTCGCGCGCGCGGGCGTCGTCGAGGATGTCTGCTCGCTGTTGTTCGGCGAGCTTGACGATCTCCTGCTCGGACGCGATGGACTCGGCACGCGACTTCGCCTCTTCGAGTACCCGGTTCGCTTCCTTCTCGGCTTCTTCGAGCATCTCCTGGCGCTCCTTGACGATCCATCGCGCCTGCTTCAGTTCGTCGGGGAACTGGGCACGAATCTCGTCGATGAGTTCGTAGACCTTCTCCGGATCGATGACCTTCGAGCCCGAGAACGGCACGTTGCGGCCGCTATCGATGAGTTCCTCGATCCGGTCGATCAGCGCCAAGATGTCCATACGTACCTCCCTTAGTGGGACTGGTGCAACCGCGAGGCAAGCGCCTCGCATACTGCGTCTGGCACGAGCCCTCTCACCGACCCGCCGTGGCGGGCGATCTCCTTCACCGCCGACGAACTCAGGTACGCATACTCCGGGATGGACATAATGAACATCGTTTCGACCGACTTGTCGAGACGGTAGTTCAGCTGTGCCATCTGGAACTCACGTTCAAAGTCCGTCACCGCACGAAGGCCCTTGATGATGACCTTCGCATCTATCTCCTGTGCGCATTCTACTAGAAGTCCGTCGAAGGGTTGTACCGTGACATTCGGCAGCGCGGCAACCGCCTGCTCGATGAAGGCGACACGCTCCTCCAGGCCGAACAGCGGACCGCCGCCTTTGTCCGGGCTGAGCGCGACCGCCACGACCACCTCATCGAACAGCGCAGACGCCCGCTCGATGACATCGAGATGCCCGTTTGTCACCGGATCGAACGTTCCCGGGCACATCGCACGGTTCACGCTTGGGCCTCACCCTTCATACGTGGCAAATGACACCGCAGTGCTTCCGTACCTCCGCGCAGATTCCCCCACGAACCCGGCAGGCCATGCCGGTTCGGCCTCGGCCGAATGCTCGTAGACGACCAGCGCCCCCACGTCCAGGAATCCGCGACCTGCCAGCGCTTCCAGTACCTGGCTGAACTCGGCCGCGTCTATCCTATAGGGCGGGTCGGCAAGAAGCAACGACACCCCCGCCTGCTCGGGCAAATGCGCCGCGAACCCCGCTACGGTTGCCTGAACCACCCGCACCGCTGTGGGGTCGACGCCGAGTGATACCGCATTCGCCCTGATGACTGAGGCGGCGTTCCTGTCAGACTCGACGAACACGCAGTGCGTGGCACCTCGGGATAGGGCTTCGAGCCCCAGCGCCCCGCTACCCGCGTACAGATCGGCGACCGCTCTCCCATCGAGGTCTCCGAGGCGCGAGACGACTGCAGAGTAGACCGCCTCACGCACGCGATCGGCTGTGGGGCGCGTGTCGCGACCGCGCGGCGCGGCGAGGCGGTGGCCTTTCCATCGGCCGGCAATGATCCTCACCCGGCGCTCACCCACTCCCACACGGCGCCGATACGCCGCCGCACGTCTTCGGCAAGTGGCAGATTGACGGGCCGCCTGAGTTCGGGGTCCTCTGCGACGATCGCCCTCGCGTCCTCCCGTGCGATCTCTATCAGCTCCTGATCGGTCGCGAGAGAAGCCAGGCGCAGGCCCGGCAGACCGCTCTGACGGTCTCCGAGCACCTCACCCTCCCCGCGCAGACGCAGGTCGTACTCGGCGAGCTCAAACCCGTCATCGGTGGCCACGATAGCCTCCATCCTGGCCCTGCCGTCGACCGTCTTGGGGTCGGCGAACAGGAGCACCTCGCCGGGAGCTTCCCCTCGTCCCACGCGTCCACGGAGTTGATGCAACTGGGCCAGGCCGAAGCGCTCGGCGTCTTCGATGATCATGACGGTGGCCCGCGGCACGTCCACGCCGACCTCGATCACGGTCGTGGCAACGAGGACATCGGTCTCACCCGCCCGGAAGCGGGCCATTGCCGCGGTCTTCTCGGAAGCCGGCATCTGCCCTGTCAGCAGACCTACCTTGAGCTCCGAGAACACCTGACGCTGGAGTCGACGCGCCTCGGCTGTCGCCGCCTTCGCCTGCGTGGCGTCGCTCTCGTCGACCAGGGCGCACACGACGTATGCCTGGTAGCCTTCGGCGACCGCCGCGCGCACAGCCGCGTACGCGTCTGCCCGGCCGTTCATGGGCACGACCCGTGTTCGGACGTGGCCGGGGCCCCTGCCGCCGGGGCGCTGGCGCACGTACGAGGTCTCGAGATCACCGTAGAGCGTGAGTGCGAGGCTCCGGGGAATCGGTGTCGCGGTCATCACCAGCAGATCGATGCCCTCCCCCTTGCCGCGGAGCGCCAGGCGTTGGGCGACCCCGAACCGGTGCTGCTCGTCCACGATGGCGAGCGTCAGCCTCTTGAACCCGACCGATTCCTGGATGAGCGCGTGCGTGCCGAAGGCAACGCTGATGCTCCCGTCGGCGAGGCCCGCAGCGATCTCCGAACGCTCGGCGGCCCTCGTGGAACCGGTGAGTAGCCGCCAAGAGATGCCCGCCGAGTCCAGAAGCGGGCCAACCGCTCCCGCGTACTGCTGCGCGAGGACCTCGGTCGGCGCCATCATCGCCGCCTGCGTACCCGAGTCGGCGCACGCTGCGAGCGCATGCGCCGCAACCGCCGTCTTGCCGGTTCCCACGTCCCCGAGCAGCATCCGGTTCATCGGATGCCCGGACGACATGTCGGTGAGGATCTCGCCAAGCGCGCGCGTCTGGTCCTCCGTGAGCACAAACGGCAGTGCGGCGGCCAGCAGCGCGAGGTGCGGACCGTCCACGATGTGCTCGAATCCGGGAGTCGCCTCGGTCGCGCGATGACGCCGCAGTGCCATCGCCAGCTGGATCGAGAGCAGCTCCTCGTAAGCCAGCCGTCGGCGTGCGGCATCGGCGTCAGCCGTGCTCGCGGGAAGGTGGATCGCCGAGAGCGCACCTGCGAGCGGCATCAGCCGTCGCTGCGCCCGGAGAGCGGCTGGAAGCGGGTCGGGCTGATCGCCTGCCATGTCGATCGCCTCGGCCACGAGACGGCGGATCCAGTTCGTGGAGAGCCCTTCAGTAGCACGGTGCACCGGCAAAATGCGCGCTATGTCCGGGCCACGTTCCTCGTCAGGCAGCTTCTCAACGAACGGACTCCGCATCTGCTTCAGTCCGAAATCGAATGTCACCGTTCCAGCAAATGCTACGCGATCGCCGACCCGGAATCGCTGCTCCATGTAGGGCTGGTTGAACCACACCCCGATGAGCGCTCCCGTTCCATCGACGATCGCGACCTCGGTGATCGTGAGACGCGGGCGTGGGCGCTTCACCTTGATCTCGTGGACACGGCCGATGACGGTGGCGTCGATGCCGACGGGCACTGACCTTAGGTCAGCCGTTGCAGTCAGGTCCAGGTAGCGAAACGGGTAGTGGCGGACGAGATCGCCCACCGTCTGAACGCCGAGCCTGGCGAGAGCCTCCGCGCGGCGAGAGTCCACCAGCCGAACTGACGAAACAGGCTCAGCTGCCGTGATCGCCGCAACGGCGCGTGCACACGCATGATCCGCAGGGCGGCTCATGACATCACAGCGGGTAGAAGACCGCCCCGACCGCGCCCGGCCCGGCATATGTGCCGATAACGGCCCCGACTTCGACGGTGTGGACGAGCTCGAAGTCGATCCCGACGGCCTCGATCGCCGCCACCAGGTCCTTCGCGAGGTCGGGCGCCTGTGCGTGCAAGACGCCGACCCGAATACGACCGGGACCGAGATCCGTGGCACCGGCAGCTATCTCGGCAAGCGCCTTCTTGGTGCCTTTCACCTTCTTGTAGGGCTCGATGATGCCCTCATGATTGAAGGTGAGAACGGGCTTGATGTTCAACACCGACGCAGCCAGCCCCTGCGCCTTGCCGGCGCGACCACCCTTCACGAGGTAGTCCAGCGTATCCAGGGCGAAGAAGATGCGCCCGGTATCCACCACGTGGCGTACGGCAGCTTCGATCGCAGCGGCGTCGCCGCCTGCGTCCCTCGCCTCCACAGCGGCTATCACCGCGAGGCCCAGGCCCATCGAGACGGTGTGGGTATCGATGGCCACCACGGGGACGGGTGCCATCTTGGCCGCCATGAGCGCGGACTCCATCGTCCCTGACAGTGCCGAGGTGAGGTGGATCGATACGATATCTGTGCACCCGTCATCCGCTAGCCGGCGATAGACCGTCCCAAAGTCGGCGGGTGAAGGCTGGGATGTCTTCGGCAGCACGTCAGAGGACGTCAGCTTCTGGTAGAAGGTATCGGGCGTGAGATCGAGCCAGTCGAGGTAGGTCGTCTCGCCGAAGTGCACCTTCAGCGGGACCATGACCACGTCGTGTTCCTTCAGCCAGGCGGGGCCGAGGTCACAGGTGCTGTCGCAGACGATACCGATCCGTGGCATGCGTTTCCTCCTTGTGTGGGACTACTCTACTGCCACGATCACCGGATACACCGGCTGCTCTCCCCGGTGCCCCTCGACCTCGAGCGACGGGTACGCGGTGGACAGACGCTCTACCAGCTCGTCCAGCGCAGCATCATCGAAGTCCTCGCCGGCCAGCACGGTAGCGGTATCCCCGCCCTCCGCGATCAGCCCGGCCGCCTCGACGGCTACATCGGCTATGTTGGTGCCGATGACCTCGATCTCGTGATCGACGATCCCGATAACTTGACCTGCCTTGATGGCGCCGGCCTTGCCCTTCGCGTCCTTGACCGCAGTGGTCACCTCGGCACAGCGTACAGCCAGAGCCGCCTCGGTCATCTCCTCGGTCACGGCGGCGAGATCCTCGGAACCGTCGTAGGCGAGAAGGGCCGCGAAGGCCTGAGGAATTGCGGTTGTGGGGACGACTGATACTGGCCGGTCGGCGACGGCGATGACCTGCTGCGCTGCCATGATGATGTTCCTGTTGTTCGGAAGGATCACGACCGCATGCGCTTCCACCTTGCCCACGGCGTCCAGCAGTTCTGCCGTGGACGGGTTCATCGTCTGGCCGCCGCTCACCACCACATCGGCGCCGAGACTCGACAGGATCGCTGCCATCCCGGAGCCCGCTGCGACCGCGACGAACCCGACGGGCTTGGAGGGGGCGATGGACTGCCGGATGCCCTGCGTGCGATCGGCAGTCTGACGCCGCATGTTGTTGACATGGACTTCCGATACCTCGCCCAGCCCGGTGGCCCAGGAGAGGACGCCTCCGGGCTCATCGGTGTGGACGTGGACCTTGTAGGTCTCTCGATCCCCCACCACGAGTTCCGAACCGCCGCGCTCGGAGACGTAATCCTCGATAACCGAGCGATCCACTTCGGCGCCGTGCAGGAGGAACTCGGTGCAGTAGAGATACTCATCGTCGTTCCAGTCATCGACCGGTACGACCTGCATAGGCTCCGCAGCCGTCTCGATCGCGTGCTCGCGGTACTCGCGGCCCTTGTACCCTGCCACGAACCCTTCGGCCATGATCGCCAGCCCGAAGCCTCCTGCGTCCACGACCCCGTTCTCCTTCAAGACCGGCAACAGGTCGGGGCCGCGTCGCACTGACTCGAACGCAGCCTGAACAACCGCATCAAGGAACTCGTCCAGTGGCAGTCCCGCGGCTACACCAGCGCGCGCTGCGATCGAGGCGTCCTTCAGAACGGTCAGCATCGTTCCCTCGACCGGCTTTCGAACGGCCTGGAAAGCGACCTGCACGCTCCGCTCGAGCGCGGAGGCTACCACCGAAGTCGTGAATTCCGAGGACGACGCGCCGACCTCACACAGTCCCCGCAGCATCTGGCTCAAGATGACTCCGGAGTTGCCACGGGCGCCCATGAGAGAGCCGTGCGTGATCGCGTGGCACACGTCAGCGATCGAGGCGTCCGACCCGAGTCTGCCGAGGTCGGTCATGACCGCGTCGAGCGTGAGGGTCATGTTGGTGCCCGTGTCGCCATCGGGAACGGGGAACACGTTCAGCCGATTGACTTCTTCCATGCGCTGCTTGAGCGCGGCGGCAGATGCCGCGAACACTACGACGCCGGGCGGCGAGGAGACCTGTGTCATGCGTGCTCCGATTTCTTCCTCAGCTTGATCCCTTGGACGTGCACACGGACATCGGATACCTGCACCACGGCGTTGTGGGTAAGCGCGTGACGAACCGCCGAGGACAGGTTGTGCGAGACCTGGGTCAGATTCGTCCCATACTCCACAACCACGTACAGATCGACGGCCACGCTTCGCTCGTCGGTATTGGTGATGACCACGCCCTTGCGAAGCTTGTCCCGCGAGAGCAGCTGCGCGACGCCGTCGCGCAGCGAAGGGCTCGCCATGCCAACCACGCCGTAGCCCTCGAGCGCCACGAAGCCGGCGATGTCCGCCAACACGTCATTGGCGATGGTGACGGTACCGCGTGCCTCCTCAGCCATGCATGACCCTCCTCAGAGCGCTCACAACGGTCCGGTCCTGGTCGCGAACGTACGATGTAGTATAGCGGAACCGCACCCTCGCCGAGCGGTGCGCATGGCACCACGCGAGTGCAGCATCCGGGGCCGACGGCGGACGCTTTGCTGGCCCTACACCCGTGTGCTAGTATTGCTGCGCTTTTGCCGATACCGGCGGTGGAAGCCTGACCGCCTGAACCGATCATGAGGACGGAGCCCGAAGATGTCCAAGGTCTGCAGCGTCTGTGGCAAGCATCCCACCGCGGGGCGCAACGTGAGCCACTCTCATCGCGTGACGAACCGCATGTTCCACCCCAACGTGCAGAAGGTCTCGGTCGTCGTTGACGGCACCGTGAAGAAGATGAACATCTGCACGAAGTGCCTCAAGGCCGGCAAGGTCACGCGCGGCTAGTACGACCCGCTGTTCGTACCGGGGACCCGGCTCGACCCGCCCTGAAGGATGTCCCGCAGGACATCCACGACGGCAGGATCGAACTGGGTCCCTGTCTTATCCGTGAGCTCCCGCAGCGCATCGGCCACCGAGAAGGCCGCCCGATACGGGCGTGGCGACGTCATCGCCACAAATGCGTCTGCGACCGCAAGTATCCGCGCACCGATCGGGATCCTTTCGCCTGAGACCCCGCTCAGGTACCCGGCTCCGTCGTACCACTCGTGATGGTGGTACACGATAGGCACGACGTTGCGCAGCGCCGGCGCCTCGGCCAGGATCTCGGACGCGATCTGGGGGTGCATCTTCAGAAGCGCGCGCTCCACAGTCGTGAGCGGCCTGTCGGCGATCGCGACGCTGTCCCCCGCAGCGGCCATCCCGATGTCATGCAGAAGCGCGGCGATCCGAAGGGCGTCCTGATCGTCAGGGCCAAGCCCGAACGCCTTGCCCATCGCATCGGCATACTCGAGCACGCGTTCCGTACCGCCACGCGAGTACGGGTCTTTGGTCTCCATCGCAAGCGCGAGCGCCTTGAGCGTGTCGAAGTAGAGCTCACGCGACTCCACCATTGCGCGGGCATTTCGCAGCGCCGTCGCGGTCTGCTTGCCGAGAACCTCGATCGACGACATGTGCGATTCGGTGAACCGTGCGGGGAATGAGCGGCTGCCCACGTTCAGCACGCCGAGGATACCCTCGTCATCGGCGATAGGAACCGAGACCGCCGAGCGTATCCCATGCCTCCGCGCCGCCGGAGTACGTGCGGGCAGGTCCTCTATCAGCAGCGGCTGCCGCGAAGCCAGCACCCAGCCTGCGATACCCTCTCCTTCGGCGAGCGAGGTCGAGTGCACAACCTCAGCTGGGAGGCCCTCGGATATCTCGATCACCAGCCGTCCGGTGCTCTGCTCGAGCAGCATGACGCTACCGGTCTGCGCATCGCTGAGCTCCATAACCCGGCGCAGTGCGGTCGTGAGGACCTGCTGCGGGTCGAGCATGCGACTGAGGTCGCGGGCCGCCTCGATGAGCTGCTGCGCGGTTTCGAGTTCGATGCGCGCCACGTGGAGGCCGAGCGCGCCGGCGAGGGATCCGCGCAGCGGCGCAGTCACCTCGGGAAGCGTACTGACGTCGATCTCATCAGGCGACTGGAAGTCGACGGCGGCCACACCCCTCGCATCGCCGGCGATGATCGGCAGCACGTACCGCCAGATCGTCGTCGGTTCGCCACCCCCGCGAACGCGTGCGACCGGACCGGTCTCGGCTTGACCGCTGCGACATGAAGCTGCAAGGGCATCATCCGACGACAGCAGGATCGGCTGGCTTGAGGGCGCCATCGGGCCAACGGCCGCGATCTTGCGCAGCGTTCCGGTGGGCTCATCGGCAAGCCACAGATGCGCAGCCACCGGCGTGGCGACGTGCGTGACCGAGTCGCGCAGAGCCCCCAGCACGACCTCCGGCTCCAGTCCGGGGGGCACGCGCGGAATCGGCGGGTGCTCTACCACCGCGACTTGGGCGACCGGGATGTCGGACGGGACCGCCGACATGACAGACGACCGCATCTCCCACAAGCCGAGCACGCAGCCAAGCGCGCCGACCACTCCGAGCGCGAGTGACGGAATCAGGAAGCCGGCGAGCACACACGCGGCTCCCAGCACCGCGAGTGCCCCCCACCAGCTCCAAAGCGATCGGTCGCGAGCCTGCACATCGCCCCCACTGCCACACGGCACGACAACGCACAGCGCACGTGCGTCATCACAGTGTATCGGTCGAGGCAAGTCCGAACTCAAGAGCCGGCATCAGCGTTCTCGATTCACTATGACAAGAACGGTGCCGGACACGACCTCGATACGCTGCGTGCGTTCCGTCGCGACATTACTCAGCCCATGCGAGGAGAGCGCGCTCAGGACCGTCCGGGACATCGCGTAGCCGAAGCCCGTTGCATTCACGGTCGCGTCCACGCCCATCGCCATGACCGAGATGATCGTGCCGACCGGCTCGCTGAGCTCACGCACGCCCCCGAGCTCCGAGCGCAGTGCGAAGCCCCGCCACTCGGGCTCGTCACACACGCCACCGAGATCCGCCGCGGAAACGACCGTGCCGAGTGCCGCAAGGGTGTGGTCGAGACGGCCTGCGAATGCGGCCGCGAACGTGACCTCGGTGCAGCCCGCCTCCCTCGCGACAGCGAGGGCGAGATCGAGGTCGCTCACGTCCTTGACCGCGGGATAGCGGCGAATCTCGGCACCCGAGGCCGCCGCCTGAGAGAGTGCCGCTGCGGAAGTCGAGTCGAAGTCACCGACGCAGATATCCGGAGTGCACCCCGCCTCGAGACAGACGAGCAGCCCGCCGTCCGCGGCGATGAGCAGGTCCGCATCCTCGATCAGGCGATGGTAGTGGGCCTCTCCGCCGGGAGCCGGGGCCGCTCCCACGATCAGCGCGCGGCGTCCGTCCATCAGCGGGAACGCGCAGCGGTCAGCTCGAGCGCGGGCAGGACCGCGAAGGCGATCAGTGCCGAGGCCGCGGCCGACACGAGCACGAACGAGTTGTACGAGACCGAGTAGATCAGCGGCGCCTGACCGGCCTCTTCCGCGTAGGTCGCGAAGAACACGAGTCCCGAGACCACATGCGCCGCATAACGCCCGAGGGCACCCAGTACGATCCCCGGCACCGCCGCTTGCCAGAACGCCGCACCAAAGCGCTTCTCCCTCGCTCGCGAGGCCCACGCGTGCGCAAAGAGCCCGGCGAGACCGCACGCCGCAAACGCCACGGGGTAGTCGAGCAGCACCTGGACGGGATGGAAGATGTACGGCTTGATCATGAAGTCGACCAGCCCGTACAGGGCGCCTGCCGCGATCCCCACGGCGGGTCCACGCAGAAGCGCCAGCACGAAGATGGGGAGCATGACGAGCGAAACGCTGCCGCCCTGGGGCATCGACCACACGGTCATGAGGCCAAGTACCGCCGAAAGGGCTACCGTGAGCCCGATCTCAGCGGCGATCCGAACGCGCGAAGTCTGCATAGCGTTCTCCACTCCCGGCGCACCGAGCGCCATACGGAAAGGAGCGCTGAGAGCGGAAACGGCTCCTCGGCCGTCTCCAGCCGTGTTCCTGCGCCGCATTACCGGCCCAGTCTTCTCGGTCGCGACCCATCGTCGCCTCTCAGCCACCTGCGAGCAGGCAGCTCCCGAAACGGAAAGACCCAGACATCGTGCCACAGCACGCACCGGGTGACAAACTACTGCATCTGTTTGAGATATGGATACGGATTCACCGCGGCACCACCGCCGGGATGAATCTCGAAGTGCAGATGCGGCGCGCTGGCCGATGCGTTGCCGGTGCTGCCGACGTAGCCGATGACCTGCCCGGCCTGTACGTACCCGGATGTGACCTTGTAGCTGCTCAGATGCGCGTAGTAGAACGCCCATCCGTTGTCGGAGGTAAGCCAGATGGTCTTGCCGCCAAGGCTGTTGTCCTTCGAGCGCACGGTCCCCGACAGGACAGCCACGACCGGGATCCCCTCCCGTGCCATGATGTCGGTGCCCTTGTGCGTGCGCCCACCCGATCGCGCGTCACCCCAGGTGTCCGTGTACGTGCACGGACCGGCCACCGGGAATACCATCCCGTTCGGCCCGGGTGTTGCCGACGACTTCTGCTTCTTCGCCTTCTCGGCGGCGAGGGCTGCCGCGAGCTGCTTCTGCAGCTTGTCGTACTCCGCCTGCTGGGCCTTGAGTTCCTTGTCGATGCGGTCCGCCTCCTCCTTGAGGACGGCGGTCTCTTCGGCCTGCTGGGTCTTGAGCGCCTCGAGTTCGGCACGGCTCGTGGCAAGGCTCACCTGGAGCGCCTCCACCTCGGCGATGATCGATGCGTCTTGCTGGCTGACTCTCTGGACGTACTCGAGGCGCTTCAGCATCTCGTCGAAGTCATCGCTCGAGAGCAGGATGGCCATGTAGTCGGTCTTGCCGGTGCGGTATATCTCGTTCGCACGCTGCGAAAGACGGGCGTTCACCTGATCGAGGCGTGCTTGCGCGCTGGCAAGCTCGGCATCCACGCGGGCCGTTTCCACGCGCGTCGCATCGAGCTGCCAGTAGGCGGCCGAGTAGGCCTGCCCTGCCGCCGATGAGGCGGACTGCAACTCCTTGATCTGCGCTTGTAGCTTCTGTACCTCGGTCTGCGCGGCCACCGCATGCGGCGTAAAGCCCATTACGAGCACCAGCATCGACACGAGGAGTATCCGAAGGCGGATTCCGCGCACGGCGACTCCGTTCGTCTCAGCTCGGAGGAAATTCCTCGACAGTCTACACGATTGCACGCTCAGTTGTCCTCGAGCGTCGGACCTACACCACGGTAGATGGCACGCGCGATTTGATCGGCCCATGCGGGATCAACGAACCGTGCCACGTCCGCTGTAGCGTCGGCAGCACCGACTTGCACGCGCATCCCGGTGCCCGGAAACGCCGAGAGCACGGGATCCTCTATGGGCCCAGGCTCGTTCACCGTGAGTGTCGGCAGAGTCGCCGCGCGGGTGACCGCCTGAGCGTACTTGAGCGACGACAGCTCGTACTGCGCATCCGCAGCCGATCCGAGGTGATACACGACCACTCCCGGAGCGCCCGACGCAGCCACATCGAGCCCGATGATCAGGTCGGCTGTCGAGGCCTCGGCGGCCTGGACACGACCCTCGGTGGTGGCCGCTCCTCCAGCTGTGCGCGTGGTAGTGACCTTCGCGCCCGCGGCCTCCAGCAACGATTGCAGCCGTCGGCTGATCTCCATCGTCACGTCGGCTCCCACGCCTTCAGGTACCGGTGCCGGGTCGAGCAGTACCGTGACGCCCTGGAGGTCGTACGGAAGAAGAACGTCCGCCTCACCGGATCCGCCGGGAACCGACAGGCGGATCTCGTCACCGGGGCTCACGCTGGATCCGGGCGCCGGGAACATCTCGAGCACGATCGCCTGGGTGGTCTCGGCGGACACAGCCTCCGTCACTACATTGAGCCCGAGGGCGCTCAGCGCGTCACGTGCGCCCTCGACCGAGCTGCCCACGAGATCGGGGACCTGAAACGTCTGCGGCCCCACGGACAGCACCACCGCGACCACGGTGCCCGGGTCGACGAGCACGCCCGGAGCCGGCTCCTGAGAGATGACCTCGCCCTCGGGGATGGTCACCGAGACGCGCGTGCCCGCAAGCTCGTAGACGAATCCGTCGGCCTCGAGCGACTCCTCGGCGATCTCGCCGGGCAGTCCGACCACGTCGGGTACGGCGAGAAGACCCGCGCGCGCCACCATCATCGATGCGGCGACGGCGGCAGCGATCAGCAGCACGATAACGACGGCAGCAACGATCGCGGCCTTCGGCACCAGTCGGCGCCTGTGTGTGGTCTGGGTCATTCTCGCAGTATAGCAAGCGCGGTGCCCGCCTTGCGCCGGGGCGGCTGCGCGGCTATGCTGCACTATCGCCTACGACCCACAGGAGATGCCGTGCCCGCCTACGACTACCGTTGCTTGTCGTGTGCGTCTGTCTTTGAGCTCACACGCTCGCTTTCGGACGCCTCCGAGGTCGTCTGTCCCTCCTGCGGCGGCCAGACCAAGCGCGTCTTCACGCCGGTCGGTGTCGTCTTCAAGGGCTCGGGCTTCCACAACACCGACTACCGGCCGAGGCCGAAAAGCGAGGAGCCCTCGCCATCCGGCAAGGACTCCTGCGCCAACTCGGGACAAGGCGCCGCATGCGCGACGTGTCCCGCTTCCGAGTAGGGTCGCCCTCTAGTCCATCCGCACCCAGAACTTCTCGGCTCCGGTCTGCTTCACGGTCTCGATGAAGCGCACGGTTCCTGTGGCGTTATCCATCGCTATCGAGTGCGTGCGCGTGCCGTGCCCGAAGTACTTCACACCGCGGAGAAGTTCCCCGTCCGTGACGCCCGTGGCGATGAATGCAGCCTCGTCGGTATTGACGAGTGTATCCATCTCAAGGATGCCATCGATGTGCGGCGTTCCCATCTCCACCGCACGTGCTCTCTCCTCATCGCTGCGCCACGCGAAACGGCCCATGAAGCAACCGCCGATGCACTTCATGGCGGCGCAGGCCAGCACGCCCTCCGGGGCGGCACCGATACCGAGATACAGGTGGATGCCGGTGCCTTCGATCGCCGTGGCCACGGCGCCGAACACGTCGCCGTCGGTGATCAGACGGATGCGCGCGCCGGCTGCCCGCACTTCGGCGATCAGGTCCTTGTGCCGTTCGCGCTCGAGGATGCACACCACGAGATCCTCGACAGGACGCTTCATCGCCTTCGCGACGTTGCGGATGTTCTCGGTCGGGCTCAGGTCGATGTGAACCACACTAGCTGCCGTGGGCCCTACCGCGATCTTGTTCATGTAGGTATCCGGAGCGTGCAACAGCGTGCCTTTGGGTCCGAAGGCCAGGACCGCGATCGAGTTCGACTGCCCGTAGGCGGTCAGGTTCGTGCCCTCGAGCGGGTCAACGGCGATGTCGATCTCCTCGCCGCCTCGGCCGACCTTCTCGCCGATGAAGAGCATCGGCGCCTCGTCACGCTCCCCTTCGCCGATGACGATCGTGCCGTCGATGTCCACGTTGTTGAAGGCCGAACGCATCGCTTCGACCGCGGCGTCATCGGCAGCATGCTTGTCGCCCTTGCCCATCCATCGGCCCGCAGACAGTGCTGCGGCCTCGGTGACCTCGAGCATTTCGACGATACGGGTGCTGCGCATCCCATCCTCCCTCGGATCGTTCGAACCCCTGCTTACTCGGAACTGCGGCGGAGAACCGCCACGAAGTGGCCGTCCGGTCCGCCCGATGTCGGCCAGGAACGGAAGGAGCCCGCCCCGTCTCGGAATGTCCCCCATTCGAGCGGGATCAGGTCACCGAGCGGTTCGGCCCGGAAACCGCGCCCGGACTCGCCGGCAAGGAACCCACTGACGACCCCATCGTTCTCTTCGGCGGCCACGCTACAGGTAGAGTACACCACCACGCCGCCCGGTCGGACCACCCGCGACGCTGCCTCCAACAGCTGCGATTGCAGCACTGCCATGCGAGCCGGCGCACCCGGATCAAGGCGCCAGCGCTTCTCGGGGTAGCGGCGCAGCGTCCCGAGGCCGCTGCACGGAGCGTCGACGAGCACTGCGTCGAATGCGTCCGGCCCGAACACCGCGGCCAGGTCGGTCGCGTCGCATACGAGGGCGTTCACGCCCGGGACGCCCGAGCGATCCAGTCGTTCGCGCATCGTCCGAACCTTGCCTTCGTGCACGTCCACAGCGGTCACCTCAGCGGGCCCACCGTGACGCGACGCGATCGCCTGTATGCACACCGTCTTGTTGCCGCGTCCTGAGCCGACGTCGAGAACCGCCATGCCCGGGGTGGGACGAAGCGCTGCAGGCGCCATCTGCGCCGCCGCGTCCATCGGGAACCATCCGTGCGGTTCAGCAGGCCGCGCGAACACGGCCGACGCATGGCCAAGCCTGTAGCAGTCCGGGTCCGGCGGGGACGGCTCAGGCTCAGCAGCCGAAAGGGCATCTGCCGCCGTGGCCCGATCGGCCTCGAACGGATCCAGACGGACGTACGTGGGAGCAGGTTCCAGGCCGCTGCCGAGCATCTCGCGGGCCGCGGTCTCCCCGAGCGATGTGATCGCAAGATCGACGATCCAACGCGGATGCCCCGACGCCCGCGCAAGCGCGTCGCGATCGGTCGAGGGATCGCCCCACGGGAAGGTGGAGGCCTCGGCTGCGATCTTCCGCACGACGGCATTCACGAGCCCCGAGGCCTGTGGGCGGACGCCTCGCGCCAGATCGACCGCCTGGTCGACGACCGCATACGCAGGAGCGCGGCTGAACAGCAGCTCGAACGCGGCCAGCCGCAGTACGTCGCGCACGCGAGGCTCGACCCCGCGTGAGAGATGACGGTCGAGAGCCTCGTCGAGCACGCCTTCGGCCGAGAGAGTCCCATACACGAGCCGCGTGGCCAGCGCCGCATCGGCCGGTGAGAGAGACGCCTTGCCGAGTGCGACTGACACGACGGCGCCGGAGAAGGCGCTCTGCTTGCGCACGCGAGCCAGCATGCCGAGGGCGACGCGTCGCGCGGGCGCCACCGTCACCGGGTACACCGCCAGCAGACGCCTTCGGCAATGTGCGCCCCGCGCGCCCACGCGTCGCCGGGCATGTCGCCCCTGCCCGCGGGTCGTACGACATCGAGCACCAGCGCTCCACCCGTGAAGCCGAGGACGGGCATGCCGCTGACGATGCATGCACCTCCCGGCGCAACGTCCGCCTCGGTCGGATGGGCCCGGACCACCGTGAGCTCGCGTTCGCTCACGCACGCACGGGCCGGGGCCCGGTGCGTCGCAGCCCGCACCCGCGCATAGGCCGAAGCGATGGACAACTCCGGGGTGAGCGCGACGTCGTTCTTCGACACCTTCGGGGCGTAGGTCGCGCCCGACTCGTCCTGCACCTCCCAGCGGACATCGGGGAGTTTCGCAAGGACAGTCACGAGTGCCTCGGCGCCTACGCGAGCCAGTTCGGCCTCGAGTTCGGCGGCGTATCGTTCCCCGACGGGCACCCGCACCTGGAGCGCGTAAGGACCGGTATCGAGCCCCTCCTCCATTCGCATGATGCTTACGCCTGTCTCCGGCTCGGCGTCAAGGATGACCCGCTGCACCGGAGCCGCACCGCGATAGCGAGGGAGGAGGGAGGCGTGAACGTTGATGCACCCGTGAGGGGGGATTTCGAGGACCACGGGTGGGAGCAGCATGCCGAAGGCCGCAACGCAGATGACGTCCGGACGCAGCGCACGGATGTGGTCCGCCACCTCGCCACGGAGCGTCGTTGGGTGGAGGACGGTAAGACCGCGCGTCTCGGCGGCCACCTTCACCTCGCACGGCCGAAGCTCACCGCCACGTCCCGACACCCGATCGGGCATCGTGACGACCGCCACCACCTCATGGTGCTCGTGAAGGGCTTCGAGCGAGGGCACCGCGAACGCGGGGGTGCCCATGAAGACGACGCGCATCCCGCGATCCCTCCCCCTTGGGTGCCTGCTACAGGTTGTTGACCTCGTTATAGGTCCGGATGATCGACTTCTTCACGTCGGCGGGGCATCGGTCGAGGATCAGTACGCCGTCGAGATGATCGATCTCGTGCTGCAGCACTCGCGCGAGCAGGTCCTCCGCCTCGAGCGTGATGTCGCGACCCTCCAGCGTCTGCCCGAAGCAGACCACGCGCATGCTCCGCTCCACCGGTACCGTTATGCCCGGAACCGAAAGACATCCCTCGTCCTCAACAACCGTCTCCGGGCTGAACTCGGTGATGACGGGATTGCACAGCGCAGCCAGCCGGTCGTCAACATCGAAGACGATCACGCGCTTGTCGACGCCCACCTGGGGCGCAGCGAGGCCGACGCCGCTCTCGTCGTACATCGTTTCGGCCATCGCGCGTACCAGGTTCCGCAGCGTGCTGTCCGCCGCGGGCTCGACCTCATGGGCGCGGCTCTTGAGCACCGGGCTTGGGTGATGCAGGACTTCCATTCGGGCGTTTCCTCCAGCTCGACTTCGCAACACACCTGCAAGTGCGGTGCCGCACCGATTCTACAACGCCGGTCTACAGCATGCCGACGGGGTCCACGTCCACGATCCGTGTGACGCCCTCCGGTACGGTGAGCCGCTCCAGACCGTCCCGGAGCACGCTCGAGAGGTCCGCGCTCTCGGGCGCCTTCACCAACAAGTGCCACCGCCAGTTCCCCTTGATGCGCGCGATGGGCGCAGCGGCGGGGCCGACGATCGCAAACCCCTCCGGCAGCACGTCGGCGAGCGCAGAAGCCGCGGCATAGGCCGACTCCCGGACTGCGGAGGCAGAGCGACCGCTTGCGATGACATTGGCGACGCGTCCGAACGGCGGGAACCCGAGCTCGCGGCGATCCGCAGCCTCACGCGCGTAGAGCCCCTCGCCGTCACCCGCCAGCACCGCCTGCACGGCGGGGTGATCGGGCCAGTACGTCTGGATGATCACGCGGCCGGGCTTCTCACCTCGGCCGGCTCGACCGGCTACCTGCTCCAGCAGCTGGTACGTCCGTTCTCCCGCACGGAAGTCAGGCACATGCATGCTGGTATCCGCATTCAGCACCCCCACGAGCGTGACGTCCGGGTAGTCCAGGCCCTTGGCGATCATCTGGGTTCCCAGGAGCACTGCGCTTGCATGGTCCTCGAACTCCATGAGCGCCCGCTCGTGACCGCCCCTTCCCGTCGTGGTGTCCGCATCCATCCGCACGATGTGTAGACCCGGGATGAGCGCACCGAGATCGGTCTCAGCGCGTTCGGTCCCCGCGCCGAACTTCCGCAGGTACGCGCTGCCACACCGCGGACACGTGACCGGCATCGGGTGCGAGCTTCCGCAGTGATGGCACTGCAGTGAGCCGGTGTCGTCGTGGTAGGTGAGCGAGACGCTGCATGACTCGCACTCGGGAACGAAACCGCACTCGCGGCACAGCACGAACGATGCGAAACCCCGGCGATTGAGGAACAGCACCGCCTTCTCGCCCCGTTCGGCGACCTCTCGAAGCGCGCCCTCAAGGGCCGCCGAGTAGATCGACCGGTTGCCCGACGCAAACTCGGCCGTCATGTCTACGACCTCGACCGAGGGCGGGGTACCGCCGCCCACCCGGTGCGTCAGTCGTACATGCCGGTATCGTCCCACCTCGGCACGATGACGTGACTCGAGGCTCGGTGTGGCGGAGCCGAGAACGAGAGTGGCGCCAGTGGAGCCGCACATCCGCTCGGCGACCTCGCGCGCGTGATATCGCGGCGACTGGCCCTGCTTGTACGAGGGCTCGTGCTCTTCGTCGATGACCACGAGCCCGACGTCACGCAGCGGGGCGAAGAGCGCGGAACGGGCTCCTACGACCACCCGCACACTCCCGTCAAGGGCGAGCTGCCACTGATCGAACCGCTCACCTGCAGAAAGACGGCTGTGGATGACCGCCACGTCGTCGCCCAGACGGCCCCGAAATCTGCCGACCGTTTGCGGTGTAAGCGAGATCTCCGGAACTAAGACGATCGCGCTTCGCCCCTGTGCGAGCACGCGTTCGATAGCTGCGAGGTAGACCTCCGTCTTCCCCGATCCTGTCACGCCCTCGAGCAATACCACGGCTCCGCCCTCGTCAACCGAGCGGACGATCGCCTCGATCGCGGCCGCCTGCTCCGGCGTATGAACGTGTGTCACTTTCGGCCGAAGCCGCTCTGCGGGACGCCGATGGCGGGCCCGCTCGGCCGTGACGACCACACCGGCCCGCTCCAGGGCCCCGACGGCGGCGGTGGCCCCGGGGATGTCCGCGGCAAGCTCGGCCGTCGTCAACGGTCCGCTGGAGAGCGCCTCCAGCACGGCCCGCTGCACCTTCGCGTTCGAACGCGGTGCGAACGCGGTCCCCTCCGTCAGCGTCACGAGCCGCTCGGATCCGACGCGCATCTGACGTCCTTCGTACGCCCAACCATCTGTGGTGCGCACGACCCGCGGGGCGCCACCCGGCGGCAGGAACAGGCGCAGTGCCTCGGAGAGCGGCGCTACGTACTCGGCGGCGATCCACTCGGCGAGTACGAGCGCACTTTCGGCGAACAGCGGCATGCCGAGCACCGCATCGATGTCGCGGATCGTCCCTGTGTACGACGACTCGCGAAGGAGGCCGACGACGTAACCCACGCACCGGCGCGGGCCGAGCGGGACAGCAACGGGGCACCCGATGGCGACCTGGGCGACCAGGTGCTCCGGAACGCGGTAGTCGAACGGCTCCGACAGAGCGCGTGCGGGCACGTCCACAACGACACGTGCTATCGGCAGGCTTGTTCCCATGGTCACAGCATACCGAAGGCCACCGACATCGCGCCGGTGGCCCTGGGGTATGGTCTGTAGCGTGCGATCAGCTGACGGCTGCCTTAAGCGCGTCCACGCGATTGAGGCGCTCCCAGGTGAAGTCGCGGTCGTCGCGGCCGAAGTGACCGTACGCCGCCGTCTTGCGGTAGATCGGGCGACGCAGTTCCAGGTCACGGATGATGGCGCCCGGACGCAGGTCGAACACCTCGGCGATGGCCTCTTCGATCTTGGCCGGGTCGAACTTCTCGGTGCCGAAGGTCTCGACCGTGATCGAGAGCGGATGCGCGACGCCGATGGCGTACGCGAGCTCAAGCTCGCACCGGTCCGCCAGTCCGGCCGCAACGACGTTCTTCGCGACCCAGCGAGCCGCGTACGCCGCCGAGCGGTCCACCTTCGTGCAGTCCTTGCCGGAGAACGCGCCGCCGCCGTGCCGGCCCATGCCGCCGTAGGTGTCCACGATGATCTTGCGGCCGGTGAGACCCGAGTCGCCCATGGGACCGCCGATCACGAAACGTCCTGTGGGGTTGACGTAGACCTCGGCGCCCTTCCACTCGATGTCCTCGAGTGAGAGCACGGGTTCGATGATGTGCTCGATGAAATCGGGCTTCATGAGTGTCTCAATGTCCACACCGTCGGCGTGCTGGGAGGAGATCAGAATCTTGTCTACAGCCACTGGCTTGCCGTCCACGTAGCGGACGGTGACCTGGGTCTTGCCGTCGGGCCGCAGGTAGTCCAGCACATCGCCCTTCCGGACGGCGGTCAGCCGCTCGGCGAGCCGATGCGCGAGGTAGATCGGCATCGGCATGAACTGTGACGTCTCGTTGCAGGCGTAGCCGAACATCATGCCCTGGTCGCCCGCGCCGATTAGGTCGAGCGGGTCGGTGTCGCCGTGCTTCACCTCGTACGCCTCGTCCACGCCCATCGCGATGTCGGCGCTCTGCTCGTGGATGGCGGTCAGCACGCCGCACGTCTCGTAGTCGAAGCCGTACTTGGCCCGCGTGTAGCCGATGTCCTTGATGGTCTCGCGAACGATCGCGGGAATGTCCACATAAGCGTGCGTGCGGATCTCGCCCGCCACCACCACGAGGCCGGTTGTCGTGAGCGTCTCGCAGGCAACGCGCACGTACTCCGGCGACGCCTTTGAGCCCTGGTCGGTCTCGTACCCCTCGGCCGCAAGCTCACCCTCGCGGGCGATGATCGCGTCGAGCACGGCGTCCGAGATCTGGTCGCACATCTTGTCGGGATGGCCTTCAGTCACCGACTCCGAGGTGAACACGTACTCCCGCTCTGACATGAAGCCTCCTAGCCTTCGTCACCCGCGACGCGGGTGCTCCAGTATCCGCCCCGGACAAGAAACGATCCCTTGTCCGGTTTGACAAGGGATACAGTCGATGGCACGCACGAGTGCCGCGCTATTCCCTCATCTTCCAGACGTTGCCGTCTGCCGCAATGTGGCACCGTGCGCCGCTTTCGCGTCGGTTGCCGGGGTGTCGTCGGGTGCGGTCCCTCGACCCTCTGCAGCGCTCTCGCGCTGCCTCGTGATGAGAACGCCTGTGACGATAGCACGCACCGTGCCGACTGCCAAGAAGGGCACAAGCTTGTATAGTGAACGGGTTCGCCGACCCTGGAGCTGCGCATGAAGGCGATAGACCTGCTCAATCGCATCGTCATCTACATCGAAGGGGCGGTCGCTGCGCTGCTCGTCATTCTCGCTGCGCTCGGCGTGGTCGACGTCGTCCTGAAGATGCTCGAGGTGGTGCGAGCCGAAGGATTCATGACCCCCGAAGGCATCACCCGGACCATCGACACCGTCCTCGTTGTCTTCATCGTCATCGAGCTCATCCGGATCGCGATAGCCTACATGCTGCACAAGAACGTCATCGGCACGGTGCTCGAGGCTGGCCTGGTTGCCGTCGTCCGGAAGCTCGTCATCTTCGAGACCGGCGACAAGGTCCTCGAGAAGGCCCTCGCCCTCGCCGTCCTCACGCTCGCCGTGGGCATCACGTGGTACCTCCTACGCCGCGCCAACCTGTGCGGCGAAACCGAGCACTAGTCCTCACGCGACCGAAAGGGATGCTGTGACCGAGCACGTTCGCGTTCGCTTTGCCCCGAGCCCGACCGGCGCCCTCCACATCGGCGGCGCCCGGACGGCCATCTACAACTGGGCCTTCGCCCGCGGAGCCGGCGGCACGTTCATCCTGCGCATCGACGACACCGACCCCGAGCGCTCTACCGCTGAGAACACCGCACAGATCCTCCGATCGCTCGAGTGGCTCGGCATCGACTGGGACGAGGGTCCGGAGGCCGGCGGGTCGTACGGGCCCTACTACCAGACCGAACGTGCACCGAGCTACGCTGCTGCGCTCGAGCGGATGAGGTCCAACGCAACCGCGTACCCGTGCTTCTGCTCCGCTGATGAGCTCGAGCGTAAGCGTGAGGCGGCCCGCTCCGGCGACGGCAACGCTGGCTACGACCGCACCTGCCGGCGGCTCGCCCCGGAAATCGTCCGCACCCGCCTCGACGCCGGTGAGCCGCACGTGTGGCGCCTCGCCGTGCCGGACGACCGCGGTGACATCCTGGTCGACGACGCGGTTCGCGGCGAGACCGCCTTCCCCGCCTCGGCCATGGACGACTTCGTGCTCGTGCGCAGCGATGGCACGCCCACGTACAACTTCGCGACCGTCGTCGACGATGCCGAGATGCAGATCACCCACGTCATCCGTGGCGACGACCACCTCTCGAACACGCCGCGCCAGATCCTCGTGTTCGAGGCGCTCGGCCATGTCGTTCCCCGATTCGCCCACCTCTCGATGATCTGGGGTGCCGACGGCAAGAAACTCTCCAAGCGCCACGGCGCCACATCCGTTGAGGCGTTCCACGACCAAGGCATCCTGCCCGAGGCGCTGCTGAACTATCTCGCGCTCCTCGGATGGTCGCTCGACGGCGAGACCACGGTCTTCTCGGCCGACGTCCTCACGGAGCACTTCTCGCTCGACCGCATCTCGAAGAACCCTGCGATCTTCGACGCCGAGAAGCTCGAGTGGATGAATGGCGTGTACATACGCGAGATGGCACCCGAGCGCCTGATCGAGCGCATGCTGCCCTGGCTCGAAGAGGCCGGCCTCACCACCGCGGGCGATTTCGCTCGCCGCCCGGACTGGTATCTCGCGCTCGTTCCGCTCGTCTCCGAGCGACTCAAGCGCATGACCGAGGTGGTCCCGACCCTCGGCTTCCTGTTCGCCGAGGAGATCCACCTCGACCCGACGTCTGTCGAGAAGGCGCTCGCCTCCGAGGAGGCCAAGACCGCCCTCGCCGCCGCGGACGAACTGCTGCGAACGCTCGAACCGTGGAACGCCGAGACCATCGAAGCGTCGCTGCGCGCGCTCGCCGAATCGCTCGGCGTTAAGCCCAAGGTGCTCTTCCAGGCTGTCCGCGTGGCAGTCACTGGCAGCACCGTCAGCCCGCCGCTCTTCGAGTCGCTCGCGCTGCTCGAGCGCGACACGGTGATCGGGCGTCTCGGCTCGGCCATCACGCTCTCCGGGTCGCGCTAGGCGGGGTCCCACCGCGGTTGACACCGCTCGCACCTCGCAGGTAGAGTACCTATTCGCGCCCCGAGGGGCGCAGGCACGTACTGGGGTATGGTGTAACTGGCAACACGTCGGATTCTGGTTCCGAAGAGTCTAGGTTCGAGCCCTAGTACCCCAGCCACATGGCGCGTTCGTCTAGCGGTTAGGACACCGCCCTCTCAAGGCGGAGATCACGGGTTCGA